>JADGBO010000065.1 GCA_015231465.1 Desulfamplus sp.
TGTTCGTAATTACAGTTATGACACATAGATGCCCCTTAGTTTTTTATATGAAAGTCCCCATATTTTAAGGGGCGTATGCAATACTCCCCTACTTTCATGCTTCGATTGTGGCGGGTTCACCGCCATGTATGTTATATGAAAGTCCCCATATTTTAAGACTCCCGGGACTTTCATTGTTCGTTGTGGCAGATGAGTCTGCCATGGCCGTTATATAAAAAACCTGAACCTCAGGTTTGAATTGCTCCGGCTCAGGTAAAACCTGTGCCGGCAGTGCATGCATAACAGTGGTCTGCCACTGCAATGGACTGTCCCTCTTCAGGTTCATGGGCCATTTCTGAGATATGAACCTTTTTTCCTGCCATGTAAAGATTTTCAGCCTGATTAAAATCACAGTCATACAGAAATCCATCCCAGGATACTGATACCAAAGACCGGCACATGACATCTTCGGCAGCTTTTGGATTGAATCCACAAACCAGTTTTTGCATATAATCATCATAGTTTCCCGATGAGAGCAGCCATTGTCGGAAATTTCCGATGGGTACATTGGCAAAACTTAGAAGGTTATTAAATACAATTGCGTACCTATTTTTTAGTACATCCCTGAACCGTTTTTCGGTCTGGGGCTGGGCCTGGGGCATAAAGGCTCCGGAAGGATTGGAGACGAGACTGATCTCCAGCCCCGTGCCAGAATGTCCGTAGCCGATATGGTTTAACTGTCTGAGGGTATCCAGACTTTTCTGAAAAACAAGGTTACCCCGCTGGGCATCTGTCTGATTTTCATTGATGGAAGGGAAAGATGCAGCAACGGCAACTTTATGAACTTCCAAAAGCTTAATGAGATCATTTCCGCCTTTCTCATTGATGGCGGTAAGATTGGAACGTAATATGATTTTTGGGGCAAGAGGGGCAAGCTTTTCAATAGCCCTGCCTATGTGGGGATTCATTTCAGGTGCCCCGCCCGTGATATCAATGGTTTCAAAACTGCATCTTTTTGCGTAGGCAATGACCGCATCCCAGGTACCGGAAGTCATTATTTCGGTTCTGTGGGGTCCTGCCTGGAGATGGCAATGACGGCAGGTCTGGTTACATAGAAAACCTGCGTTGATCTGTAAAATCCTGGTCTCTTTACGATGAAGTTCAATGCGGTGTTTGAAGATAGTCTGTTGAAACGGTTCAAAGGCTGAAAAAATATTCATAAAACCTCCTCAAGGAAACCCCTATGGTCACGAAGTGCCGTAGGGGAGGAATTGAGAGTTTTTTTGTACTGGAACTCTCAAAAAAACCAGTTGTTCTCCTTTAAGAGAAACCTGGATTGCTCCAGTAAAGTTTGCCTCGCCAATGTTTCAAAGGCTTTTTACGCTGTACGCACTGGCTTAACCCTTTAGACCTGTTTAACGCACAACCACAGAGCGGAAGACTGGCACGCATCCTCCGGTGTGATGACCTAAGAAACGTAGTCCTCGAAAGACTTAGGCTGGTCAACGTAGGGCTTGTCCTCTTGCGATTTCAAGCCCCTACGGTCACGAAGTGCCGTAGGGGTAGTTGACTTACACTCCGTAAAATCAAATTGACATTGGGCAGATAGTCGGTACTCAGTTTACAGTTACGCAAATTTATGAATGAACACGAAACAACTTTACCACAAGTTAAATCAGGTTTCAATCTCGATCATATCCCTCACATCAGGTTTCAATCTTGATAAGTTCCCTCACCGGCTGATGGGGGAATCCGTTTATGGAGCCTATGTCATGTTCATCCCTGGCAAACGTGGGAGTACTCAGCATGTAGGCAAATATAAGTTTTGCGGTCTCCCTGAGGGAATCCATGTGGGTACGCTCGTATCCATGGGAACCGTCAATGCCGAAACCCACCAGTGCCGTTCTAACATCGCTGCCGGACTCAATGGCGGAAGCGGAATCTGATCTGTAGAACTTAAATACATCCTTTCTGAAATTTATCCTGTTTTCAAGGCATAATGCCGAAAGTTTTCTGTTAAGATGATAGTCAAAGGGGCCTGCCTGGTCCATCATGGCAATGGTTACCGAGTGTTCCGAAGAGTTCTGTTTCTCCGATACCATGGCACAATCTATTACTATCAGCTCATTTATATCGCTGTAGAGAACTTCGGTGGCACCTATGCCGATCTCTTCAAAAATGGTGAACAAAAGATGACAATCCACAGGCAGGGCGATTTTATTGTCTGTTATGGATTTTGCAACGGCAAGGAGTATTGCGGCTCCAGCTTTGTTATCAAGGTGTCTGGAGTTGATGTAACCGTTGGGGACAATCTCCGGATTGGCATCAAAGGCCACGAAATCACCAACGTCAAATCCTTTTTCCAGCATATCCTGCTTTAATGTGCCATCCGTATCGACGCGTATCTCAACATTGTCCCAGTCAACGGGCTGGGTGTCCACCTCAGGTCCGAATACATGACCCGAAGCCTTAAGGGGCATAACGCTTCCCCGGTACTGCTCCTTGGATGTGTATATGGTTACCCGAGCTCCTTCGGCAAAACGGCTGGACCAGGTGCCCACAGGGGTTATGGCAAGTCTTCCATTGGATTTGATTTGGGTCACCATGCCCCCGAGGGTATCTAAATGGACGCATATGGCCCGATCCTGGGGACTTTTCGGTTCTGCTGGAATGGTTGCCCGGATGGCTCCCCTTCTTGTTACTTCATGGTGAAGCTCCATGGCTTTGAGCTGGGAGCATACATGGTGAACAATCTGGTCTGTGTATCCCGAAGGGCTTGGAATATTTAAAAGTGCCAGCATCTGGCAGGCAAGGTAGCTTTCGTCAATTTCGAACAATTTACTTCTCCAGTTTTTCTAAGTAATTGGGTTTAATTAACTTACCCAAACTCCACCTCTCCAGTCATGGAGAGGGGTTTGGGGGGGTGAGGTGAATGGGCAAGTTATTAAAAATCAATTCCTAAGGCATTTTTTTCATCTGGGGCCATCACCATGAACAGTACCATGGATAATGGTCTCGGGAAAGAGAAAATCAATGAACTTCTGTGCCGTGGGCTGGGGTTCATGGTTGGCCAGGCCCGGACGCTCATTGGCCTCTATCACGGCATAATCCTCCCCTTCCACATCCCTTACCATGAGATCAAGGCCCGTGACTGGAATGTCCAGGGCAGCAGCACTCTTCAAAGCCACATCCCTGAGAGTCGGGGAGAGCCTCTCGGTGACATCATGGATGGTTCCCCCGGTGTGCAGGTTGGCGGTTTTTCTCACCGTGAGAACTTCTCCGCTGGCCAGTATGTCGCTGCCCTTATAACCTTCCAGCCCAATGCACCGTATGGTTTCTCCGTCCATGGGGATACTGCTCTCTCCGCCGGTGGCCGCCATGCGCCTTCGGTTGTATTTTTCGATGAGAACCTCAATGGTGTGCTTGCCGGTTCCTGTGATGGAGGGCGGTTTTCTTAGGGCTGCGGCCACCACCTCCCGATTTATGACGATGATTCTCAGATCATCCCCCCGGACAAACTCCTCCACAATCACCTGGGGGCAGACTTCACCGGCTTTTCCAAGGGCATTTTCCAATCCATCCCGGGTTGATATATCCACGCTGATGCCGTCTCCCTGCTCACCCTTTACCGGTTTTACCACCACCTGTTTAACCTCCTCCATGAACCCCAGGGTACCTTCAAGGGTATCATGGAGTATCTGGCGGGGCACATTTATGCCTGCTTTTTTAAGTATGGAGCTGGTCAGTCTCTTGTTGTCGCATTTTGTCATGGCTATTGCCGTTGTCATCTCGGAGAGGGATTCACGGCAGGTAATGGATTTGCATCCCAGGGTAAGCCTGAAAAGACCGAACTCGGCATTCAGTATATCTATGGAGATGCCCCGTTTTCTGGCTTCATCCACGATCAGGCGGGCATAGGGGTTAAGGCCCGGGTGTGCCCCTGGTGCATGGGCTACAAAAAGGTGTTCGTTGATGGGATTTTTCCGCTTGATGCAAAAGGCGGGAATACGTTTGAATCCAAGTTTTTCGTAGAGCTTGATGGCATTTTCATTGTCATGCATCACCGAAATATCCACAAAGGCCCGTCCCTTGGTAAAGTAGTGTTCAAGCAGATGACGCACCAGGGCCATGCCCACGCCGGGAAGATCACACTGGGGATCCACTGCCAGGGACCAGAGACTGGTGCCCTTTTCCGGATCCTTGAAGGCCCGTACATGGTCCACACCGGTGACGCTGCCCACGATTTTTTTGTCCGCGATCGCTTTGGCCACAAGGTATGTACGCTCCTTTCCCGCACGGTTGTCCAGTATGAATTCCGGATCCGCACCCTTCATGTGGCAGGCCGCATATATTCGGTTGATCTCGTTGGCCTCTTCCATTGTGGAGAGTCTGTGTATGGTAAAGGGTTCCGTTGTAACCCTGCATGGACGATAGTCATGGGACCACATCCTGAATGTGTGGGATGGATCCAGAAAGAGCTTGTCCGGTGCCAGGGCTACAACCACATGGGGGTCTATTATGTACATGGCTATGTCCCTTGTATCGTAACCCTGGGAGCACATGGCATCAACAATCCCCGGGTTGGATTTAAAGGTGTGGGCAAAGACCAGCCGTCCCCATCCCATCTCCACCCAGGCATCCTCTTTCATGTTCCTGGTCTCCGGGGTGTTCATCCGCTCCCAGTTTCTGAGTGACTGGCCATGTCTCTTTTCTATTCTGTATTTGGATCTGTCCATTTTGACGGCTCCTTCCTTTATAAATCGTTGATCTGGAGCCAGTACTCAAGCAGTGCAACCTGCCAGAGCTTGGAGCCCCTGAGGGGTGTGATGTGCTCTTCCGGGGCATCAAGGAGTGTGTCGATGTAGCTCTGTTCAATGATTCCCCTCCCCCTGGATTTCCGGGAGGTGACGATATCCTTCACAAAATCAAGGTAGTCGCCCTGGATGTACTTCAGGGCTGGAACCGGGAAATAACCCTTGGGCCGATCAATAACATCATGGGGAATTATATCCCTTGCCGCCTCCTTGAGTATATGTTTGCCGCCGTGGCCCACCTTGTGGATGGCTGGAATCTTTGCGGCAAGTTCCACAAACTCGTGATCCAGAAAGGGCACCCTGGCCTCCAGACTCCAGGCCATGGTCATGTTGTCAACCCTTTTTACGGGATCATCCACCAGCATCACCGTGGTGTCCATGCGGAGGGTCCTGTCTATGGCCGATGATGCCCCGGGCCCGGAGAAGTGGCTGGAGATAAATTCCGAGCTGAAATCCCTGGATCTGTAGGCATCTGATACCATCTCCATGAGTTCCTGGTGGGTGCGGTCTCCAAAAACCTCCCTGTAGGCTTGGACCCCAAGGGAAGTACTTTGTCCGTCCAGATCCATCATGGGGGGATACCAGTGGTAGCCCCCGAAGATCTCATCGGCCCCCTGGCCGCTCTGCACAACCTTCACATGCTTTGCCACCTCACGGCTCAACAGAAAAAAACCGATGCAGTCATGGCTCACCATGGGCTCGGACATGGCCCTTACGCACTGTTCCATGTTGGGCAGAACCTGTTTTGAGTCCACCTCTATCTTGTGGTGATCCGTGGCAAAGTGCCTGGCAATGATGTCAGAATACTGGAACTCGTCACCCTTCTCTCCGCCCACACTCTCAAATCCAATGGAAAAGGTTTTTAGATCCTTCTGGCCGGAGCGGGCAAGAAGACCCACCACCAGACTTGAATCCAGCCCCCCGGACAGGAGTACCCCCACAGGAACATCCGCCACAAGACGATGCCGGACAGCCCGGTCAAAACCCTGGGTGACAAGCTCCTTCCAGTCGTCAAATGTGTATTTATCCTCCTGGGCATCCCTTTCAAAGGAGAGTGACCAGTATGGTTTTTCAAACATGCCGCCCCTGGAATTGATCTTTATGCATGTTGCCGGCGGCACCTTTTTGATGGAATCCACAATGGTATCCGGAGCCGGAACCACCGAGTGGAATGTGAGATAGTGGTGAAGTGCCCGGACCGAGAGATTTTTGGAAACCTTTCCCGTGGCCAGGATGGCGGGAAGGGAGGATGCAAAGAGAATGGAGCTCTCTGTTTTTGCATAGTAGAGGGGTTTTATGCCGAGTCTGTCCCGGGCCATGAAAACCGACCTATCCCTGTTGTCGTAAACGGCAAAGGCAAACATGCCGTTGAATCTATCCACACAACCTTCTCCCCAGGCGTGGTAGGCCTTGAGTATCACTTCTGTATCACCACTGGATTTGAAGGAGTAGCCCTTTGCCTTGAGTATCTCCCGAAGCTCCGGGTAGTTGTATATGGCTCCGTTGAACACCATGGAAAGGCCAAGCTCTCTGTCCACCATGGGCTGGCTCGATCTGTCGCTGAGGTCTATGATCTTCAGCCTTCTGTGTCCAAATACAATGGAATCTTCCTGGTGAATACCGTGGCTGTCTGGCCCCCTCTTCTCCATTGTATGCTTCATTTTGATTACCGATTCCCGGGAAACAGAATTGTTGCCGATGAATATCTCTCCGCATATGCCACACATAATATAACCGCCTGTAATTTTATTGTATTAATTTGACAAAAAAATATTTTTTCGATGTTAACTGATTAAAATCATAGTCTTTTTTTTTATCAGTG
The DNA here is from genome assembly GCA_015231465.1 of Desulfamplus sp. Classification (GTDB taxonomy): domain Bacteria; phylum Desulfobacterota; class Desulfobacteria; order Desulfobacterales; family Desulfobacteraceae; genus Desulfamplus. Next base: position 6,616 of record JADGBO010000065.1, read on the forward strand.
TCAAGACAACATTTTCCCTTTAGTTTTGATATGGGAAATGATATATTTGCAAATTTAGATTCAGCCCATGGTGTGATTAACGAGATTTAAATGCTTTATAAATGGCCTTGATGGGCCCACTGCCATAATCGAAGCATGAAAGTCCCGTAGGGGCGATTCATGAATCACCCCTACGGACGACTTTCATATAACAAACATGGCGGCATTACCGCCACAATCGAAGTGATGAAAGTCCCTGAACCACGGGGACTTTCATATAAAAAAAATTTTAATATCTTTATAAATGTAAGGACAGTCTATATGTCAAAATCCATTGGTATTGACCTGGGAACCACCAACTCGGTGGCGGCCATAAAAAAAGTTCATACTGAAATTATTAAAAATGCCGAAGGGGAAGAGTTGACTCCTTCCTGTGTTACCCTTCAGTTTAAAAAGGGACTGATCAAATTTTTCTCCAAGGAAAATTTTGTCGTGGGTCGTCATGCCCTGGAGTGGCTGAAACAGGACCCGGCCAACACCGTCACTGCGGTGAAGCGTCTCATGGGAAGGAGTGTCAACGACCCGGAGGTGCAGAAAATTATCAAGAGCCGCAGAAGTGCCAACTCCATTGTTACCCACTCAAGGGGTACCGAGAACAGCCTTGCCATAGTGCTGGGGGAGAAAGAGTTCACCCCGGAGCAGCTATCTGCAAAGATACTTGAAAAGATACACCGTGACTGTGAAGCATACCTTGGCGATGATGTTGAGTATGCCGTAATCACAGTGCCTGCCTATTTTAACGACAAACAGAAACATGCCACGAGGACCGCTGCCGCCCTGGCCGGTATAAAGGTACAGAGACTTCTGCCCGAGCCCACAGCCGCGGCCATATCCTTTGGTGTTGACAATGTGGAAAACGATGATGCCAGAACCGTTCTGGTCTTTGATTTTGGCGGCGGCACCTTTGATATTTCGGTTCTTACCATAAGCGGCGGCCAGTTCATTGAGCAGGGTAAGGGCGGCAACATGTGGATGGGCGGCGAGGATATTGATTACAAACTGATTGATTACGTTCTCTCCCGAACTTCGGAGGAGTATGAAATTGAAGATATTCATGCATTTATCAATGATCAGGAAACCCAGGTGAAAAACCGCTTCTCCGCCGAGCTGAAACGCGTGGTGGAGCAGGCAAAGATTGACCTCAGTGACAGGGAAAAGACAACCGTAGAACTTCTGGGTCTTTTAAAGGACAGTGACGGAGATCTCGTAGATATTGATGTGGATTTAACCCGGGATAAGTTTGAAGAGATCATCGCCCCTGTGGTTGAGGGTGCCATGGGGCTTGTTAAAAAACTTTTGGAGCAGATACACTTTACCACGGATATTATCGACAATGTCCTTCTTGTGGGGGGCAGTTCAAGGATACCCTCGGTCATAAGGGCGGTAAAGGATATCTTCGGAGAGGAGAAGGTTCTCCTCCACAAACGTCCCATGCTTGCCATTGCAGAGGGTGCAGCCATACTGAGTCATCGTTTGTCCGATGCCCTGGAGTGTCCAGGCTGCGGAGTGCAGGTCTCCCAGTCGGAAAAATCCTGTCCTGACTGCGGATTTGATCTCGACTCTCATATGATAAGTCACAGCGTATATGACATTATCCATTCCGCCGCCCATGACTACCATATCTGCCTTGACAACGGTGAGAAATATCTGCTGATAGAGAAAAATACACCCCTTCCCTGTGAGAGGACGGAGCGTTTCAGGCTTGTACACAAGTATCAAAAACTGGTTAACATGAAGTTTGTGAATATGGTCAATGACGAGGAAGAGAGTATTGGCGATCTCTGGCTGGGCATTGACGACTCCATGAGGGAAAAGCTCTATGAAAAATGGTACGAATGGGAGTCCGGCAGCGGGGAGGGTGCCAAGGAGGAAGATTCCGGGGAGAAACCCTTTGATCCCGAATCTCCTTTGAGTGTTGACGTAACTTTAAGGATTGATGAGAACAACCTTGTCGAGGTTGCCGCATCCATTGTTGAACTTCCGGATGCTGAAATATCCAAGACACTCTCCAGGGGCAAGGCCGACGAGAAGCTCTTCATTGCCCTTGAGGAGCTTATTAACGAGACCAATGCCGGAGATTATGATTCCTATGAGACCACGGAGATAACCAGCCGTACCATTATGATTATAAGCGACATCAACAAGGTGATAGATGACCACACCGGTGAAGTTATCGAGCCTGTATATGAGCTGGCCCAGAGAAATATTGAAACAGCCCGCAAACTAGTATCCGAAGGCATTACATGCCAGTCTCTCATCTACTACTGTGAACATGTACTCCAAAGGTTCGGGGTTCTGATCCCCCCTGGCGAGAGGGAACGTATAAACAAAAAGAAAAAACACCTTGAAGATATGATGCTTCGGGGCACCTACCAGGAGAATGTGGATGCCTATGAAGCACTGGATAAGGTGTTTGACAAATCTCCCATGATTTCGGTACTCATGACCCTGGAAAAGGCTGTTGACCTGTGCCGGGAGCATGAGCCTGCCAGGAGTGCCAAATTTGTGGGTGCAATACACTCCCTTACATCAATCTCCGATGACGAGGGCAAGGATGCCGTGGCTGCAAAGTTTGAAAAAGCCATGTCATGCCTTCCCGAGGCCAGGGAGCTGATTGCAAAATATGACAACATAAAGGCAAAGATATACAAAGGAATAACAAAATAGAACCCAGGCAGGAAATAGAGTGTCCCATCTGCGGCCTTGAACATATTCCGGAAGAGCAGGATACCTGTCCCCAGTGTGATTCCGATCTTTTATGCTTCAAGGTTTTGGATGAGTTTTCCCATCTCATGGAGCAGTATTCAGGAGGGGATGACAGCACTTCCGAGCCCTTTGACAACACAGAGAATGAAATCCCTGGCAAAGACAATTCCAGGGATTTTCAGATAGATTTAAATGGATTTCCGGAAGATCACTGTATAACCTGCCCTGGGGATAGCGATATACCTGGGGATAGCGATATACCTGGGGATGGCGATATACCTGGGGATGGCGATATACCTGGGGATGGCGATATAAAGGATAGACTACCCCGACGTGACCCGGGTTCCTATCCAGGCCATGGCTGTCCCTGCACCGGAAGCGAGGAGAGAGTCCCCCAACGTGACCTGGGCCTGGCCCTTGTGACCCAGACCCTTTTCCTCATCCTGTTCATTGTCGCCATGATCCTTGTGGCCAGCCATGGAGTTCGGAAGATAACCAGTCATGTGGCCTCGGATCTGGAAAATTCCGATGCCAGGATGGAGAACCGCCTTGGGCAGTTGGATGAGAGGATAACGGCCCTGTTCAACCGTGAATCAGGTTTGGACGGGATTATCGCTGATTTGGTGACCCGTCAGGAACATTTGGAAGAGACGGTTTCAAGTTTCATGACTAACCAATCACAAAGGGATATGGAACAGTTGGAAGAGAAGGCTTCAAGCCCCAAGACCCATCAACCCCAAAGGGATCAGGAATTGGAAGAGACGATTTCAAGCCCCAAGACCCATCAATCCCCAAGGGACCAGGAAATTCCACAGATGGCTTTACCAACGAGAGTACCCGGAGGAGAGACCGACTGCTTTAAAATATATGATGCCAGTGACAACGATACCCTGTGGGGCATATCCAAAAACCTTTACGGCTCAGGCCACTGGTATCCTGTGCTTCTATTTTACAACCCTGATCTATCCATATACCGGATCAACAGCATGAACAGTATCAGATATCCATGCAGCCTGTCCCAGGTGAGAAAAATTTATCGGCAAAAGGTGATTTTCAAGAAGAAAGGTCCGGAGCAGGGTATCTTTTTTCGTCACACTCTCCTTGCCGAAGATACCATTGAATCCATTAAGGAGAGATATTGTCCCAGGGAAAACAGGGCACTCTGCATGGAAAATCTCTCCCTGCCCGGGCCTGGAGAGGAAATTTTAATTCGACTGGAGTAAAATTCGACTGGAGTAAATATAGATATATGGGAAAGAAAAAAAGAGACATTGACTCGCTCCTTGCCGATGCTGAAAAATTTTTTAAAAGGGGTAATTTTCAGCTTGCCGAGAGGGACTTTGAAATTGTCCAAAAAACATTGGAAAGGGACGATATTCAGGAAAAATTAGAGATATGCAAACGTGAAAACAGTGCTGCCCGGGCAAAGGAGCTTATAAAAAAAGCGAACCGGGCATACTCCAAGGGTGATCTTGAAAATGCCCTGGAAAATTTCAGGGAGGCCCGACGGCTGCAGATGGAGCCGGAACCGTGGCTTGTGGAGAAAATTGAGTCCCTGGAAAATGAGCATCTCGTGGAACGTACCGACGATAACGCATCCCGGGAGGAGTCCCGGGGCAACTTTAAAGAGGCTGCTTCCCTGTATGCCGTTGCAGCTCAAAAGATGGACGATCCCGGTTTATGGTTGAAGAGTGCATCATGCCTTGTCCGGGCCGGTGACTATACCGGGGCCATGGATATTTTTAACCGGCTCTTCCTCTCCCCGGATGTGCATGAATCCGATTCACCACATTCCGATTCACCACATTCCGATTCACCATATTCCGATTCACCACATTCCGATTCACTATATCCCAACTCACTACATAAAGAGACAGGGAGTCGATATATTTATGATTATGGATTTACCCTTGCAAAGATGGGAAAATATATAGATGCCTTGAATGTATGGCAAAACATCCCGGATGGAAACGAACTTTTTTTAAATCAAAAAAAGAGGGTCTTTTCCCTTGCCCTCTCACAGAACCAACGCACCATGGCACATATCCAACCTGCCGTGGCACAGAGCCAAACTGCCGTGGCACAGAGCCAACCTGCCATGGCACAGATCCAACCTGCCATGGCACAGATGGGTGTGGATATATGGAAGGCAGCCACCAATGCAGACGTACTCCATATCCATGCCAAAGAATTGGGTTCTGAACGGGAAAGAGAGTGCCTTGGGGATATAATTTCCCACCTTAAATGTTGGTGCATTGAAGATGCCTGGAAAAGGGGTGATTTTCCCACAGCCTCAAAACTCATCAACCAGATACTCTCTATCCCAGGCCGAAATCGGCAAGAAAGATTTGACACCGGACAAAAGAGAATGAAGTTTCTAAGCCTCAAAGCCCGGGCTTCATTTCATTTTGCCAAGGATGATCCCGGGGCCTTCAAGGAGATGGCTTCCTCCTGGCTCACCGTAATATACGATTTGGAGACTGCCCGGGGACTCTCTTCGGATCCGGTTGTTCGTGGGAAGGTTCAGCAGAGATTGATAAAGATGGCCGAGGCGGTTGTATCTTCCCGCTCCCACACAAAAGAGGGGCGACAGGCTGCAAGAAAGTTCTCTTTCGAGAAGAGCCTCATGGCAGACCTCATGGATGTGGCTGCAAAATCCGGCAGAATTGAATCATATGGAAACTCCATCTCTGGCAGAATTGAATCACATGGAAACTCCATCTCCGGCAGAATTGAATCACATGAAAACCCCATCTTCACACCAGAGTATGCCGCATTGAACGGTATTGCAGGAGATGTGCTGGAATTTATTGTAAAACATCAAGATGCTTTCAGGAATACGGTACACTACCTTGAAACAGGAGGGTGTTATTGCACTGCATGGGAGCCCCTCTATCTCATGAGAATCGGTGAAAAAGAGATGGCGATGAAGACCCTGGACTCCATGCCGGATCAACTCTTCTCGGATCAATTTTCACGATATGTCCGTCAAAGGGTCTGTTTCGACTATGGACAGTATGCCATTGCCCGTAACCGCAAGGATTTCATGAAATATTTTAATGAAACCCATCTTTTTTTCAAGGAGCATCCCAGCATTGAAGAGGAGTTCAGGGAGTTTCTCCTTGATCTCCACGATGGCGATGAGCTGCAAAAGTATGAGCAGGCAGTCTCTCTTATTCATAAAAAACACCCTTCCCAGGGAATGGCAAAATCCCTTTCATACTTAATGACAAACTCATTGCTTGCAAGGGACCAAGCAGGAATGATGCAGAAAAATGTTGTAAAAAGGGTTGCAAGAGATGCTCTTGGACTTGATCCTGATAATGAATATGCAGCCCAGCTCTACTCTACCATAGAAATTGCAGAAGAATCCGAAGAGATGATGAAAGCCTTGAATAAAAGAAAATTTGCAAAAGCGGCCAAGATCGTCGATTCTTCTGCCCATCCTGAAGTAAGGGCCCACTATTTTGAAGCGGTTGAAACTTTTTTCGATCAGACCGAGCATGCCCTCCATACAGATGATGATCCTGAATTTGTAACGGTTCTTCTCCAGGAGATGTATCAATGGGCACAATATGTAGATCCCTTCCATGAAGTCACTGGACGCATGGAGGCTCTTCTGAATAAAATAAAACAATAAAGGAATAATGGCCTTGATCATTATTTCGGCCAGCAACGTAGGGGCGAACCTTTGTGTTCGCCCTTCACCAGGGCAGACACACAGGTCTGCCCCTACAAGATGGCGACACTGGCCGAAAAGATGATCAAGCCCGGAATAATTATAAAGGAACAATTGCTTCATGAATCCCTTTACAGTATTGAATGTAGATGAATATGCAACCCAGAAGGATATTGTCCAGGCCGTTGCCAGGGCCATGCGGGAGAAAAAGTACAGTGCTGCCGAGATAGCCGTTGCCCAGAAAACACTTCTCGATCCGGTAAGCAAGGGGTGTGCGGTCTTTTTGCATCGCATTGATCTTGGCGAGGAAAAAAAGATGTTCGCATTTTGTGACCATAATGGGGAATCCCCCACAAATGGGCAATGTAACTGCCGCCATAAAGGGGATGCCCAGGGTAAATGTGACTGCGAAGACCATGGATATGACCCGGTGGAGCCCAATGACCTTGAGTACCTTGAGCTGTTCGTTTCCAGTCTGTAATCCTGAGAATGACAAAAGTGACCCAGTGACGGATAAAAAGAGATATTTAAAAGAGAAGCTGATAGAGTTTCAGAAGAATATTGCAGATCTCAAGCATGAATTGATCCGGCAGGAAGATCGGTTCAGGCAGAGGGAGCATGATCATTATATACAGCTCTTTGAAATTCTTGATGCCTTTGAAAATATTGAAGCCAATCTTGAGTCAAAAAGGGATATGCTTGATAAAACAGGTAAAATGATGGGCAGAAATATTCGATCCATCCATAAAAAAACCAGGCGTATCCTTGAATCGTCCCACATTGTACCCATGGAATTTCAGGATAACAAAGCAGAGATCAGCCTCTGCAAAGTGGTGGAGACCCGGGCCGAACCAGGAGTTGATGATGAAACAATCATCTCTGTTTTAAAAAAGGGATATATAGACACCAGGGATGGTTCCGTTCTTAGAAAGGCCGAGGTGGTTACAGTTCTCAATCAGTAGCAAGCCGTCAGCCGTCAGTATTTGGTTTTGTTTTATCATCCATTGCCATTGGATGCAGAGCCCAGGGCAGGAGAGTATAAATAGCATTGATTCCTGCCGTGGGCCTTGGCCTGATAAAGGGCATTGTCCGCCTGCTCAATCAATTTTTGGGGGGAGTCCGAAGATTCAGGAATAATTGAAGAGACTCCTGAGCTTATGGTTATATATTCATCGGCCATGGAAAATTCATGGGGAATTTCAAGTTTGTGTACCGCTATTCGCAAATTTTCCGCGACTTTGAGAGCACCTTCCTGTTCGGTATTGGGCAGGACAACGACAAACTCCTCTCCTCCGTAACGTGCTGCAAGATCGGCGGGCCTCCGACTGTTTTCCTCAATGCATGCCGCCACCCTGCGGAGGGTATCATCTCCGGCCTGGTGTCCGTAATTATCGTTGTAAGGTTTGAAGTAATCTATGTCGCACAGAATCAGGGATATGGTGTGACGTTCCCTGAGTGACCGCTTCCACTCCTTGGTAAGATATTCATCAAATTTTCTACGGTTGGCAATCTGGGTAAGACCATCCAAGGTGGCAATGCGAAGCAGTTCATGGTTTGCCTGCTGGAGTTTGTTTTCCATGCGGACGGTACGGGTTATGTCCATGACAAATCCATAAAATCCCTGGGTCCGTCCATCTTGATCCTGAATAAGCTTTGCATAGGAGCTGGCCCAGAAATCATTGCCGTTCTTTCTTTTAAGTTCACACCGGAATGCACGGACCTGTTCAGCTTCAAAAAGTTGGAAAAAAAATTTTTCGGCAGACTCATCCGAGGCAAACATCTCGGAGGCAATATCTTTCATCTGTTCCATCAATGAAGAGGCACTCTCATATCCGAGCATCCAGGCCATTTCAGGATTGGCCATGGTAAAACGCCCCTCGGTGTTGACCTTGTAAATGCCTATTGGTGCAAATTCCAGAAAATTTTCCATACGCTTTATTTTTACCTTGAAAATGGGTAGGTTGTTTCGTGTTTATTCCTTAAATGCTCGTCTGTCAAAGTGTCTCCAAAATAGAAATTTGCTTCTCTCAACGAGGATTTATCGTAGGCCAAGAGGAGATTTTTGTCAACCAACATCCATGGATTTTTCCAGTAACAGGTATGAAAAATTAAAAACCCTGGTACAGTCTTGAAAATTATAACACGGAAAATGGATTGTTCCGATAATCGAACCGTAATAATTACTCACAAACACCAGCTATCTCTTCTGAAAAGAGTAAGGAATTCATTTTTAATAACTTGCCCATTCACCTCACCCCCCAAACCCCTCTCCATGACTGGAGAGGGG
>JADGBO010000066.1:0-9365 GCA_015231465.1 Desulfamplus sp.
TTATCCTTACCGAGACCATTTAGGAATTGGTCACTTTCATGGATTAAAATATCCATCAATGCCGATCCTACACCGGTTATCTTCGAGTTTTTCAATTCAATCTTCAATTCAATCACTGACACAAAAAACCTCCTTAAATATTTAATCTTGTAAATTTTTATATCTCAAGAGTTGTAAGTTCTCATATCCCAAACCATATATTGTGCTTATATATTGCATTACAGTACTATCAGCAGTGGTCACTGGGAGAACTTATCACTCACGAGTTTATATGAAAGTCCCCATATTTTAAGGCTTCCGGGACTTTCATGCTTCGATTGTGGCGGTAGTCCCGCCATGGTGGTTATATGACCAACATGGCGAATCACCGCCACAATGGAACACACATTGGTAATACCATATACCCACATTAAAAAACATGTTTACTATTTACATATATTTTTTTTTATTGTATTTAAAATTTTCTGTTATTGTGGCGTTATAATAGTTCTTTCCAATCAGCATTATCGTAAATTCAGCAGGAACGGTTGTTTTGGAAACAGAAGCCCCGCAATTGCCCAAACTGCCTTGGGCCAAGCTGCCCCAGGCACTCCACACAGATATTGGTAATACCAATTTGTGGTCGATAAAACTCCGTCAAGGTTTATCATCGACCCAGGAACCCCGGAAGACCAGACAGGATGTTGTAATGATCGCATCCTGCACAAGTTTATCATCGACCCAGGAACCCCGGAAGACCAGACAGGATGTTGTAATGATCGCATCCCGCACAAGTTTATCATCGACCCAGGAACCCCAGGAGATGAACAATCATTAGATAGAGCGTGTTTGACAACTCTCCTTTTGGAAGAATTAAAGACTATACAGTGTGGTTTCATACCCCAAACACATACCACATATGGTCTTTTCAAACAAACTCTTACAGGAAAAACGAACAATTATTTACAAAAAAAGGGTGGTTTCATGAAAAAAACTATGCAGACAATTGACGGCAATACCGCCGCAACCCATGTGGCCTACGCAATGAGTGATGTTGCAGCCATCTACCCAATAACCCCTTCCAGCCCACTGGGAGAGATAGCAGACAGCTGGGCATCGGCCGGCAGAAAAAATATCTTCGGACAGGTACTCACCGTCAAACAGATGCAGTCGGAAGCAGGGGCCGCCGGTGCGGTTCACGGCTCACTGGTGGCCGGTGCCCTGACCACGACCTTTACCGCGTCCCAGGGACTTCTTCTCAAGATACCCAACATGTACAAAATCTCCGGCGAACTTCTGCCGTCGGTTTTTCATGTTACGGCCCGGGCCCTTTCAACCCATGCCCTTTCAATTTTCGGAGACCATTCCGATGTCATGTCGGCCCGTCACACCGGCTTTGCCATGCTGGCCTCGGCTTCTGTCCAGGAAGCCATGGATCTTGCCCTGGTGGCCCACCTTGCAACCCTTGATGCCCGTGTACCCTTCATGCATTTCTACGACGGGTTCAGAACATCCCACGAAATCCAGAAGATCAATGTGATAGATTACGACGACATGGCATCCTTGATGAACTGGGATGCCTACAAGGCATTCAAGGAGCGGGCCATCAGTCCTGATAATCCATCCACCAGGGGAACCGCCCAAAATCCGGATATCTATTTCCAGGGCAGGGAAGCAGCCAACCTTTACTATATCAAGGTACCGTCCATTGTGGAAGCGTGCATGGAAAGGGTGGGACTGCTCACCGGAAGACACTACCGTCTCTTTGACTATGCAGGTGATCCAGAAGCAGACCGGGTAATAATATCAATGGGTTCAAGCTGTGAAGCCATTGAGGAGACCGTAACCCGCCTGAACCGGGAAGGGGAGAGGGTAGGTGTTGTCAAGGTACGACTCTACAGGCCCTTTGATGCTTCCGCTCTTTTACGGGCCATACCTGCCACCGCCGAGACAGTAACTGTCCTTGACAGAACCAAAGAGCCGGGTGCCCTTGGTGATCCTCTCTATATGGATATCTGCACAGCCTTCATGGAGCGGGGGGAGGGTCCGAGAATAGTAGGAGGCCGCTATGGACTGAGTTCAAAGGAGTTCAATCCCCCCATGATCAAGGCGGTTTTTGACAACATGAAATCAGTGGGTCCAAAAAATCACTTTACCGTGGGAATAAAGGATGATCTCACCCACTCTTCACTGGAACCTGCCCATGGATTCAACCCTGCTCCCGAAGGGACGGTAACAGCCAAATTCTGGGGACTTGGCTCCGACGGAACCGTGGGGGCAAACCAGAGTGCCATAAAGATCATCGGCGACAACACTGAAAAGTATGCCCAGGGGTATTTTGCCTACGACTCCAAAAAATCGGGCGGCATAACAGTGTCCCACCTCAGATTCGGAGATATGCCCATCCAGTCAACCTATCTCATCACAGAACCCGATTTCGTGGCCTGTCACAAAGCCAACTATGTGGGAATTTACGATGTCCTTGAAGGTTTAAAGGATGGAGGTACCTTCCTTCTCAACTCTGCCTGGTCCATGGAGGATATGGAGCGGGAGATTCCCGGAGATGTGCGAAGAACCATCCATGACAAGAAGATAAAATTCTTCAATGTGGATGCCGTAAAGATCGCCGAAGCCGTGGGGCTGGGCAACCGTATAAACATGATCATGCAGACCTGCTTTTTCAAGCTTGCCAACGTGCTTCCCTTTGAAAAAGCCATTGAGCTTCTCAAAGACGACATAAAAAAGACCTACGGCAAAAAGGGAGATCACATTGTAAAAATGAACATAGATGCCGTGGATAAGACCCTTGAGAATCTCATTGAAATCAAGGTTCCCGACTCCTGGAAATCCGCCGGGGGCTTCCCTGATTCCCAAGACAGGGCAACACCCTTTGTGGAAAAAGTAATGCGGCCAATTCTGGCCCAGAAGGGTGATAACCTTCCGGTGAGTGCTTTTCAACCTGACGGGACCTTCCCCAACTCCACAAGTCAGTACGAAAAAAGGGGAGTGGCCATCAATGTTCCCGAATGGATCCCGGAAAACTGCATCCAGTGCAACCAGTGTTCATTTGTATGTCCCCATGCCGCCATCATTCCCATTGTGGCCACAGACCAGGAGCTTGAAGGGGCTCCTGAAACCTTTGTCACCCAACTTGGCAAAGGAAAGGAACTCAAGGATTACAAATTCAGAATGCAGGTCAATCCCCTGGACTGCCAGGGATGCGGCAACTGTGCAGACATATGCCCGGCCAAGACCACTGCCCTGGTCATGAAACCCCTGGCCACCCAGACCGCCGCTGAAATTTCCAACCATAAATTTTCCCTCACCATCCCCTTCAAGGACAATCTGGGCAGCAGAACCACCGTAAAGGGCAGCCAGTTTGTCCAGCCCCTCCTGGAGTTCTCCGGGGCCTGTGCAGGGTGTGGAGAGACCCCCTATGTCAAGGTTCTTACCCAGCTTGTGGGGGAGAGAATGACCATTGCCAATGCCACTGGATGCTCCTCCATATGGGGCGGATCCGCTCCCTCTTCACCTTACTGCGTCAATGCCGATGGATGCGGCCCCACATGGGGAAGCTCCCTGTTTGAGGATGCTGCGGAGTACGGCTACGGCATGATGCTGGCATTCAACAAACGGCGGGAGGCCCTTGCGGAAAAAGTTAAAACGCTTCTTGGGACAGATATTCCAGGTGATCTAAAGGATGCCCTGTCAGGATGGATTGCCGGCATGAACGATGCCGAGGCTTCCAAACTCCATGGCGACACAATAAAATCCCTTCTCGCCGCCAACAGGGGCAGTGTACTAATTGAAGAGCTGATTGAAGATCAGAATCTCTTCACCAAAAAATCCCACTGGATATTCGGGGGCGACGGTTGGGCCTATGACATTGGTTTCGGAGGGGTGGATCACGTCCTTGCATCCGGCGATGACATAAATATTCTCGTCATGGACACCGAGGTATATTCCAACACCGGCGGCCAGTCCTCCAAGGCTACCCCCACAGGAGCCATTGCCAAGTATGCATCGTCAGGGAAAAAGATCGGAAAAAAGGATCTCGGTGCCATGGCCATGAGTTACGGCTATGTCTATGTGGCATCCATCTCCATGGGTGCCAGCAAGCAGCAGACCATGAAGGCGTTTATTGAAGCTGAAAGCTATCCCGGTCCCTCCATTATCATCTGCTATGCCCCATGTATAAACCAGGGTATCAGGAAAGGTATGGGCAAAACCCAGCTCCAGGCAAAACTTGCTGTGGACTGCGGCTTCTGGCCCATGTACCGTTACAATCCCCTGCTCAAGGCCGAGGGAAAAAACCCCTTTATACTTGATTACAAGGAGCCGGACGGTACCCTCCAGGAGTTCCTCTCCGGCGAGACCAGGTTCGCTGCCTTAGAGAAGAGCTTTCCAGAAGAGTCCTCACGGCTCAGGGCCATGATCGAAAAAGAGGTGAACGAAAAATATGCCAGGTTGAAAAAACTGGCAGAAGGGTGAACTAACACTACCCTGACGAGATAGGGGTGGGTGGGGGTGAGATAAATGGGCAAGTTATTTAAGGCATATTCCTAAAATATTAAATGCCGGGGCAGCAAAATTCCTTGACAACATTATTTCTCAATGCTACCTTCCCCTCGTTTACGTATCGTATCGACCCTATCCGTTTTGGATGAAAAACTCACCAGTCAGGATTGACAGGTCACTCTGATATGTGGCCTTCCATGTGTATAATTCAATGCGGCTTGATATTTCCATGCCGCAGATCATTAACAGATGTGTCTGGAATGGCCTCGAACCGAGGGCATAAACAGTCTCGCAACAAGGTATAATCCCTCAACGGGATTACTCTCATAACGGGGCATAAACAGTCTCGCAAGGTATAATCCCTCAACGGGATATACTCTCATAACGGGACATAAATAACCTCGAAACCGGGATTGTAAAGTGCCTCAAACCGGGGAATAGAAAACAGACACACGATTAAATTAAGGGAGGTATTTTAATGCCATCTTTTGTAATTGCAGAAAAGTGCGACGGCTGCAAAGGCGGGGACAAAACAGCATGTATGTACATCTGCCCCAATGACCTGATGGTTCTTGACCCAAATGCGATGAAAGCTTACAACCAGGAGCCCGATCAGTGCTGGGAGTGCTACTCTTGTGTAAAGATCTGCCCGTCCCAGGCTATTGAGGTACGCGGCTATTCCGATTTTGTTCCCATGGGTGCATCTGTCGTTCCCATGATGGGCACAGAGGATATTATGTGGACCTGCAAATTCAGAAACGGTGTTGTAAAGCGTTTCAAGTTCCCCATCAGAACCACTCCGGAAGGCGAGGCCAATGCCTACCTTGATCTTAAGGGCAAAGACCTTAACAGCGGTCTTCTTTCCACCCAAGAAGCCGATGGTTATGTATTTCCTACACCCCAGGAACTGGCATAACCGTTTTTCGATCGCTTGATTATTAATTTTCAAACAATTAATTCGGAGGAATATATAAATGGCATTACCTAATAAGCCTGTTGGTGAACTTAAGGCAGTAAGGGATCCGGAAGTTGAAAAAAGAGATGTTGATGTTCTGATCATCGGCGGTGGAATGGCTGCCTGCGGAACAGCATTCGAGATAAAAAAATGGACCGGCGACGACACAAAGATTCTTCTTTGCGACAAAGCCGCCCTTGAGAGAAGCGGTGCCGTTGCCCAGGGTCTCTCCGCCATAAACACATACATCGGCGAAAACAAGATCGAAGATTATGTTCGTATGGTAAGAAACGATCTCATGGGAATCGTTCGTGAAGACCTTATCTACGACCTGGGCCGTCATGTTGATGACTCTGTCCATCTTTTCGAGGAGTGGGGACTTCCCATCTGGAAAAAGACCGAGGACGGAAAGAACATTGACGGTAAAAAAGGCCTGAAGCAGGGTACTCTCAAGGCAGGAGCTACTCCTGTACGTACCGGTAAATGGCAGATCATGATAAACGGCGAGTCCTATAAAAGAATCGTTGCCGAGGCAGGAAAACTTGCCCTTGGCGAGGACAACATCCTTGAGAGATGTTTCATTGTAGAGATTCTCAACGACAAAGAAGATCCCACCAGGGTTGCAGGTGCTGTAGGCTTCTCCCTGCGCGAGAACAAAGTTTACATCATCAATGCCAAGGTTATGCTTGTGGCCTGTGGTGGTGCTGTAAATATCTATCAGCCCCGCTCCGTAGCCGAAGGTAAGGGTCGTGCATGGTATCCTGTATGGAATGCCGGTTCCACCTATACAATGGCTCTCCGTGCCGGTGCCGAGCTTTCCATGATGGAAAACCGTTTCACCCCTGCCCGCTTTAAAGATGGATACGGCCCGGTTGGTGCGTGGTTCCTTCTTTTCAAGGCTAAAACCGTCAACGGTCTTGGCGAAAACTATGCTGCCAGTGATGGTGCAAAGGTTGAGCTGGAAAAATATGCTCCCTATGGAACAGCGGCTGTTACTCCAACCTGCCTGAGAAACCATCTCATGCTCAAGGAGTACAAAGAGGGTCGCGGCCCGATCATCATGAAAACCTCTGATGCTCTCAAGACCCTTGGTGAAACCATGAGCAAAAAAGAGCTGAAACACCTTGAGGCTGAAGCATGGGAAGACTTCCTTGACATGTCGGTCGGCCAGGCCGGTCTGTGGTGTGCCACCAACACCGAGCCTGAAAAGAAAGACTCCGAAGTTATGCCCACCGAACCGTATCTCCTTGGGTCACACTCCGGTTGTTGCGGTCTCTGGTGTTCAGGTCCTGACGAGGACTGGGTTCCCGAGGACTATAAATGGGGCTATAACAGAATGACCACGGTTAAAGGACTTTTCACCGCCGGTGACGGTGTTGGATGTTCAGGTCATAAGTTCTCTTCCGGTTCCCATGCAGAGGGACGTATAGTTGCCAAATCCATGCTCCAGTATCTTGCTAAAGAGGGTGACAAGGTTACCGGTTTCAAAGAGACGGATCAGGAACTGGTTGACATGGTTTACAAGCCTGTCAGAAACTACCTTGATCATTGTGAATACACAACCGCCCAGGATGTGAACCCCAACTACTGCAAACCTTCAGGCATGGCCATGCGCCTCATGAAGATGACCAACGAATATGGTGCAGGTACGGGTACCTACTACATGACATCGGGCAAAAACCTTGAGATACTGATGGAACTTTTTGAGATGTTCCGAGAAGACCTTGACAAGGTAGCTGCCGGCGATCTCCATGAGCTTTTGAGGGCATGGGAAATTTTCCATCGTCTCTTCACTGTACAGGCTCATACCCGTCATATTCAGTTCCGTGAAGAGACCCGTTATCCTGGTTTCTATTACAGGGGCGACTACATGGGCCAGAATGACGAAGAGTGGTTCTGTTTTGTCAACTCAACCTACAACAAAGAGACCAATGAGTGGACATTGAGAAAAGCTCCGTATCACAAGATAATCTCCGACTAATTCAGGATTTTATCCATTGACGAGTTAGTTCATACAGATAACCTCCAGGTGCATCCTTTTGTGCCTGGAGGTTTTTTAAAATTGTGATGTACGGAAATTTAATCGCCTGTATCCTCAAAATTATTTTTGTACCATGGGTTGAAGTGGAACTGGTGAACTGAAACTGGATAAATTGCAACTTTCCCACGCCTAATACACACCCCCCTTTTTCCAGTTGCAGATTACGAGTCTCATTTTTTTTAATGGGGATACAGGCTGCGTCTGGAGATATATTTCAAAAAAATTCGGTATCCTTCATATGCATCCAACACTTATTTGCACTTTTTGGAGTACAAATCCCAAAAAAGAGGTGTCTCCTCCTGGAAAGTGTAATGAGGAAAGGCAACGACCCCGTCCACAAGGGGACGGGGTTTCCTGCACCTGAGTTCTATGAAGCATACTGATAATTCCTTTTTTTATATTTATCCGCATTTTAATATATTACGTATTCACGGAGGGACAGCATGACAACAGAAAAATCAGCCCCGGCCGGCGGAAGCATTATGGTTGTTGGTGGTGGCATCAGCGGTGTGACCACTGCCTTAGAAGCTGCCGAGGTGGGGTATGAGGTTCTCCTTATAGAGAAGGAGGCTTCACTTGGTGGAAGGGTATCTCAACTCAAACACTATTTCCCCAAACTTTGCCCGCCAACCTGCGGCCTGGAAATTAATTACAAACGAATTAAAGACAGCAAGAAAATTAAAGTTATTACCATGGCCGAAGTTGAAAAGGTCGAAGGTAGTGCCGGAAATTACACAGTTTCATTGAAGATAAGTCCAAGATATGTCAACGAAAACTGCACCGCATGTGGAGAGTGTGCCAAGGTTTGTGACTCTGAAATATCCAATGAGTTCAATTTCGGCATGGACAGAAGAAAAGCTGCCTATCTTCCCCACAATATGGCATTTCCCGCACGTTACGTAATGGCCCCCTCCATGGGTGCCGATGACAGGGAAAAGTGCAAAGCCGCCTGTAAATATGATGCCGTTGATTTTGACATGCAGGAGAAAACCCTGGATTTCAAGGTAGGCTCCATTGTTTGGGCCACGGGATGGAAACCCTACGATGCCGCAAGAATTGACAACCTGGGTTTTGGCAGATACCAGAATGTTGTCACCAACATGATGCTTGAGCGTCTTGCCTCCAAAAACGGCCCCACCGGGGGAAAAATATTGAGACCTTCCGATGGGAAGGTTCCTGCAACCATAGCCTTTGCCCAGTGTGCCGGCTCCAGGGATGAAAATCATCTCCCCTACTGCTCATACATCTGCTGCATGGCCTCACTGAAACATGCCACCTATCTGAGGGAGCAGTATCCCGATGCCAAAATTTACATATACTACATAGATATTAGAACTCCAGGTAGAAAATATGAAAATTTCTACAAAAAATTGAAAGCCGACGAAAATATCTTTTTTATAAAAGGCAAGGTAGCAGAAGTTGGTGAAGAGAGCGGTACCGGCAAGATCACTCTGGTGGCCGAAGATACCATATCCGGTGAAAAAGTTACCCAGACCGTTGACATGCTTGTCCTTGCAACCGGTATGCAGCCCAATGCATCTGTGGACAAACCCAATGCCGATCTGAAATACAATGCCGATGGATTTATAGTCAATGATTTCAAAAAAGGCGGTATGTTTGCCGCGGGTTGTGCCAATAAGCCGGCAGATGTTGTCACATCCAACCAGAATGCGACCGGCATGGCACTTAAAGCCATTCAGACGCTGGTGAGGAGGTAAGGATAACCATGAGTAAAAAATACGGAGTATATATCTGCACAGGATGTGGAATCGGTGACGTTCTCGACATGGAAGACCTTGTCGATGTTGTTGAAGAGGAGGGAAACAACTGCACAACCCATCCATTTCTTTGCAGCAACGAGGGTGTTGCCCG
>JADGBO010000066.1:9463-13188 GCA_015231465.1 Desulfamplus sp.
AGTATATATCTGCACAGGATGTGGAATCGGTGACGTTCTCGACATGGAAGACCTTGTCGATGTTGTTGAAGAGGAGGGAAACAACTGCACAACCCATCCATTTCTTTGCAGCAACGAGGGTGTTGCCCGGATTCAAAAGGATGTGGATGACGGCAAGGTAAATGCCATGGTCATTGGTGCATGCTCCAGGCGGGTAAACTTTGACATTTTCAAGTTTGACGGATGTATCGTTGAGAGGGTCAATCTCAGGGAGGGTGTTGCATGGCCCCACTCAAGGGAGAAGTACCCGGCTCTCACCGAGGAGCAGAAGGATGATGAAGAGCATTTTGACCGTATCCAGATGAAGGCTGAAGACTACATCAAAATGGGTATGATCCGGGTGGAGAAGGTAAAACTTCCCGAGCCTTATAAAACTGAAAAATCATCCCGCAAAATTCTTGTTCTTGGCGGCGGCATAACCGGCATTTCAGCGGCCCTTGATGCTGCCAAAGCAGGTTTTGAGGTTACCATTGTAGAAAAAGAGACCAGCCTGGGAGGATATGCCGCCAGGATGAGAAGCCAAATGCCCGTGGCAGAACCCTTTGAGCAGCTCATCTCTCCCATCATTGACGAGAAAATTGCGGAACTAAAGGAGTATCCCAATATTACGGTTAAAACAGGAACCGAGGTGGCCCGTATTGCCGGACAGCCTGGGGAGTTTACCGTCACATTTAAAAAACCAGGCGAAAAGATTCCCTTTGACGTTCCTTTTCCCCTGCCTCCGGAGATGATTCTTGACGAAAAAGGTAACGAGTTGGATGCAGAAGCCCAGCATGCCAAATATCTGGAGTACAACAAGGGAAAACTCGATATCCTGAAGCTTGATCCGGACGGAGAACTTTACGGTGCCGTTATCCTCGCTGCCGGCTGGCGTCCTGACAGACTTAAGGGAGATGCCTATGCCCATCTTGGAATTGATCTTCCCGATGTCATAACCAATGACGAGTTTGAAAAGATTGCAGCCAAGGGTAAAATAGTAAGACCTTCCGATGGTAAAGAGGCAAAAGAGGTGGTCTTTATCCAGTCCCCCGGGAAAGATGAAGATGATGCCGACTTTCCATACTGCGGCGGAGTCACCAGTCAGGTGGCCCTGAAGCAGGCCAAATATGTACGAAACGACTATCCGGATGGAAAGGCTTATATTGTTTATCAGCACATGAGAACCCCTGGACTCCAGGAAAATTTCTACAAAAGCATCCAGCAGGACAACGGCATTTTCATGACCAAGGGTGCTGTCACGGAAGTTTCCAAAGCAGGGAACTCCCTCATGGTTGAGGCCCATAATACACTTCTCGGTAAAGACCTTAACATCAAGGCGGATCTTGTGGTACTTGCCGCTGGAATGGTTCCTGTAACCGTGGATGATCCTGTTGTGAACCTTGCCTATAGACAGGGCCCGGGTTTCAGGGACAACGATATATTCGGCGGTTATGCAGATTCAAACTACATCTGCTTTCCCTATGAGACCCAGCGAACCGGCGTATATGCGGCCGGTGCCGTCAGAAGAAGCATGACCATCGAAGAGTCCATGGAAGATGCCGCAGGTGCGGCCCTCAAGGCCATACAGTGCATTGAGTCCGCCAACAGGGGCGTTGCCGTTCACCCAAGATCCGGGGATATGACCTTTCCCGAATTTTTCTTCCAGAGATGCACCCAGTGCAAACGCTGTACCGTTGAGTGTCCCTTTGGTGCCTTAGATGACGATGAGAAGGGCACCCCCAAGGCCAATCCCACCCGCTGCCGCCGCTGCGGAACCTGCATGGGGGCATGTCCTGAGCGTATAATCAGCTTTGCCGATTACACCATCGACAGCATAGGCTCCCAGATCAAGGCCATCGGTGTTCCCTCCGAGGACGATTTTGACGAACCGCCCTTCAGAATCCTGGCTCTGGTGTGCGAGAATGATGCATACCCGGCCCTGGATATGGTGGGTATGAACCGCATTGACTACTCCCCGGATGTCCGGGTGATTCCTGTGCGGTGCCTTGGTTCTGTGAACTCCATATGGATCAAGGATGCCCTGGCCCAGGGCATGGACGGTGTTATCCTCATCGGCTGCAAACATGGTGATGACTATCAGTGTCACTTTGTCAAGGGCAGCGAGCTTGCCGAGGTAAGGGTCAACAAGATGGGGGATGCCCTCAAGAGCCTGGCCCTTGAAGAGGAGCGTGTACGGTTTGAGGAGATTGCCATAGATGAGTATGACAAGCTTCCCGGCCTTCTAAGCGATTTTGTGGAAGAGATTGAAGCCCTTGGACCCAACCCGTTCAAGGGATTCTAAGCAGATGTGATATGTATCATAACTCCTTTGCACCCTGTTTACGGGGGCAGAGGAGTTATTCTGTTTTATAAAATAGTGACCCATAGGAGGTATCACAAATATGAGTGAAAAATACCTTGTTCAACCGGATCTCAAATTCATAGACGAGATAACAGGTTTTGGTGCTGAAACCCTTAAAAAATGTTTTCAATGTGCCACTTGTTCGGTAGCCTGTCCCATATCCCCTGAAAACAGCCCATTTCCAAGAAAAGAGATGATTGCCGCATCCTGGGGCCTGAAAGACAAACTGGTGGGCAACGGAGATATCTGGCTCTGCCATGAGTGCGGAGACTGTTCGGATCTCTGCCCAAGGGGAGCCAGACCCGGAGATGTACTCTCGGCCGTAAGATATGCAACCATAAATGAGTATGCCCGGCCCAAATTCCTTGCCGACGCAGTCAAGGATCCCCAGAAGCTTCCCTTTCTCATCGGCATTCCAGCCATCTGGTTTGCCATTATGGCCTACATCACCATGGCAGGCCACGATACCATGACCAAACTCTTCCACAACTTTGGCGTGGAGTGGTCCCATGCCAAAGAGGGTGTCATTGCCCATGCCGACTTTGTCTCCACATGGCTTGTGGATATTACCTTTGTCCCCCTTGCCGCATTTGTGGTGATTGTCTTTGCTCTGGGACTCAAAAATTTTATTACCGACATACATGCCAATGCAGTTGCCGAGGGGAAAACCGATAAAACATCCATTGATCCCAAAGGATTTATTCTTGCCCTCAAAGATGTAATTCCTGTTATTTTGAAGCATGACAAATTCAATAAATGTGAAGCAAACCAGGAGAGATCCACCCCCCACATGATGGTTCTCTACTCCTTCATCGGTCTTTTCATAGTCACCAATATCTTTTTTGTGGTACTTTATGTATTTCAGATACCAGGCCCCTACTCCCAGCTTAACCCTGTTAAATGGCTGGCCAACATATGCGGTGCCGCACTTATCATCGGAAGCGGACTGATGATCAAAAATCGCTTCTCCAACAAGGATCAGGTATCGTCCTACAAGGACTGGTACATCCTCTGGCTTGTATTCGCCCTTGGTCTGACAGGTATGCTCACCGAGATGACCCGCCTTGCCGGAGCCCAGTATCTGACATACTTCATGTACTATCTCCATCTGATAGCAATCTTCAACCTGTTTGCATTTCTTCCATTTTCCAAAATGGCCCATCTCGTTTACAGGGTTGTGGCCATGACCTATGCATCCTATGGAAATCGAAAATAGAAGACTTTTGTCCTGGGACAACAATATATTTTTATCATATGGGTTATGTTTTCATCATATGGGCGATGATTGTTGCAGAATCCTGGGGATTTAATCAGTTGGAAAAAAATGGCCCCCAAAGGCCCCCAA
>JADGBO010000066.1:13286-15193 GCA_015231465.1 Desulfamplus sp.
AAGACTTTTGTCCTGGGACAACAATATATTTTTATCATATGGGTTATGTTTTCATCATATGGGCGATGATTGTTGCAGAATCCTGGGGATTTAATCAGTTGGAAAAAAATGGCCCCCAAAGGCCCCCAAAAAGGGGGAAGTTCATAATCTGAACTTCTCCCTTTTTTATTTTCGGCACCCTTAGGAATGGGCATTAAGTCGCTCGATAGACTTCCAGAAAAATATTTTAGCAAATCCATTGTTGAGGGCAGCCCAATATATTGCCTAACATCTTTGTCTTTTATTATGTAATTTTAGCAAATCCATTGTTGAGGGCAGCCTCTTTACATTTTGTTAATTTGTCTGAATCACGGATTGCCTCGGATTACACGGATTTTTTCAATCCGTGAAATCATTTAATCCGTTTAATCCGTGATTCAAAAAATGGCACAAATCAGAAAAGTGTAAAGTAATCAATGAAAGCTGCCCAGGTACTTATGTTTCCCGGAACATGAAAGAGTCCGTTTTTTTACTTGATTTTTTCCCTCCACCATATATATATTGCATTAAACAGGGGATTCTTACTGATGAGGTCTTGATATTTTATAGTTCTTCTCAGATGAATTGATACCACATAATAATTTAAAGTATGAGAGTATCAATTCGCCTGCTATGATCTATAACCAGGTTTCACAATAAGTCATTATTCCCATGGGGTATGGCTGGCACTCCCATATCAGGGTTGTCTTGAAATCTGCAAGTTATTTGAGATCAACTCATCAAGATACGGTCCCACATTATGAAAATCCAAGTTAATTTTTAAGGAGGTAGAGTTTGGCACAAGGAACTGTAAAATGGTTTAGCGACAAAAAAGGATTCGGTTTTATTGAACAGGATAATGGAAGCGATGTCTTTGTTCATCACTCTGCAATTAACATGTCCGGATTCAAAACACTTTCAGAAGGAGAAAGAGTAACCTTTGATATTGAAGATACTGACAGAGGCCCTGCTGCCAAAAATGTAATAAAGCAGTGATATCCTCCTGAAAAATTTTTAATTCCAAAAACAGGCACTCTTCATATAGACTTCCAGGCTACCCACCTAAGCAGAGACAAGCTTTAAAATCAGAGGGTTGGACAATCCTTACATACCTTGACAGAGATCGTCATTAAGGCTGAGGATTGTCCCACTTTAGACGGGTAGCCGACTTCCAGAATGATATTTCAGGAAATCCATTCTCAGGGGGCAGCCACAGAGGGCAGCCACAGAGGCAGCACAGAGGCAGCCACAGGGGGCAGCCACAGAGGGCAGCACAGAGGGCAGCCACAGAGGGAGCCACAAAGGGCAGCCACAGAGGGTTGCCCCTACAGCATGGTGACTAATTTTATTATCTGGAAAACTATATAAAAATCGTGTCTTACTGTCTCTTTTTTCATATATTACTCCCTGGCAGATTCGGCAAAAACTTTTTTGATGGAAAGGAGTGCGGCACTTCCTCCACTTACCTATGAGACCCGGGGGACTTGCCGTATTTTTTATGAAAAACATTACTGACACCTCAAAGGGAAACCCGGCAAAACAATCCCAGGGCGGAAACATTCTAATCGTTGACGACAATGCCCAAAATCTAAGGCTTCTTCTAACCATCTTAAATGGCGACGGACACAAGGTACGTCCCGCACCCAGCGGCCCCATTGCCCTGGAATCAGCCTTCTCAAAAGTTCCGGATCTGATTCTCCTCGATATCATGATGCCAGGCATGGATGGCTATGAAGTGTGCAAAAGATTGAAAGAAAACGAAGAGACAAGAGATGTTCCTGTCATTTTCATAAGTGCCATGGATGCCCTTTCTGAAAAGCTCAGGGCCTTTGATGTGGGAGGGGTGGACTACATCACCAAGCCATTTCAGCCCCGGGAGATTACGGCAA
>JADGBO010000067.1 GCA_015231465.1 Desulfamplus sp.
TTGAACCTGCTCATTGAACCTGCTCATTGAACCTGCTCATTGAACCATATTTTGGTTACTGGAATATTTTGGATGCCATATCAACATCTTCGGGGCAGAATACAAAGAGACACTTACCATCGGATGAAGGCACTGACCCGTAAACATAGTTGATGTTGATATCCTCCTCCCCGAACTTGCGGGTAACTTCGGAGAGTTTTCCTGGAACATTGTCAAGCTCTATGGCTATGACCTCTTTGGTGTCAAAGATATACTCCCTCTCCTTCAATAGTCCGGTTGCCTGGTCAGGTTTATCGGTTAGCATCCGGATCAGGGCAAATTCTGCAGAATCACGTCGCATGGAGCTGTAACTTGCAGATGATGCAATCCGTTTCAAGGATTTGCCCCTGGCCTGGAATATACTCTGTACATAGCTGGATGCATCCTGGATGGTTATGGCATCTATGTTGATGCCGTTATCCCCGAGAATCGAGGCAAGATTCCCAAGTTCCCCGGGTACATTCTTCAGAAAAAGAGAAATTTCAGTTCTGATCATTGCACACCCTCCTCCTCATATTCACCCAAAGCCGCTTTACGGATTTGATTCTAAAGTCGGCCACTGCAGGGCTAATTCTCTGTTATAACCGGCCATGATCCTTTATGACATCCCAATTTTGAGCCCTTGGTCAAAGGCATCCATATTAAGCGGGATCAATTTTGCCTTGGATGCGAATTCAGATTTTACGCACTCCCTTAAAATATCCACATCCACCATACCGCTTCTTGCTGCAAAGGCACTCACCGCAACAATATTGGCACATTTGACGCTGCCAAGCCCCACTGCTATCTCATTGGCCGGCACGATGAGCTCCTGTACATCCTCCCTGCCGCTTCTCACAGGGATGAGGGAGCTGTTGATGAGTACCACGCCGTCGGGCTTCACCACCGATGCAAATTTTTCCAGGGATGGCCGGTTCATGGCAACGAGATGGGATGGATTCTTGATTATGGGAGAACCGATTAGACGGTCACTTACCACAACTGTGCAGTAGGCTGTCCCCCCCCTCATTTCAGGCCCGTAGGATGGAATCCACATAACCTGGAAACCCTGTTTCATGGCTGCATGGGCAAGGAGTTTTGCACTGAGCAGTATTCCCTGGCCGCCAAACCCTGCAAACATTACCTCTTTTTGCATATACTCCTCCTGTTACTCCGGTTTCCCAGGCTGTTTGAACTCTCCCAGTGGATAGTAGGGGATAAGAGTATCCTCAGCCCATTTCAAGGCATCCAAAGGGGTCATGCCCCAGTTTGTGGGACAAGTGCTGACAAGCTCTACAAAGGTGAAACATTTATGGGCCACTTGATATTCAAAGGCCCTTTTTATGGATTTTTTGGCCTTGTTGACATGTTTGGGGGTTATCAGTGCCTGACGGGCTATGTAAGCCGGTGTTGCAAGGCTGGAGAGAAGCTCGCACATGCGTATGGGCATTCCAGTATCTTCCACATCTCTGCCCCTGGGTGCGGTGGTGGCACGTTGGCCCGGCATGGTTGTGGGTGCCATCTGGCCACCGGTCATACCATAAATAGCGTTGTTTATGAATATTGTGGTGAACTTCTCGCCGCGGTTGGCGGCATGGACGATTTCTCCCATACCGATGCTTGCGAGATCACCATCTCCCTGGTAGGTGAATACCATGAGGTCCGGTCTCACACGTTTCATGCCTGTGGCCATGGCCGGGGCCCTTCCATGGGCAGCTTCCTGAAAATCGCAGTCAAAGTAATTATAGGCCATAACCGCACAGCCCACCGGAGCAATACCCACGGTTCTGCCCCTTATACCAAGCTCATCTATCACCTCTGCCACCAGGCGATGGGCAATGCCGTGGGTGCATCCAGGACAGTAGTGGGTATGGGCATCGGAAAGGGCTTCCGGTTTTGAAAATGTCTTTCCCATATGATAAATATCCTTAAAAATATCTGCTTTAATCGTAAATATAGACTTCCAGAAAAATATTTTAGCAAATCAATTCTTAGGGGCAGCCGCAAGGGAGAGCCCCTACAGTATGGCTGCCAATTTCATTATCTGGAAAACTATAACACTTCTCTTAAACCAATGATCGTACATGCTCCATAACAGCCTCGGGTGTGGGAACTTCGCCTCCGCACTGTCCAAACCATGTTACTGGTTTCTGTCCTTTTACGGATCTGTCCACATCCTCGACCATCTGTCCCATGCTCATCTCAATGCTGACCACACACTGACAGCTCTCTTTGGCGGCAGCCTCGTGTATGGCCTTTTCCGGAAAGGGAAAAAGGGTTTGGGGACGGATCATGGCAACTTCGAACCCTTCTGTTTTCATGTTGTCAATGGCCGTTTTGCAGACCCGGCTCATGGTTCCGTAGCTGACAACCAGGGCTTTGTACTCACCATCAATATTATAAGGTTCAAAACGAACCTCTTCCCTTTTCATCTGATCGTACTGGGATTTCAAGAGCATGTTATGGCTGTTGAGAATCGCGGGATCAAGATAGAGGGATTTTACAATGTTCTTTTTCCTTGAATTTCGTCTGTCCATGCCGGTGGTGGCCCATTCGTCCTTGTTTGTGGGGGGCGTATAGAGATTGTCCGGGAACTCCACAGGCTCCATCATCTGACCGATAAGGCCGTCTCCCATGATCATGACAGGGCCCCGGTACTTTTCAGCAAGGGGAAATGCTCTCATGGTCATCTCCACGGCTTCCTGGACACCATCCGGGGCCATGACCAGCATGTGATAGTCTCCGTGGCCTCCGCCCTTGGTGGCCTGGAAGTAATCTCCCTGGGACGGGAGGATTCCTCCGAGGCCGGGACCTCCCCGGACAATGTTTACAAATACCGCCGGGCATCTTGCCCCGGCAATGTAGCTGATGGCTTCACTCATGAGACTGACACCCGGGCTGGACGATGTGGTCATCACCCTCTCTCCACAGGCAGCAGCTCCAAATATCATGTAACCAACAGCAACTTCACTCTCACCCTGGAGAAATACACCATTGACTTCGGGAAGCCTTTTTGCAAGATATTCCGCCACTTCGGATTGGGGAGTGATGGGGTATGCAAAATAGTTGAGGCATCCCGCACGAATGGCGGCCTCTCCAATTGCTTCATTACCTTTCATTAAAACTTTGGCCATCACTTCTCCTCCATTTCATTAACCATTGCATCATCATTAACCATTCCATCATTTTTTTTATTATCCGGTTCTGCCGGGGTATCTTTTACAGAATAACTCCCTTCCGTGGCTGCATCGGATTTCATGATTGTTATGGCTACATCCGGGCACATAACACAGCACAATGTACAGTGGATGCAATCTTCGGGTCTGGCCTGGAAAACCGGAAAGTAGCCTTTGGAACTTACCTTATCCGAAATTTCCAGTACCTTTTTGGGACATACGTTTACACACAGCCCGCATCCTTTGCATCGCTGGTCGTCAATTACATGTTTAAAAGCCATTGCTTAAATTCCGTTCCTTTTTTTAAAAGCCATTGCTTAAATAGTTTTCCTTATGCTATCCATCTCTATTTCCTGGGAATGAATAATCTGCCCTTCCCTGGATCACTTTCGTGGATTCCAGGGAAAGGCAAGCTCTCTTTGAATGGGCAACACGGGGCAGTTAAATCTGGAGATGTCAAGTTTCGGTATCAGCCCAATGTGGGCGGTTACAAACTCGATTTTAATCCCTGTCCTGCGTGAAATTGCCTCTGCCAACTCATATCCTCTATATATATCATGGGCCGATGTATGTTCCATGAGGTGGGAGTTACTCACCAATCCAGTCACCTTTAATTTCGATGCGGTCTCAATCTCTCCCAGTATCTTGAGGCAGCCTTCCACGGTATCGGTAAAAGGCCTGAAGGGATTGATGACTTGAATCATATTAACCCTGCCCAGGGCCCGGGCCTCCCCCAGGGCATCACCCAGGGCTGCAAGAACCGTGGCCCCGGCATCATCCCCTCCTGCATCCAATATGACCAAATCGGAAGGATGCCGGATAGCTCCTGCCACTGCCGGAACAAGTATGGGAAGATCGGCAAACATGTATCTGTCATGGGGAAGAATTACTTTGACTCCGTGTTTTTCAAGATTTTCCCTGGCCTCCCTGGTTCTAAAATAGGGATTGACCAGATCAAGATCGGCAATGGAGACATCAAGGCCAGCCTCGCTTCTGTTTAAAGCAAGGTTTACGGCTGTTTCCGTCTTTCCACTGCCGTAATTTCCAGTAATAACAACAACTCCTTCCAGTTCAATTTCAGACACAGTATCCTCATCCGGGTTTATTTGCAGTTATTTTGCTCTGCAACTATGTAATATACATAACAAAATCAAGGGCACATTTAACTAATTAATCAAATTTCAGGCAGGTTTGTAAATATTTTTTTTTGCACCGTTAAAAATATTGATTTTAGAGCCTGTTTAAAAATTATTGGGCTCTTAAAATCCAATGTGATATGCCTCGGGTGTCTTTAGTGCTGAAAATATTTTTTTGACGGGACCGGTATTGGCAATGTCATTGATGGTCCGTCGCAGACGGCTTAGATATTGATCCTGGGAACCGGCAGAGGAGATGACTTCAGGATGTTTTTCAACCGCTTTTAAAAAAGCTGTTGCCACACTGGGATCAAAAAGGGTACCGCTTCTCTCCCCGATTGCTGTCAGGGCTTGTTCTAAAGGTATTTTTTTGATATTTGGACGGCCTGACATCATTGTCTCAAAAACATCACATACGGCAAGAATCCTTGCTCCCAGGGGTATCTCTTCTCCCTTTATGCCCCTGGGATAACCAGAGCCGTTGAATCGTTCATGGTGATACAGAATCAATGGTTCTATTCCTTGGAACATGGGAAGGGCCCCCACTATGTGGGCTCCGGTTACCGGATGCTCCCGGGCCTTTTTCATCTCCCTGGGACTGAGTTGTCCAAGCCTTTCCAGAACATGGTCTTCCATTCCTATTTTGCCTATGTCATGGAGGAGTCCTGCATGGAATAGAGTCTCCACCTCATGGTGGGCAAGTCCCAGCTCCTGTGCCGTCAATCTGGCCATTTCCGCCACCTTCAGGGAGTGGCCGTGGGTGACGCTGTCTTTGGCTTCCAAGGCCAGGGCAAAGCTCTCCACCACCTGACGGAATAGCCTGACCATCTCTTCATCATAGCTCAAAGCCTTCTGCAGTGCAATGGCCCCCTGTTCTCCCAGTGCTTTTACAAGTTCCTTTTCCAGCATGTCCAGGGCCTTTGAACCTGTAAAATAGACAGCCAGTATGCCGGTATAGGGGCCGTCAATATCAAAAAACATGCCCGTAACGGAACCGACCCGCTGTTTTCCAAGCCTTTCCAGATCAGGGATTCTTGGGTCGTTTCTTGCATCTTCAATAAATATCTCACAGCCCATATCCCTGTCAAAAATGGCGGTAAGAGTGTCATAGTCAGTGGCAGCAAGGCTTCTGTAGGTGAAACCGTGGGAGATCATACTGTCGATGCTTCTGGATTCCCTGTTTACTATCCAGTAAATGCAACCTTTGGCCTCCAGCATATCAGTTATATGACATACAATGGCATCAAGAATCTCCCTGGTATTTTTTCCTGAATGGATGGCCCTGCTGACTTCGGAGAGAGTTGTGAAGCAGGTACAATAGTCCAGATTCATAAAGTTAAACTTTTTCAATCCAGTTTTTGGTATCTTCCGCCCTTCCGTACTGGATATCCGTGATGGCATTATTGAATTTTACGGCAGTTTCACCCGGTGTTCCGTCTCCAATTTGCATTATTCTGTCACCGTAACGGATCTCTTTCACCGGAGAAATAACCGCCGCCGTCCCTGACCCGAATACTTCTTTCAAGGAGCCGTCCTGGGAAGCGGCAACAACCTCATCAACGGCAAGTTTACGTTCCGTCACCTTCATGTGCCACTTTTTGCCAAGTTGTATTACGGAATCCCTTGTAATTCCCGGGAGAATACTGCCGTTAAGGCTTGGAGTTATCAACTCGTCACCGATGACAAAGAAGATGTTCATTGCTCCGACCTCTTCTATATATTTGCGCTCAACGCCGTCGAGCCATAAAACCTGGGCATATCCCTGCTCCTTTGCCTTTTCCGATGCATACAGGCTTGCAGCATAGTTGCCCGCTGTTTTGTATTCTCCCACGCCACCCCTGACTGCACGCACATGGTCTGTGGATATAAGTATTTTAACCGGATTGAATCCCTCGGCATAGTATGCCCCCACAGGAGAAAGGATAATAAAGTATCTGTATGTATGGGAGGCACGTACTCCGAGAAAGGGATCCGTGGCTATTATGGTGGGTCTTATGTAAAGGGATGTTCCCGGGGTACCTGGGATCCAGTGGGATTCGAGCTTCAAAAGTCTCTTAAGGGACTCCATGGCAAAATCAACGTCAAGCTCGGGGATACAGAGTCCCTTTGCCGATCTGTTGAATCGTTTGAAATTGTCCCGTGCCCTGAAGAGTTGAATCTGACCGTCTGCGGTTTTATATGCCTTGAGTCCCTCGAATATTGCCTGGCCGTAATGCAGGGTCATAGTTGCAGGCGAGAGGGGAATATCGTGAAACGGCTCTATTCTTGGATCATGCCACCCCTTTTCCGGGGAGTAGTCCATGTTGAACATATGGTCTGTAAAAAGGGTGCCGAATCCCAGTAGAGAATCATCCGGCCTCGTGCCTTTAAGCTCTTTTTCTATTATCTTTATTTCCATCTTTGCAGTTGCCTCCTTCGATAAGTTTGACAAAAAAACGTGTTTCCATCTGTCTTTAATGGTTTATAGCCTTTGATTCTATCCTGTGCAAGTTGATTTTGTTTTTGGACAAACCATAATCAGTAATCCGTATTTAGTAATCAGTAATCTGTAGTCCGTAATTTCTTGATGAATACTGACGGCAGACGGCTCATGACCGATGGATTACGACTGACGGCTATGACTCGCGACTTCCCATAATGATTGATAATTGGGAGAATGTAGAACCGTTCGGTGCTACCCTTTAACTCACGATTCCCCATAATGATTGATAATTGGGAGAATGTAGAACCGTTCGGTGCTACCCTTTAACTCACGATTCCCCATAATGATTGATAATCTCCAGTATTATATCTTCCCTGGTTTTTTTTGGGCCCGGGTCATGGGGGTGCGGAAGGTAAAGAAATGCAGCTTTTCTCCCTTTTTTCAAGGTTCCAAAAGAGTCGCCAAAGCCAAGGGCATCTGCACCGTTTATGGTTGCCATGGTTAAAATATATTCGGGTCGTATGGCTGGAAACTCCTTTGCAATGAATGCCATCTCATGGAACATATTCAATGTGGAGGTACTGGCAAGGCTGTCCGTTCCCAGGGCTGGTTTCAATACCCCTGAGCCATGTGCTGCGATTCCTGGCAGATCAGGCAGGCGGTCATGGAGATTCTTATTGCTCCTGGCACATAAAACGGGAACAGCACCTACGGAAGCAAGCATGTCAAGGTCATTTTTATCCGCATCAATAAGATGCACCACCAGGGTGTGGGAATCCAGGATGCCCATATCATGGAGATACCTTACAGGGCTTGGCGATGGAATTGGCCAGGAGGAAAAGTCAATGCCCCTCTCATTTAAAAAATCGGCCCAGTTTCCCCTGGCGGATGTAATGAATTCTGTCTCATCGGAAGATTCAGCAGCATGGATGGAGAAAGGGAGTCCATGTTTAAGGCAGGCGGCCTTGAGATTCTTTAAAATATCGGGAGCTGTTGTGTGCGGGGCATGGCCTGCAAAGGAAAAGCCAATATTGCCCATGAAGCCCAATTTGGCCGAAAGATTGGGGTCAACATCACCTTCTCCAAGATACTCCTGGAAATGTACCCCGGATAATTTTGATTCCTGCATGATCTCCCTTGTTATTCCAAGGGTTGAAATCTCACCCGCAAGGGCAGTTCCGGTGGCAAGGCTTTCTTCAATGCCCTTTGATGCCCCCTGCATGAGCTGATCCACACCACATGCTTCCCTCTGCATCAAAAGTTTCCGTACCCATCCGCCGAACCCTTTGTTAAAGGGGATTCTGCCTGAAAGAGCAGAGAGCTCAAAATGGGTGTGGGCATTGACAAGGGGAGGAATTATAACCCCGGGGCCGTGGTCAATCAGCTTGACACGGCAACCATGCAGCAGTCGGGTAAAGGGACGAGGATGGCTTCCAACCTCAAGAATTCTGCCGTTCATGATTCTGATATAGCCGTTCTTAATAATGCGATCTGGTACGGGTAGAATAAAACCTGCCCTGTGAATTTCATGGGGCGATCCGGAAGTGATTCTGTAAATAGTTTTCAATTCTTATTTTACCGTCAAAATGGCTCTAATTGCCGACCTGAAGGTAGTCCATTAAGTGTGACATGGCTGCAACCTCATCCAGTCCTCCGGCATCTCTTCGGAAAGCTGCATTTTTTTGATACTCATCCTGATCCATCAGCAGAATCTCCTGCCTCGTTCCGGACATATTAATATCAATGGCCGGCCAGATACGTTTTTCCGCACATTTCCGGCTAAGCACCAGATCCAGGTTTCCTGTACCCTTAAACTCCTGATATATTATATCATCCATACGGCTTCCCGTATCAACCAGTATAGTTGCAATTATTGTGAGAGAAGCCCCTTTTTCAACCTTTCTTGCAGCCCCGAAAATTTTTCTCGGCATTTCCATGGCATTGATACCGAGACCGCCGGTCATTGTGCGCCCATAACTCTGACTTTCCGAATTGAATGCACGAGTCATTTTTGTCAGGGAGTCGATTAATATTACGGCATTTTTGCCGGCTTCAGCACAACATGCGGCACTTTGTACGGCAAGGCGTGCGATGCGTAAATGGTTTGCTGTCTGCTGGTCGGAAGATGAGTAAAGCACATGGGCACCTTTAAGTCCCCGCTGAAAATCAGTCACCTCTTCGGGACGCTCGTTTACAAGCAGAACAAACACTTCTGTATCAGGGTGATTGATAAGCAGCGAGTTTGCAATGTGCTTCAATATGGTTGTTTTGCCTGATTTGGGAGGAGCTATGATCAGACCCCGCTGCCCCATTCCCATGGGAATTATCATGTCAAGGGCCCTGCCAAGTATATCATTGTGATTTTGCGTGAGAGTGAATCGTTCAAATGGATTGATGCTGGTCTGATCCTGAAGTGTGCCGGCCTGATTAAACTCATCCGGTGTCAAACCATTTATGGTATCTATTGATGTGAGTGATAGATTTTTATTTCTCGTGTTTTTTTTGACACCGGAACCTGAAATAAAATTCCCCTCTCTAAGACGATTTTTTATTATTATATTGTTAGAAAGATATGCATCAGAAGCATCTGGAGAGTAATTATTGTAAATGTTTCTTAAAAATCCATATCCTTTGTCCATGATTTCAAGATGTCCCTGGACAGGTTCCATAAAAGTTTTCCTTAAAATATGTTTTTCACCAAATACTTTCGCCAAATAAATACAACATATTGTGTGCTGAGACAATAATCAATCACATTATATGTGTCATTATGGATCAAAAATGGAGGCAAAGCAAAATTGGCAATGATATTAAAAAAAGGGTTTGCCTAACTTCGGCCATATGTTAACTGTTGTGCGATTGTCTGAATCAGGATGTACTCAATGAAATGATTTACAGGATGCCAAATTTTAGGATGCATCTTGTAAGGCCTGATCATCCTGATTCAGACAGGGGGGGAGTGAACGGTTACTTCCAGTCTGATATATTACGCTCCTCAATATCAAAATTGATGCCCATTAAATTGGGTGGTTGCCGCAATCCGGCCATGTAAGTCTATTCTACATCAGACGGGTCAAAATCCATCAGCACCTCCACCTCTCCTCCTCCTGCACGAACGAGTTTCGCGTGGGGATATCGTTTCTGGAATACCCTTATCATCTTTCTGTTTTCGGCAAGGACTGTTGCCACAAAACGGGTATATCCATTCTTTTTGGCAATTCCTTCAAGTATTTCCAGCAAAAATGAACCGATGCCGCAGCCATGGAGATCCTCTCTGACCAGAAATGCCACTTCTGCCGAGGTCTCATCAGCTTCAGCATAGGAACCAATAGCTACTATCTGCTTTCTTCTGCCGATCTGACGCCAGCCAATTATGCTCATATTTCTTCTGTAGTCAACGCTGGCCCATTGCCGCTGGAGCATATCCCTGGAAAATACTTTGCGTTTGTTGAAAAAACGGTAATAAATGGTATCATCCTGGAGAGAGTAAAAAAAGTTTCTGGATTCAAACTCATCCGAAGGCAGAAGTGGTCTGAAATCTATGTTTTTACCCATGGAGATGGTCATGGTATAATGATAATCATCAAGAAAGAGAAGATCCTGGCTGGATGGCGGCATCTGGTCAGGAAAGATATAGCGACGTTTCTTTGCCTCGTCAATGAGCTGCTGGCGAAATTTTGGATGGGCAATCTGGGCAAGCTCTATCACCCTTTGGTAGATACTTTTTCTCCTAAGCTCGGCAATGCCGTATTCAGTCACAACAATATCAATATCTCCCCGGGTGGTTGCCACGCCCGCACCCTCGCTTAAATGGGGCACAATGCGGGATACCTCTCCATTTTCAGCCGTTGAAGGGATAACAATAATTGAAAATCCACCTTTTGACATGCTGCTGCCGCGTATGAAATCCACCTGATCCCCGATGCCGCTATAAAACAGATATCCCTGGGAATCGGTGCATATCTGGCCGGTGAGGTCCACTTCAAGGGCTGAACTGATTGATATAAAATTATCATTTCTGGCAATTATATTGGGATCGTTTACAAACTCCGATGATCTAAAATAGAACATGGGATTGTTGTCAACATAGTCGTATAGTTTTTTGGAACCCATACAGAGGGATGCCACCACCCGCCCGGGAAGATAGTTTTTATTGCGGTTGGTTATCACCTTCTTCTCAAACAGAGGTAGAAGGCCGTCCGTTATCACCTGGGTATGGATGCCTAGATCCTTTTTGTTTTCAAGATATGGAACCACGGAATCGGGCAGGTGGCCGAATCCCACCTGGATGGTGGCTCCATCATCAACGAGTTGATTGATGTAGTGGCCTATGCGTTCCACGATCTTCTGGTTCTTCACATCAGGAATGGCTTCCACAAGGGGCTCCTCATGGACGACGAGGTAATCAATCTCGTCCAGATGTACCAGGGAATCACCGGAGGTCCGGGGCATATTGGGATTTACCTGGGCGATTACCAGCTCGGCAGCCTGCATGGCTGCCTGGGTGATGTCCACAGATATTCCAAGGCTGCAAAAACCGAAACGATCCGGAGGACTCACCTGGATAAGTGCCACATCAAGACCGATCTCGTTGCTTTTAAAAAGTTCGGGTATCTGGGAGAGATAAACAGGAATGTAGTCGATTTTTCCGTCAAAAGCGGCCTGGCGCATGGCCACGCTTATGAAAAAGAGTTTCAGTGTAAAACGATTTAAAAATCCCCTCTCATTGACATATTTTGCAAGTGTTGATGAGAGCATCTGATATACAACAATATCCTGAATGGCCTCATTATTGACCATTGCCCTGATAAGCTCCTGGGGCTCGCCGCAGGCGGTTCCGATAAAAACCCTGCTGCCGTTGGAAATTTTTTTCACGCCTTTTTCAGGTGTCAGCAGTTTTTCAGGACAGTATTCCTGAAGATTCATGATATTATCCCCCTAAGTGGTTTTTAATTATTTTCTTTGCCGGAATGAGACCCGTTGCAGCAGCAGATACTATGTTTCCGGCAACTCCAGGCCCGTCTCCTGCAACATACATTCCTTTTATGGATGTAGCAAGATCGCTGTCTGTCTCTATCTGGGTGGCAAAAAACTTTATTTCCGGTGCATATAAAAGAGTTTCATCATTTGATACCCCGGGTACAACAAGATTAAGGGCCTCAAGCCCCTCAATCAGATTGGACAGAATTCGCTCAGGCAGAGCCATTGCAATGTCTCCGCACACCACATTGGTCATTGTGGGCTCAATATAACTCTTACTGATCCTGTTCCAGGTTGAGCGCCTGCCCCTTTTCAGGTCCCCGAATCGCTGCAATATGGCCCTTCCTCCGCCTATAATCGTGGCAAGCCTTCCAATTGACTCTCCATAGGCCTGATTGTCCGTTACAGGTTCCGTCAGCACAACTTTGGAGAGAAATGCGAAATTGGTGTTCTGGGATTTGCGGCTGGAATATGCATGGCCGTTGACACAGACGAAATCTTTATAATTTTCAAGGGAGATGAAGCCCCCCTGATTAGTGCAGAATGTACGGGTTATATCATCGTAGGTTGCGGTGCGGATGAAAAATGTGGGATCATAGATGATGTCACACAGATCATCCATGATATCATTATGGACTTCGACCCTGACACCCACCTCTATGCCCCTCTGGGAGAGCCCTATCCCGTGTTTCTGGGCAAGGTTTCCCACCCAGTTGGCACCAATGCGGCCCGGGGCAAGAATGACGTTGGGAGCCGAGTACCTTCCACGGTCAGTAAGTACGCCTGCAACATTGCCATTATCTAAAACAATGTCAAGAACACTTTCCGATGTGTGAATCTCCAGGCCCTTGGATTCTATATAACCGGCCATCTCGGCAATGTACCGGGGCAGATTGTCGCTGCCAAGGTGCTTCTGTTTAATGAGCAGAAGGTCGATACCAAAGCGTTTTGCATCCTTGCGTATCTTTTTTGCTTTATCCATATTGGTGGGATAGACCGGGCCATCCATTCCGAAACGGGTAAAGATATCTTCGGTTTCATCAATCAGGGCCTGGGCATCCGTCATGGGCATGAACTGGGTCAGATCTGTTTTGCCAAGGCGGGGTATAAAGTTGAGCTTTCCATCGGAATATAGACCTGCCCCTCCAATGCCCGCAAGAATATTGCACGGATTGCATCCCACGCACTTCTGGAGATTGTGATTGGGGCATTTTCGTGAGAGAGGAGCTTTCCCTTTCTCAATCATGAGTACTTTAAGGTCTCCATATTCCATGAGATGGTATGCCGCAAAAAGACCGGCAGGACCTCCGCCTGCAATAATTACATCATATTCCATAAAAATTTCCCGAAAAAATTGGCATCCTTCATTTGCCTCGTTATACTTTACTCAAGAGTGGTAAGTAACTCAAGAGTGGTAAGTAACTCAAGAGTGGTAAGTTCTCTTGTCAAACACTAAATTTATCTTCATTAAAATACTATATGCGGTGATAATTAAGAGAAATTATGACTGACAAGTTTACTGAACATCTGTATTTTGTCCCATCACAACTGGGGCATCAAAGGCATATCTTTGAGAATCCGCTGCTGCCTGGATATAAGATACTGGTCAGGATTCGACGGAGACAATCTGTGGGGGGCAGGAAGAATGGCGGTCATCATGGCAGACTGTGCTGCATCAAGCTCTGTTGCCCCGCATCCATAGTAGGATTTTGCAGCGGCCTCGGCCCCCACAATACCATATCCCCAGTCAACGCAATTTAGATATATCTCAAGGATTCTCTTCTTGTCCCAGAATATCTCCATAAAAATTGTGTACCAGGCCTCCAAAGCTTTTCTGATGACGCTTCTGCAGGGTATAAGATAGAGCGACCTGGCCGCCTGCATGGAGATGGTGCTTCCACCCCTTATACGGCCTCTATCCATGAACTCTTTAAATATACGGCGAAGTTCGATAAAATCAAAACCATTATGGGAGAGAAATCTTTGATCTTCGGCTGCAAGAACAGCTCTTTGCAGATGATGGGAAATGTCCTCTATATCTTTCCATTCATAGGCAAAAGGCTTAAATGGTCTGCCTGTACTCTTTTTAAGAACCCACTCCCATACCATGGGCAGGGTAAAGGGAGGGTTGATATATTTTATGGTAACAACCTGGGCAACACTTATAACCAGCAACAGAAGAAAAGTTGAGAGTATTCCTTTAAAAGCCTTGTTTCTCAAAGTTCTCAATTTTCCGGATAACTTAAACATCTTTATTCTATAGCATTCGTTTTAAGTGAATACAAGCTGCAATGTGACGGCTTTTAACATAAGCATGTAAATCATTGTATGAAGATAAGTTAAGGAATGGGCTTCAAATAACGTGCCCAAATAAATTCTGGAGTGTGGATATCCCCGCCCGCTTGGCTTAGGAATGGGTCTTAAATATACACAATCTCATGATAATGGAAAAAAGTACGCAAACAGGCAATGAAAATCTGTATTGACCGTATTAATAAAATGAGGTTATACTGACAATACTCTTGCCGAGTTTCACATCACTTGAAAATGGCATGGGAATTTTTACAATACACGAAGCGGAAATGGCGAAGGTATTGCTATGAGCATCATAAAAAACCCCATAAAAATATGTGTCATTGATGGTCAGGGCGGCGGTATCGGCTCAACCATTATCAGAAAACTTAAAGAAAAATTCGGAGAGGGTATTGAAATACTGGCCCTTGGGACCAATGCCATTGCAACGGCCCAGATGCTGAAAGCCAGGGCAAACAGGGGTGCATCGGGCAGCAATGCAATTGTCCAGACAGTGAGGCATGCAGATTATATAATAGGAACAGTGGGGATTATAATGCCACACTCAATGATGGGAGAGCTTACCCCGGAAATGGCCGAGGCCATTGCCCTTTCGCCTGCCTTGAAAATCCTTCTGCCCTTGACCCAGGAGAACCTGGAGGTTGTCGGCCTGACATCCATTCCCCTTCCCCAACTTGTGGATGAGATGATAGAGATGCATGGAAGGGACTTTGGTTGACTTCCGATTTTTTCGGAAATTACCTTAAATAAACTTCCTCTACCTTACGAGGGATAGGGGTTTAACTCCATGTTTGTAAACGGACAAGTATTGACAACCGGACTGATACCAGATTTTACAAGGAGTCAACAATGTGTGAAGCAAATGCATACCTAATCGAAGACAATCAAGGGGAGAGCCTCATAATGGAAGCAGTGGATCTGGTTGTTCCAGAAGACAAAGGCATACGCCTTGTGAGTATTTTTGGAGATCAGAAGTTTTTAAACGGTTATATTCATTCCCTATCCCTTGTGGATCATAAAATATTCATAAAACACCGGTAGTAAAGTCACATTTGAGTCTAAAAACAGAAAGGGAACAGAGCTGGA
>JADGBO010000068.1:0-2961 GCA_015231465.1 Desulfamplus sp.
AATTGACCCTGGGGCAAAATCCTTATGAAAAAGCGGTCTTTATAGGCATCCATAAGATATTGGCGGATTTGATCCCAGGTCATTTCCCTGGTCAGCCGGGCATATATGGTGGAGAGCATGCCCCGGCTCATGGGCAGAAGGTGGGGCACAAAGGTTACGGATGCATGGCTGGTAACACTCCCATGGGCAGTGGTGTCTCTTCCATGGTCGGAGGTGTCGTTTCCATGGGCGGAGGTGTTCTTTCCATGGGCGGAGGTGTTCTTTCCATGGGCGGAGGTGTTCTTTCCATGGGCAGAGGTGTTCTTTCCATGGGCGGTGAGTACCTCTTCAATTTCAGGAACATGCCTGTGGGTTCCGATCTTGTAGGGCTTGAAGGACTCCGTCACCTCGCAGTAATGTGAGCCCAGGGAGAGGGATCGTCCTGCTCCGCTTACGCCGGATTTTGAATCGGCTATAATCCCCCGGAGGCTCACCGCCCCTGCCTTTACAAGGGGAATAAGCGGAAGAAGAATGCTTGTGGGGTAACATCCTGGATTACCCACGAGACGGGTATCTGCAAGCTCTTCCCCATAAACCTCACTGAGACCGTAAACAGACTGGGAAAGAAGATGGGGGGAACCATGTTTCTGGTAGGTCTCTTCGTATGCGGATAAATTCTTAAATCTGAAGTCCGCTGAGAGATCAATGACCCTTATGCCGTTCTCCATGAAAACCGGAGCAAACTCCATGGATATTTTGTGGGGAAGGGCAAGGAATACGCAGTCAACCCTCCCTTTGAGGGCATGGGGATCCATATTTTCACACTGGATATCCACAACTCCCCTCATGGATGGAAAGATATCTGCAATGTTTTTTCCACTGTATGAGCGTGATGTGACAGAAACCAGCTCGGCCTGGGGGTGACCTGTAAGAAGCTTCACAAGCTCTGCACCGGTGTAGCCGGTTGCACCTGCAACCGCTGTTTTTATCATTGTTCCAGTATCCTTGTTTGTCTTTTCTGTTTGGGAGATTACAACCCGAAATATTGTTATATCACCAGAATTAAGTCATTGATTCTAACAGAGAGTTTTTCTATTTTCAAGTTATGAAGTGATAGGAACTTGCTTTTTGTGGATCAAACAATATTGAGTAACTACTCAAGATCAAGATGCCAACAGAAAAAAAAGGGAAAATATATTTCTTGATGCATATACAATCAAGCAATACCATAAGCCTAATAGTATCCGCAAGAAAGGCAACTAAAAATGAAACCAAACGCTTCCAAAAAGAAAACAAAAACAGATTGGAGTAGATTGGCCTCCATGACGGATAGTGAAATTGATTGTTCTGATATCCCGGAACTCAATGAAGAATTTTGGGCAAATGCTACTGTAAGAATGCCGTCCAAATCTCAAATATCCATCCGGGTAGATACTGATTTTTTAGACACCCCAGTCTAAGTGAATAACTGATGGACTTTTTATATTATTCTCATAATATCTTCAAAAGAAAAAATTGTATGACGCATTTCATAGATAGTTTTAACAATTACTCCATACTCATACGTTTCTTGATCACCATTATTATAACTTACCAAAATAGATGAATTTTTTATAACGAATTCTAATGAATACCCTTCCTTTTTTGTTACCTTGGAAAGATTATTTATTAGCCATAGATCAATGACAAAAAAATTCTTAATTTTATCAATTTTTAAATTAAATAGATTGGAAAGTTCGTATGGATTTAAAGCAAATGCCGATTTTTCTGCAACAACAGTTATGTCAATACCAGAATTATTGATATGCCCTTTGTAATCATGAAATTTGAGAGGAAGTTGTCCCGCTAATAATTGATGAACCTCAAAAAAGTCTAACACCATTTTTTCACACACATCATACTTCATTTTTGATACCTGTATTTAATATTTAGGGTTAATAAACAATACCTTCGCCAAATTCAAAAATGATCTGAAATTTGGCAATCTAAGCACTATATATTGAAAATTAATTTTTAATATAACACAATATATAGATTCAAAATCAGGTCAAAATAGAAGTGGCGAAGGTATTGAATAAGCGGTTTTATTAGACCATTGTCTGTTTGTTTTAAACAGACTTAAAACGAGATGGTGTCAACCTTTTATGACACCATCTCAATCTTTATCTTAATGGCTCCGTTTCATTTTCATCTCCATGTCCCCTTTTTCTAATCAATACTCTTTAAAAACTCTTTAAAATTTCAATATTTCATACTTGGTATGCAATTTGGAATTCATTTTGCATGTTCATTTTGCATAATTTTGCATAAAAATTTCTTCAAATTGTTTTTGCAAAAATATGGTTTTGCAAAAACATGTCCATAAACACTAAACTCTTAAGAAAGGAGTTAAGTTATGAGAGCAAGAAAATCTATTGTTATGTTTATTGTGGTATCTTTTTTCACAATAACATCCATGGCCAATGCCCTTACTCTTTCTGAATTGATTGAGAAGCCTCTTCATTCACCTTTTACTGTGGTATCTTCAGTTTATGA
Organism: Desulfamplus sp.; assembly: GCA_015231465.1. GTDB lineage: Bacteria > Desulfobacterota > Desulfobacteria > Desulfobacterales > Desulfobacteraceae > Desulfamplus. Next base: position 2,515 of record JADGBO010000068.1, read on the forward strand.
TCCGCATATGAACCACATTATCATGGATATGAAGATTCTCAACATTCCCGAAGAGATGCCCCTGGTGGATATATATCTCTTTTTTCAAAGAACCCACAGCAACATTCCACAAATTCCCCATGCCAGAAATCCTTTTATAGACATAATCAATCCCCCTGAGGATGAAGGTGAAACTCCCGCTCCTGATAAAGTTTTCCTCTCTCTGGGACTGCTTGGCTTGACCGCTTCTCCTGAGTTAGTACCTTTTGTCCAGTCAATTGATTTTCCCTCCTTTGGAGTCAAGGACCTTCCTGTTCCCGGGTTTGTGGTCGATGCAACCATTCTTCCCAACATTAAACACGACCGATATGTTCTGGTTCTCGCCCTTGTAGATAGCACAACCGATGAGGTTGTTGCCCATTCAAGGGATCTTCTTGAATTGATAGGTGATTTTGAGCCCGGCCCCGA
>JADGBO010000068.1:3059-7006 GCA_015231465.1 Desulfamplus sp.
GTATCATCGACGGTGATGACGAGCATGAATGCCTGGAGCATCATCTCCCCGAGCCCCCTCCTGTTCCCGTGTTTTAAAAAAATCAGTCCCATATGATTTTTTCATTGACACAACCCAGGGATACTGATAAATACTTCCACACTTCATGGTGAATGTGGAGTGAATAACTCAGTGGAGTGAATAATTCATTTGAGCCAATAACTCAGCTGGGCGAATAACTCAGTTGGTAGAGTGCAACCCTTACAAGGTTGAAGTCACAGGTTCGAGCCCTGTTTCGCCCACCATCGGGTCCATAACCTTATTAAAAGAACAAATGATCTTATTAATTTATTATGCGGGGGCGTAGTTCAGTTGGTTAGAACGCCTGCCTGTCACGCAGGAGGCCGCGAGTTCGAGTCTCGTCGCTCCCGCCACAAAAAATAAGCACTTGCGGTATTTTGCCGTAAGTGCTTTTTCTATTTGTAGGGAAAGGGATATGTTCTATATCTACAGCAGCAACAGACTTCAACACCTGGCCATACAGCTTGCACGGGAGATTCACCCTGCAAATAAAACAATTTCCACAAATAAAACGACTTCGCCTTTTAACGGGAGTTTATTTAAAACAATTGGGCCACCACAAGAAGATAATATTTTCGAACCTGAAATTGTGGTATTGCAAAGTCAGGGCATGGAACGGTGGCTTAAACTTGAAATTGCCGGGATTAATTCCATATGTGCCAATTTATGGTCTCCCTTTCCCAAAACATTTCTAATGCACTGCCTGGAAAAAACCACAGGCATTCCCCAGGGCAACCTCTTTTCAAGGGAGGTACTGCTTTGGAGAATTTACTCCCTTCTCGGCAGTCAGGAAAATCTCCTTGACCCTCGTTTCCATCCCTTGAAAAAATATCTTGAGGGAGATGAACACGATCTCAAACAGTACCAGCTCTCGGAAAGACTGGCTCTCCTGTATGACCAGTACCTTACATTCCGCCCGGCAACCATAATGTCATGGTCCGGTTACAAGAGAGATGAGATTCCCTTTTCGGAACCGCTCATTAAGACAGACGATCCAAGGGTTGGACACCATGCCCTTTGGCAGAAGCTTCTCTGGGAAAAGCTTTACGAATCTGCACCGGAGGGTACCCTTCTCAACCGCCTTGCCCGATTTCTCATGTCCGATATTTCCCAATGGAAAGCTGTTCTGCCAAAAAAGGTACATCTTTTCGGCATGTCCTCCATTCCTTTGCAGTTTATGCTATTTTTTGAAAAACTCTCCCAGGTGACTGATGTTCATCTTTACTATCTCTCTCCATGCCAGGAGTTCTGGGAAGACTGCGTCAGGGAGAAGACCAGGCTTGCCATGGATATCCGGGCAGAGAGCCGGGCCGGAAGTCATGCCCTCTCTTCCGGGGAGTCTCTCCTTGGGGAGGCATCGGTTTATGATGATCTCTACTGGGAAGTGGGAAATCCCCTGCTCTCATCCATGGGTATTTCCGCCAGGGACTTCTCAAGGGCTGTCACATCCCTGGAAGGAGCCCAGGAACCGTTATGGTGCGATGATATTTTTAAATTTCAGCCATCCATGACCCCCCTGGAGAGGGAAAATCTCCTCCATCGTATTCAAAATGATATTCTCTTCCTCCGGGATGGTTTGAAAGAAGCTCAAACCCATGGTGACGGTGACTATGGTGAGGGGACATATAATAACGGAGCCCATGATGACGGAGCCTATAATAACGGAGCCCATGGTGACGAAGTTAATGATGACGGAGCCCATGGTGACGAAGTTCATGATGACGGAGCCCATGATGATGAAGTTCATGATGACGGAGCCCATGATGATGGAGCCCATGATGACAGGAGCCTGTCCATCCATATCTGCCACTCACCCATGCGGGAGGTGGAGGTACTCCACGACCAACTCATTGACATGATGAATGAAGATGCAACCCTGACACCCCGGGACATTCTGGTCATGGCACCGGATATTGCAGCTTTTGCACCTTATATAAAGGCGGTTTTCGACAATCCCGAAACAGCGGCTCTCAAAATTCCCTTCAGCATTGCCGACCGTATGCCTGGCCAGGACAATCCTGTGGCATCGGCCTTTCTGATGCTCCTCTCACTGCCGGGAACCAGATTCACCTCGGTGGAGATAATGGAAATACTACAGGTGGAAGCGGTTCACCGTCGCTTTGGGCTGGATACCAAAGCCCTGGACATAATCCGCCGATGGATTGGAGAGAGCGGTATAAGATGGGGGATCGACACCGACTTTAAAGTGGACTCAGGGATACCTCCCCGCCATGAGAACACCTGGGTTTTCGGTTTTGACAGAATGCTTATGGGCTGTGCTGTCCCGGGGAGCCAAGGTATTGTCCATGATATTTTTCCCCTGGATATTGAGGGCGGTGACAGTGAAATTGCCGGGCGTTTCATGGGTTTTTTCGATAAGATAATGGATTTTTTCCAGGAAATTGAAAGGATTCAGCACCTCCCCGGGAACAATATGAAAAATCCCGGCATGGACGGTGCCCCCACCCCCTCCCCGGGAGCAGATAAGTGGGAAGCTCTTTTTATACGGGGCATGGACACCTTTTTTGAGGAGACTCCTGAAACTGAAGCCCATCTCCAGGACCTCTGCCTTGGGGTAAATGTTCTCTTTGAAACTATCAGAAGCAGCAAAGCTGAAGCATCTATCGGTCTTGATGCCCTTTTGTGCGGATTGAAGGGTCTTCTCCAGGATGACACCGGAAGCAGGGGATTTTTACATGGGGGAGTGACCTTCTGCCGATTTCGCCCCATGAGGAGCATTCCTTCAAAGGTGATCTGTCTTATGGGCATGGACGAAGATGCCTGGCCCACAAAGGGAAATAAGAACGCGTTTGATCTCATGGCAGCGGCCCCTGCACCAGGAGACAACTCCAGCCGCATTGAAGAACGATATCTTTTCCTGGAAGCCCTTTTATCTGCCCGTGATAAACTCTACATAAGTTATGTGGGTCGCAGCATACGGGACAACTCTCCCATACCACCTTCTGTGCTTGTATCGGAACTTATTGATTATATTGGTGAAAAAGCTGATGATCTCATCACGGTACATCCTCTCCAGGCATTCAGCAGAAGATATTTCGATGGTTCCCATTCAAGGCTTTTCAGTTACTCCATGCTCAACTGCAAAGGTGCCGGAAACATATATGCAAGGGAGGGGAAAAATATCTCTTCGGGTGAAATCTTTTCAGATGTCGGTACAAAAAAAGTTGATGCCGGTACAAAAGAGGCTGATGCCGGTGCAAAAGAGTCGAAAAAGGAGGCTGACGGGGTCCGGGAGATAGATATCCAGAATCTGATTCGTTTTTTTGCCAATCCATGCCGTTATTACATGCGAGAGATTCTCGGCATCAATCTCCAGAAAGATGAACTCCCTATGCCGGAGACTGATGAGCCCTTTGAATGGGAGGAGAGGGACTACTTCAGGGATTCGGCACTTCTGGATCAGATGCTGGAAACCATCACCATGTTTGATCCGGCCCCTATACATGAAAGATTTATGGCCCAGGGAACCATGCCTTCGGGTTCCATGGAGAAAAGACGTTTTGAAAAGCATTTCCATTTGCTCAAGGAGTTTGCTGACACTGTAATTACCCACAGGGACGGACGGAAAAACAGGCCGTATCAGTTTTCTATCTCCCTATCGTCCGGCACCACGTCTTTTTATATTTATGGAACTGTTCAGGGCTATTATGAAAACTTTGGTATCATAAATCATAAATTTGCCAAAAGTAAACACAAACTTTATCTCCAGACCTGGATTGAGGCCCTGGTCCTGAAACTCCTGGAGACGGAATTTTGCAAGGCGGTGATCATTCACCGAAATCCCAAAAATGGCGAGCCTCCCATGGTCGGAAAGTTTGACATACCCCCACACGGAGAGTGTGAAAAATATCTAAGGAGCCTCTGTA
>JADGBO010000068.1:7103-15064 GCA_015231465.1 Desulfamplus sp.
GACACCTATCATGACACCTATCATGACACCTGACCCCCCGACCCTCTCCATCCATGGAGAGAGGGTTGGGGTGAGGTAAATGGGCACGTTATTTAGAACCCATCCCTTAAAATACATTTATTAATTCCTTAATTCATCGCCGGTGATATTGATATTACCCTCTTCAAAAAAGAGGGATTTAAGCCACTCAAATCCGAACTTCAGCAATTCCACATCATCGTTTCTTATCGCCTCTATTCTGTCATCATCCAATGAAAACTTTTCAAGAAAAGAGCTTTCAAACACAAAACGCTTGAATTTATCTATGTTATAGCAGACCATAAAAAACAACTGTTTGCTCTTTTCCGTAAGTTTTATGCTGGCAGGGATGGTTTTTTTCTTGACAATAAGGTCTGTCCAGCCTGCATTTACCTCATCCCTGACATTTACCCCCTGATCTTCCCGCCAATCTGCAACACTCCAGGTCTTCTCCTCTTGAAAGCCAAGGCAGTGGGACTCCTTTACCATGAAAAAGAAGGCATCGTTATCGTTAATCTGGCCAGCATAGCTCAACGCTCCCATACCCAGGGGATAGTATCTGCATGTGGAAGGGCGATCTTCATATATGATACATCCTTCTTCATCCCTTACAAAGGGACATGATTTTTGATCATCGTCCAGAAGTTTCAAGGTAACCACAGGCATGTCCGCCTTCTCAAGGAGACGTATATCCGTATAGAGGGCCAGAAACTCATCCGATGAGATATCAAGCCGCTTTTTCATTGTAAGGATATCATAGGGGGTGAGCATTATATCAATCCCCCGGCAGCACTTTGTAAAACATTTTACGCCCTTATGGCATTGAAACCTGAATTGGCTGGTGTTTCCAAGCTGCTCGGGGATAACTTCTGATTTTATTTCGGTGTCGTTGGTGGTGTTCATCTAAATGCGGCGGGACCCCTTCCTTAACATTACAAATAATCTTTAAACAGACTCCTATAGATCACCGCAAGGGAATTGATACTATCATGCCTTGCTGTCATGCCTTACTGTCATGCCTTAACTGTCATGCCTTAACTGTCATGCCTTAACTGTCATGCCTTAACTGTCATGTGGTATCAATTCATCTGAGAAGAACTATAGCCTCGGCTACTGGGAGGGGAAGAATGCCGTCCTCCTTTGTGTTAATATGGGTTCATAAAAAAAGGGGCTACAGAAAAATGCTGTATCCCCTTTCGTTTACTGGTCGGGGCGAAGAGATTCGAACTCCCGACATCCTGCTCCCAAAGCAGGCGCGCTACCAGACTGCGCTACGCCCCGTAATGATTGACTATCCGGTACCAATATCACTTTGGATTGAAAATATCAAGGAAAATGTGATCCGCCGGATTCAATAGGTGCCTGTTTACCACCTCCGGGAATCACGCGGTTTTAGATCACTTCAGGCAAATAATGTGTCATTTTTTTCAAGGATGATGTTCAAAACCCTTCTAAGGGGTTCGGCAGCACCCCATAGAAGCTGATCCCCCACGGTAAAAGCGGTTAGATATTCACTTCCCATATTCATCTTTCTCAGGCGTCCCACTGGAATATCCAGGGTCCCGGTTACGGCAGCCGGTGTAAGGGCTTCAATGGTCTCCTCCTTTGTATTGCCGATGACCTTCACCCATGGATTGCCCGAGGCCAGCATCCCTTCAATCTCCTGGAGCGGAACATCCTGTTTCAATTTTATAGTGAATGCCTGACTATGGCAGCGCATGGCTCCGATCCTGACACACTGTCCGTCAATGGGAACAGGATTGTGGCTGCATCCCAGTATCTTATTGGTCTCGGCAAAGCCCTTCCACTCCTCCCGGGTCTGGCCGTTATCCATGGCTCTGTCGATCCAGGGAATCAGGTTTGCCGCCAGGGGCACCTGCCAGTTATCCACGGGAAAGGAGTCCGACCGGATATTCTCGGTCACATTTCGATCAAGTTCCAGAATGGCTCCGGAAGCATTTTTGTCCAGAAGTGGAGCCGCACAATCCCCGATGGTCTGCATCTGCATCACAAGCTCCCGCATATTGTTTGCTCCGGCACCGGAAGCTGCCTGGTAGGTCATTGATGTGAGCCACTCCACAAGATCGTTTTTAAAAAGTGTGCCAAGTGCCATGAGCATAAGGGAGACCGTACAGTTTCCCCCGATGAAGTCCCTGATACCCGAGTCCAGGGCCTCTTCAATGAGTTCCATGTTGACCGGATCAAGTACTATAACACTATCCTTTTCCATGCGCAGGGTTGAGGCAGCATCTATCCAGAATCCCTGCCATCCCTGGGCCCGGAGCCTGCCGTGGACCGATTCCGTGTAGGAGCCGCCCTGGCACGAAAGCACAATATCCATACCAGAGAGCTTTGAAACATCAGCCGCATCCATAAGCAATGGTATTTCAATCCCTATGTCAGGCCCCTTCCTTCCTGCCTGGGATGTGGAGAAAAACAGAGGTTCAAAACCTTTGAAATCCCCTTCATCAAGCATCCTCTCCATCAGAACCGACCCTACCATGCCTCTCCATCCCACAAAACCAACTCTCATCTTTACAATCTCCCCCGCTGTTTTTCTGTTTTTCCCACAAAGCAGATATGATACATTAATATATTAATTGCCCACAACCATTGATCTCGAAGATCAATGGTATAGAGCAGATATGATACATTAATATGTTCATTGCTCCAAAATCAAGATTTCAGATTTCTTGAAGTACCCAAAAGTCAAAAAGAATTGACGTAATCTAATGGATATATTTTAATCTTACAAATTTTTTCTAAAAAATAATGTTTCCCCATTGGGCATCCTTCATTTGCCGGTTTACACTTTTCCAATGGCAAAATAACCCGGCGGTAGAGACGCAATGCATTGGGTCTCTACATCATCACTATTTGGGTGTCAAATTGGTTTTTAGACACCCCAACTTTAATCTGATATGAAGGATGCCCCCCCCATTGCAATTAAAAAACCTGACTTTATACACTTTTTCAAAGGAGGAGAGCATGTCCATGTTTCAAAATGCCGATTACACGGTTCTTGATCATCCAAAGGTACTTTCATCCATTTTCCATCCCCGCAGGGAACCATATTTAAAATGGGGCATAAATAAGGGAATGGAGATAGATATCCCCGTGGAAAAAGATGTCTCCATAGGAGCCTGTTTTCATATGACCGATGATAAAAACAGCCCTTCCCTGCTCTTTTTCCATGGAAATGGAGAGATTGTAGCTGATTACGACGATCTTGGAACTCTTTACAGAGATGCAGGAATTAACTTTCTTGTTGTGGATTACAGGGGATACGGCAGGTCGTCGGGCAGGCCGACGGTATCGGCAATGATGGGGGACAGCCATCTTATTTTGGCCTTTGTGAAAAATTACCTCCAGGAGAACGGATACAAGGGAACCCTCTCCATCATGGGCAGATCCCTTGGCAGTGCCCCGGCCCTGGAGCTTGCAGCTTCACCATCATCGTCAAATCTGTTCCAGAGCCTCATCCTGGAGAGCGGTTTTGCCTTTGCATCACCTCTTCTGAGGGTGCTTGGGGTACATCCGGAGGAGATGGGATTTCAAGAGGATCAAGGGTTCAGCCACATGGAGAAGATAAAAAAATGGACGGGCCCCACCCTCATCATCCATGGGGAATTTGACCATATCATTCCCTTTTCCGATGGTGAAGCCCTGTTCCATGCCTGTCCGTCACAAAACAAAACTCTGTTGAAAATCAATGGTGCTGACCACAACAACATATTTATGGTTGGTATGGATATATATATGGAAAAGATAAGAGAATTACTGTTTCACACGTAATTCAAAAAATTTAATGCATTAAAAATCCATGGCCGGAAACAGGTTATCCCCGACCATGGAAATAATGTCTCCATTGCCACGGTAAACCTTCATGGCCCAAGTCCAGCCACCCCCGATCATGGAAATAATGTATCCATTTCCACGGTAAAATAGACAGTTTGCCCGCTTTTCCAGAGCATAACGGTGTTTGTCTGAATCAAGATGCCTGGATAATCTCGTCAATGTCTGTAAACTCCATGTCAAAGGCCCTGGAAAGGGCAGCCGAGGCAACCCTGCCATGGGCCAGGCCTATGGCTTTTTTAATATGGGGATTCTCCATGGAGGCCCTTTTCCAGCCCTTGTCCGCAATTTCAAGGAGATAGGGCAGCGTTGTGCAGGATAGTACCCTGGTGGCTGTTGCCGGTACCATGCCAGGCAAATCGCAGGGGGAGAAGTGCATTATCCCTTCAGCCACATAGGCAGGCACCTTGAAGGTTCCGCACCGTGATGTCTCAAAGCATCCTCCATGGTCAATGGCGGCATCCACGATAACGGCACCCTTTTTCATCGCCTTTACCATCTCCTTTGTCACCAGAACAGGAGACCTTGGACCCATGACAATGGAGGCCCCCACAATGAGATCGGCATCTGCCACAAGCTGCCTTAACTCTGCCGGTGTGGGCATGAGAGAGGTGCAGTTGGGAGGCATTACATCACGGATATATCTTAACCGACAAACATCGCTGTCCAGGATATAGACCTTTGCACCCAGGGCACATGCGGTTTTTCCGGCAGCCATGCCAACACCGCCCCCCCCGAGGATAACAACCGTTGCAGCTTCGACCCCGGCCAAACCTCCAAGCAATATCCCTCCGCCGTCCCTTGATGTGGCAAGATAACCGGACCCGGCCTGTATTGCCGCACACCCCTTCACTTCATCCATGGCAGCCTCCACGGGCAGGGTGCCGTCCTCCATTTCGATCTTTTCCCATGCAATGCAAATTGCCCCGCTTCCCATCAATGCCTTTGTAAGGCCGATATTCGCTTCCAGAGCCAGGTTAGAAAAAAGTATCTGTCCCTCCCTTATATGATCATACTCGGACGGCCTGGGCTCCTTGACATGCAGCACCATGTCCGATTGTTCATATATTTGAAATTTTTTCTCCACCATCACCGCCCCGGCTTCAATATAAAGTGTGTCTCCAAAGCCGCTGCCTTCTCCGGCACCCCTTTCCACAATCACGCCATGACCGTTCCCGACCATGGCGGAAACCGCCCCGGGAGTAAAAGATACACGCTTTTCAAACTCTTTGATCTCTTTTGGAATTCCCACAATCATGATCACATCTCCCAAGCATCCGCATACGTTTGGTGTGACCGCAGAGATCCGCCGCCCCGGGTCTCTACAAGTTACTGTTAAAAAAGTTTCTCTCTCACCATTGCACTGCAAAATAGCGGCCAAAGTCAGTAAACTGCTGTTGAAAAAAGTTTCTTTTCCACCATTGTACTGGAAAATATAGACTTCGAGAAAAATATTTCAGCAAACCCATGCTCAAGGGCAGCCACAGGGGGCTGACCCTACAGTACGGCAGGCAGTTTCGTTATCTGGAAAAGTATAGCACCCAAAGTCAGTAAACAACTCAAGAAACAGAGGTGGTGAATTAATCTTAAAATGGTAGGAAAAGTTACCTAAGTCGGTTGGACGGATGATGTAAGGTACTGTTTTGCAGGCTCTTTTTTAAATTCATCTATTTATTACCAGTGGTAACTTCAGTGTCCATGCTGATATTGTACTTCTTCATCTTTTTAAGCAGGGCAGGATGGGATATTCCCAGTGCTGCCGCTGCCCTGCGTATGGTTTTTCTGCTCTTCAGGACATCCACAATGATACCCGCTTCAAAATCACCCACCTGTTCACGAATGGGACGTATTTCATCTCCCCGGGGCTGACTGCCCATGACTTTGTATTGACTCATCTCATGGCTGAAAACCACCGCATCCACATCAATTAGGGGGCCGTTGCTTATAAAAGCGGCCCTTTCGATGACATTTTTAAGCTCCCTTATATTGCCCGGCCATTCATGGGCGGCAAGTTTGTTCAGTGCGGCCGGGGTCAGAGGTGTTATCTCTTTGCCAAGTCCCATGAGGAGCTGAAAAAGAAAATGTTCCACCAGCAGGGGAATATCCTCCCTGCGATGTCTGAGGGGAGGGATGTGTATGGGCAGAACATTTATCCGGTAGTAGAGATCTTCACGAAAGAGATTCTGCTTGACGAGCTGTTCCAGGTTTTTGTTGGTTGCGGTGATGATCCTTGCATTTATGGGGATTTCCCTTGCAGCTCCGATGCGGCGGACGGACCTTTCCTGGAGAAGTCTCAGGAGTTTGGCCTGGGATCCCATGGGCATCTCTCCAATCTCATCAAGGAAAACGGTTCCCTGGTTTGCGGTTTCAAAGAGTCCTGGTTTACCCTCTTTTCTTCCGCCGGTAAAAGAACCTCCCACGTATCCGAAAAGCTCGCTCTCCAGCAACTGTTCCGGAAGGGCGGCACAGTTCACCGGGATATAGGACCCCTTTCTGCCGCTTCGGTTGTGTATAGCCTTGGCAAACAGCTCCTTTCCGGTGCCGCTGGCTCCATGAATGGCAACAGTGACATCGGTATTTGAAATTTTGTCTGCAAAGGCAATGGCATCTTTAATGGCCGAAGTGTTTCCTATAATATCTGCAAAACTCACTGTATTCATATCCGGGGAGAGGGATCTGGCAAGTTTTTTGATCTCGTGCATCTCCCTGGCTATCTCCACGGCACCCACGATCTTTCCGCCGGAATCCCTGATGGGCTTGCATGTCGAGACATATTGAAATCTGCCGCTGTCTGTAATTATATGCTGCCTGATATTGTCAACCTTTTTTCCTTCAAGACACTCAAGGATTGCATAATGTGAAAGATCGAGATTTTTTATATGGGATCCTATGAGATTGTCCGGGGGTTCATTGAAAAGATTGCCGGCCACCTGATTGATGGTTGTGATATTGCCCTTACTGTCTATGGATATTACTCCGTCACTCATGTTGTCCAGGACCACCCTGAAACGGTTGGCCCTCTCTTCCTGGGGAAGGATATCAATGGGCACTATATCCATGAAAGTTGGAATATCATCAAAAACATGGAGGATATCCCGGTGGAAAGAGGGTTTCATAAGCTCTGTCTCCATATAGACATGGGCCTCATCCCCGTTTCTGTCCACCTCCATGGTTATGATATTGAAACCCGAACGGGCAAGGGTATTTGATATATCCGCCACAATACCCATGCGATCCCTGAATCTGAGTTTGAGCTTGAAAATCAATGAAAGAAGCCCTTTTCAAGTGCCGGTTCCTGTGAAGAGACCCGATTTCTGCCCCGGGCCTTGGCCTGGTAGAGGGCTTCGTCGGCAAAGCGAATCATGTCAATACAGTTGTCTGCCCCGGTGGGTGCCGGGGTGAGGTCTTCCCCGGAAGGAGTGGTGGCTCCAGGCAGCATGGAAGTAACCTCAAGGCTGACACCGGAGCAGAATATCACCGGGGTGGCTCCAGGCAGCATGGAGGTAACTCCAAGACTGATGGTGACATGTCCTGTTTCCGGTGAACCGATATGGGGAATGGCCAGACCCGCAACGGCAGCCCGAATCTTCTCGGCCAGGGAGAAGGCTTGCGAAAGGGATGTATCCGGCAGAAGCACGGCAAATTCCTCCCCGCCGTAGCGGGCGACAATGTCTCCGGGGCGTTTAAGTGTCAGGGCAATAGTGTGCGCTACTTTGACAAGACAGGCATCCCCGTGGGCATGTCCATAGGTGTCGTTAAAGAGCTTAAAGTGGTCGATGTCGATCATGATCAGGGAAATTGGTTTTTTTTGACGTTTGCAACGTTTCCATTCCTGTTCCAGGGCCTCGTCAAAACCCCGGCGGTTGGCAATGTCGGTGAGACCGTCAATGCGTACCAGTTGGGCCAGCAAGTCTGATTTGCGCTTTAATCGCAGGTGGTTCTGAATCCTTATTTTGGCCACGGGGATGCAAAAAGGTTTTCTAATGTAATCAATTGCCCCCATTCTCAAACCTTTTTCCTCATCAAGATTATCCGTGGATGCAGTGACGAAAATGATCGGGATATCCTTGGTGACCTCCCCTTCCTTC
>JADGBO010000069.1:0-4645 GCA_015231465.1 Desulfamplus sp.
ATCAAAATACGATAAATTTAAATTTTTTCAAGTGCTGTCCAAAATTAATTTTTCTGGATAAAAAATAGGCGAACGGGGAGCTATATATGTCGTTGTTTTAGTTTACTAAAAAGTTAGGATGTCAGAAATTATCCGTAAAGCAGTTTTTCTGCAAAATGACCAGGCAGACCTCTCTTTTTGATTTTGCCTGCGGCCGTCAAGTTGTCGTAAGGCACATAACGGGGCAAAATGATTCCTCTGTCTCTGTTCCAGATAAGATATTTGGCTCTCCAGTCACCATCCCTTGGCTGCCCCACACTCCCTGAATTTACAAGATAACGGCGGGTTTTCCGTAAAGTCAGGGGCCGGGATGTTGCGGCATTGAACGATTCTCTTTTTAAATTGTTAAGGCTTAATTTCGAACCTATCCTGGATTGGGAGATATCTTCAGGGTTGTTAAGTATCTCCGTCAGTTCAAACCACATCATGAGATGGGTATGGCCTGTAAAGCTCATGGTCTGTTTCAAGATTGCCATGATACGCATCAACTTTTTGTCCGGGGTAAGGGAGACATATTCAAGGATGGAACCTGGAGGAAGGCCATGGACGAAACGGGCACCATGCTTCACAATGGATCTGGGAAGGGTGCGAATGAAGTTCATGGACTCCTCGGACAGGAGTTTTCTGTGCATCCTGACCGCCTGGGCAGCCCCTGGATTGAAGGTTCCCAGGCAGTGATCATCAAGGAGGGCCAGCTCATGGTTTCCCATAAGGCATGTCGCATTCCGTATGATGAGTCTTTGGATAACTCTTTCAGGGTCAGCTCCGTACCCCACCTGATCCCCAAGGGAGACAAGGTTTTCCACCCCGAGGGAATCAATATCCTCCAACACGGCATCCAGGGCCTCAAGGTTACCGTGAATATCTGAAATGACAGCCGTTGTCCCTGAACTGGATATATCTCCCAATTCTCCCGGGGGGATATCAATATGGGAGACGGGATGTTTTTCCAGGTTATGGATTGGCAATGTTATTTTCAAGGTAAACCTTCATGGCCCAAGTCCGGCCACCCCCGATAATGGAAATAATGTCTCCATTTCCACTGTAAAGGGTTTTCAAAAGTTTTTTTTAATAGGGACATTCAGGACAAAAGTGTTTCAAAATATGACTGCTCAAAGGTATAATGGGTGTTGCAGTTATGGCATCTGAGTTCAACCGGAAAGGGGCCGTTTTGGGCCAGGTCCCTTATGTCCTCCCCGGGCAGGCGGGAAAGGTATCTTTCCATGGCTTTTTGGGTACACCGGCAGAAAAACTCAACCCGGTGGTTGCCGAGGAGCAGGGGATTCATCCCATGGAAATGCTTTAGTATAAACGTATCCGGCTTCTCTCCCCGGGCAAACTCTTCACCTATGGAGGGCACGGAGGATATGATTTTTTCCGTCCTGGATGCAATATCATCTGATGCACCGGGCATGGCCTGGACCACCATGCCTCCGGCACCCTTTACATTGCCCCGGCTGTCAAAATGGATGCCAAGGGAAAATGCCGTGGGGGTCTGTTCAGACTGGACAAAGTAGCCCGCCAGATCCTGGGCCATGGTGCCGTACTCCATCATCACCTTTCCGGAATAAGGGGTTTTTGCATCCTCAAGATAACGTGTAACAGTAATGAATCCTGCACCGAACATTGAAGGGATATCCGTTGCATCGGGTGGGAGTTCCCTGGAAAAGATGCTGTTCTTCAAATAGCCCCTTACCTCGCCCAATGCATTTGCTTCCACATCCAGCCCTTTTACGGGACCCGAGCATTGGGTCTGGAGGGCGATCCTGTCCCGGCCCTTTAGGTTGAAGGTAAGAAGGATTCCTGCAATGTAAGCCTGTCCCAGTATCAGGGTCTCAATGGGCCCCAGTTCATGGTTGGCACGCATTTCCTGGACAATCTGGGTGGCCTTTACCACTCCGCCCCTCATCATGCCGTCTGCAAAGATGAATCTAAAGAGCCTGTCTTGTGCCGAGGCTTTCAGACGGGCCTTGGGGTCACCGTTATAAATATCTTTTTTGATCATAAATATCCTGATGTAAATATCCGTGAATTGCGGTTATGCCTCAAGCAAAAATAACCTTTACAACTCGTGAGTGATAACTACTCATTTTTTATACCACATATGCCATCATCAACACCTGCCTGATTGCATATTTAGTGTTTAATAATAGAACTTACCACTCTTGAGCTTTACAATTATTTTATCAATAATAATCGGCGTCCTTACATATAGTACTCCAGAAAACGAAATTGGCTGCCCAAAACCTCTGTTTGCGGTTCTGACAAAGGAATTTGACAAATTCATTATCTGGAAAGCTATAGTTTGTCGGCTGCATGGAATAACCGGCCGGTTGTCATGCTCTTAATCAGACAAGCTGGACAAAGGCCAGTCTGCCACCCTCTTCTTTTGAAAAGAGAATCTGGGAACCCTCTTCAAGGGTGATATGATTGCCAATGGGAACCGACTTTTTGCCGACACAGTCATAGAGTTCCGGGATATTTTCATTGACGAGCAGCCACCTTCCGTTATGAAAAATAAAGTAGCCGACCCTTTTCCTGTCCCCGGCCGGCAGGCGTTCATTGGGAATAACCCTGCGATTTATGTGCCACTTGAACAGGGATTGCTCCGTATATACCATGAGCCGATGGTTGTCCGGCTTGAATTTTCCCCCCACATGGGAAGAGTAGAGGTTAAGTATGGGAAGGCTTCCCCTGTATTCGGTTTTGCAAAAAGGGCAAGCCGGCTTTCTGGTGTTGTCAAAAAGATACCACTTCTCGGTACATTGGGGGTTTTGACAGGGCTGCATCAGATCCACGGTTTTTATCAGGGCATGTTCCCACTCGTCTGCCGTGGGTCTTTTTGCCGGATTGTGCAGTCCCTCTATAAAAGCCCTGTCAAAAAGCTGTTTCAGATAGGGTCCTGTAATGGTATATGGAATTTTTTCGGTATCTTTCCAGGGCAGCTCGGACTCCCTGACATACTCTCTCTTTATTTTGTTGGATTGATCAAGGGGATGTTCGATAAAAAGGGCCTTCTCTCCCATGGACAGCTCTTCATCCCGTACCGGATCATCCACATCATGCACCTTATCCCCCCTTAAAGGGTGTCTCAAAAGCAGATACATATATATCAACACCGACAGGGCATGTCTGTCCGTGTATATGGAGGGAAGCTTCCTTCCAGGGTCCTGCCGTTCTAAGTGGGATGTCATGATAACTTCAGGTGCTATAAAATCCGGGGTTCCCACAACGTCCGGGGGATATTTGCCTGGAACCACCAGCCCGTCAATGTCAATTATGCACGCGTTACCCTTGACCGGGTCTATCAGGACATTTTTATAGGAAAGGTCGGAATGGGCAAGCCCGGCGGCATGGAGTCTTCTCACAGCACGGCTCAGGGCAATGGATATCTTGATATAGGAAGACCAGTCCCCCCGCTCCCTTTGGTCAAGGTATTTATAACGATTGGTCGGGGATGAAAACCATTTTCCCTCCTTTTCCCTGCCCTTGATATTTAGAAAATCGCCATTGGCGGATCCGTGGGAGAAGAAGAAGTGGGGCTGATACACAGGAACCAGAATCCCTACTTTGTCATCTGCCCTTACAATGGTTTCCACAGGCCATCTAAAGAGTGATTCCCAGTACTTTCCGCCCTGTTTCTCAAAAATGTTTTCCCTGTAACGACCTGTTATCATCCCAAGGCGGTCCAGTGCATCCTGGTTCTGTTCATCCCGAAAAAAGGCCGCTACATGCTGTCTGTCCGGGGTAAAATAGACATCTTTCATCCCCCCTGACGCGATAATCTCATCGACATACTCTACAACACGGCCGTCGGCGGTTTTTGCGGTGGCAATATTACTCATTTGATCCAATCTCCTTTCGAGGCGGACGTTTTTTGTTCCCTGGGGGAGAAGGTTCTTTTTCGGAGTTCAAGTGTTTATGTTCAGATGAGATGTTTTTCTCTTCCTCGGACCCTCTATCTGTCTGCCCCGGTGGCTCAAACATCATGGCAATGGTTCTGTCGTCGTGGTTGCCCTGGGACCAGAAATCCAGCCATTTGAGGAGATTCTTTGCTGTATCGTCCGGTTTGTGGGAGAGCCTGGGCTCTATTTCGTTTTTCCATATGCTGTCCCATTTTTCAAATTGCTTGAGGTTGTGATCCGTTTCAAACCAGGGGTCTGTTATGCCGTCGGTCATGAGTATCAGAGCTGTCATGGACTCTATCCAATGAAATTTAATTCTGCGGTATATGTCGTCCTTGTCTATGGCATTGGCATCTAAGAACAGGGTCTGTCCTGCAAAATCACCGCTGTCGCCTTCTCCGAGGATATGGACGAACTTATCCCGGCAATATACGGCGGGGGCCCCGTCTCCAATCCAGTAGGATGCAATGAAATGAGCATTGTTTATTTTTTTATGTACCGCAGTAAGAAGGGTGGTGCTGAAATCCTTGAACTTGAGATTTTTGAAATCCGGTATCCTTTTATCTGTCTCTTTATCTGTCTCTTTATCTGTCTCTTTATCTGTCTCTTTATCGGTCTCTGTTCGTGATTTACTTCGCTCCACGGTTTCGTGGATAATCTTTACAGGCTCATAGACCGCCTTGCTGAATATATTGTACAAA
>JADGBO010000069.1:4741-15029 GCA_015231465.1 Desulfamplus sp.
CTTTATCTGTCTCTTTATCTGTCTCTTTATCTGTCTCTTTATCGGTCTCTGTTCGTGATTTACTTCGCTCCACGGTTTCGTGGATAATCTTTACAGGCTCATAGACCGCCTTGCTGAATATATTGTACAAAAGGCTTTTAATTTTCACACTGTCAGGATCGCCGTCCTCATCCCCCGGGGCCGGGTACTCTTTATTTCCAAGTATGGAAGTTATCTCAGTGTCATACTCCTTGAGCTTCTCCTTGAGTACCCTTGCCGATTCCGTCACTGCAATCCTGGAGCCCTCCCTTGAAAAGGCCGCACTGCCTGCACCATCTGCCACCGCAAGAACTGTCCATCCATTGGAGGGGTCCGTTGATATATAAAAGTGGTCATCCCGGCAACTGCCTTCATGGGCATGGGATCGTCCCCGGTTGCTTGCCGCAACAGCTTGCCAGCCGTTTTTTATCTCTATCCCTTTACAATCTTTGTCCGGTTTCCAGAAAAGAGCGGATTTGTCCGAAGGAAGGTCCCTCCAGAGGGATCGGGGATCAGGATTTACAATGAATTTAAACTCATCTTCATACGTAACCGGCACATCATCCACCGTGAATTTGACTGCCAGGGGTATCTCCCCGTGCCCTGAAGGTATTCCGGTGATCTGCTTTTTTGCTTTATCAAAGGAGAGATTTACTTTTTCAAGCCCGTGTACTGATATTATGTTTATGTTGTTTTCTGAGATTTTATTGTTTTCCGAGATTTTATGGGGCCAGTTTTCAGAATCCTTGCTTCTGTTGTCAAAGTAACCATGGGGAAAGGTTATTGTGAAGGGAGCTTCATATTTTTTGCCGCATGTTGCATTGGGCAGTCTGAATTGACATATGCTGCTTTTTTGAGCAGGCGGATTTGGTCTGTCCATTTTATGTTTCTCATCTCCGGCCGGGCCATGTCCATTCCATTTGTCCCGGGACCGTCCCTGTCCGGCCTGCCCATCCCTGACTGAATGGGGAGGGTTATTTTCCATCTTTTTGCCGGATGTTGCAGTACTCTCCTGGTTTGTCTCTTTTTTCTCCTGGTTTGTCTCTTTTTTTTCCTGGTTTGTCTCTTTTTTTTCCTGGTTTGTCTCTTTTTTTTCCTGGTTTGTCTCTTTTTTTTCCTGGTTTGTTTCTTTTTTTTCCTGGTTTGTCTCTTTTTTCTCCTGACTGTTTTTGATTTTTTTAAATTGCTCTTCCCGGCCGGAATGGGTTTTCACCGAATTTTCTTTTTCGGGGATATTGTCTGCAGAAGATGCCTTTGCCTGGGGTTGATCATAAAATCCAGATTGTTTTACACCGTCAAAGGTTCTTTTCCCAGGGGATTGGCCAGGATATGACTGTTGGGCACTTTGGGGAGGCTCCTTCCGAACCTCCTTCCGGGACTCCTCCCGAATTTCCTTACAGGGCTCCTCTCGAACCTCCTTCCGGGACTCCTCCCGAATCTCCTGCCGCCCGGGGTCATTATCCTGGCTGGAATCAGGGTCATGGGTTTCAAAGGAATCTTTTTCACGAAATTTTTTCCACAAATCAATAAATTCGCTGCGTTGTTTCCTGAAAAAGGAGATTGCATCGGGCTCTTTTATAAATTTTGCAATTTTATCCTTTGTTTTAGCAATATCAAACTCATTGACGATTAAAAACTCGCGGCACAACTTTTCATAAATTTTTTGTTCCGGGATATGATCTGGGTCATTTTTACGGCTGTCTATTTCCATAATATATCCTCATTTCGAAATATATCCTCATTTCGAGCTGTTTCAAATATGTGATCAGGATCAAAAATCGTCACCGTCCTTTGATCTTTAGCACTGATGCTTGCGGCTAATATTTGCTGCTTGATCAAAATTTTATCCATAGGATCTTGTTATATCAAAATCCACACCCTCTCCCATGATCTCCATTGTGACGGTTCTGCCGCACCAGGGACACTTTGAGGGACCTGTTCCTGGAACGCAGAATATCTTTCCACAGCCGCATACAGCATTGGCAACAGGGTTTCCGCACCTTGGGCAGCTTGCATTGCCAAAAATGGAGGATATTGAAACTGCAGGGCCGTCTCCGCCCATGCTCCCGGGATCAGACCATTCAAAATAGCTCTCATCAACCGGATAGCATCCTGAAAGCATATATTTTGCATCATTTTGCCTGAAATTCATTATCTGGGAGATGGGTGTCGAATGTGCTGTGGTATTGTATTTGATGATATATGGCGATTTTTTGATCTGGCACCTTCCCACAAGGATGACATGGTCTTCATCTTTGGATGCAACCCCGCTTTTTACCGGCTGCAGCACATCACTACTCTTTTCAAGGGAGACCTTGAAGGCCCCACGATCCCCGGACTCGGCCACCTTGATGCTCTGGGTCTTTACAGATATGGTCATCCACTCAATGAACTTTGTAAAGTCTGCCTCGGTCTCACCGTTATAGGTGAGTACATTGTCTGCAAACTTTGAAAATATCCCGGTGGAAGCATGGGGGCCAAGTCCTATGGCAACGGTGTTTACCCTGTTTCTATAATGCCTGTTCCACTTGTCAACGGCAGGTTGGAAAATATCCGTGGGTTTGCCGTCGGACATCAGATAGACCAGGGGTTTCCAGTCTCCTTTTCTATGTTCGGTTCTTTGCACCACTTTGGTGTCAATCTCTTTCATGAGATGTTCAAGGGCCCCACCAAGGGATGTGCCGGCTCCCACCTGGAGTTTTGGAGCGTAGAACCCGGGCAGCTCCATAAGGGGGACAATGGTTTTTACCCTTCCTGCAAAGGCGATAATCGAGATGTGGAGGGTTTCAATGGCATGGGGATCCTGCCTCAGTTTTGAAATCATGGAATCAATGCCCTTTTGAAGATATTCAATGGGCTCTCCTATCATGGAATCTGATATATCAATGAGTAAAAAAAGGGGAAGTCGTCTCATGTATGCTCCTTAAGCAAAATGTTTTGATGGAATGATTAAAGAACAATCTGAATTTCATCCGGCGGCGGAGGAAGTGTGTTGCTGTTATCGGAACCAATACCTGTGCTTTTCATTCCAACGCTATTGGAGACCCATTTGAAAAAACTTGCAAAGGCAGAGCTGTCTGTCGTGTCCAGACTTACCACCGTATCGGTAATTTTTTTAAGATATTCCGTCTTTGCTTTGGGCCCGGCAGCACATGCCACGATCTGGGCAAATTTACAGCTTTTGATCTTTGGCACCATTGCATTGAAAAGGGCAATGTCGGAAGGAGAGCCGTCCGTCATGATAAAAAGCATCGGGCGCCAGTCCCCTTTTTTCTCTTCCGAGCTGATGACAACGTCCCGCTGAACCCTCTCAAAAATAAGTTCAAGTACCTGTCCCATGCTTGTGGCACCTGATTTGGGACAGACAATTTCAGGAATCTGGACCTGGTCCAGGGGGGTCAAGGGAAACAGCTCCTGGATATTGATATCAAAGGTAATTATGGAAAGATGAACCGCATCCAATGCGTGGGGATCCTGGCGCAGGGCCGTGGCCATGGCCTGGAGGCCGACGTTCACCGATTGTATGGGCTCTCCGTTCATGGATCCGGATGTGTCTATTGCTATATAAATAGGTAATCTGCGGGACATGGTAACTCCTGTTCTTTGGGGCTTGGTTCTAACGTCGGCTACTGTAGGGGCAATCCTGTGTGATTAATCCTGTGTGATTGCCCTCGTAAAAGGCAGACACACAGCTCTGCCCTGCCCTACAGTACGGTTGCCAATTTTTTCAGGGTACGATATTGAGTTCCGGAGGCGGCGGCGGAAGTTCATTTATGGATGATACCTCTTTTTTGGTAAGATCAACTTTTTGGCTTGTGGTGCTTACGCTTGCGGATATCCATTTGAAAAACTGCTTTATTGTCTCTGAATCCGCTTTTTTAAGCTCAACAACAATTTCCGAAATCTTTTTGAGGACATCAACCCTGGCCTGTTCGCCGGCAGCACATGAAATTATCATTCCTGTTTTGATCTTTTTAAGCTCTTCAAGGCCTGCCTGCCAGTTATCTGTAGGGGCACCATCGGTCATTATAAACACAAGGGGTTTCCAGTCACCTTTTTTTTCAGGTGTGGTTTTCATAACCTCCTTCTCTACCCTTTGGGAGAGGAGTCTTAGTGCATCTCCAAGGGCAGTGACTCCGTCTGCTTTTATATCCGGCATCTGAAAGGCGACAAGGTCCGTTAGGGGTGTGATCTGTTCAGCCTTGGAATTGAATACTATTATGCTGATGCAGACGGTCTCCAGGGCACAGGGGTCCTGTCTCAGGGTCGAGACAAGAAGATTGACACCATTTTTCACGGCATCAATGGGTTCACCTGTCATTGAAAATGAGTTGTCAAGTAAAAGGTAAACTGGAAGTCTTCTCATAATATTACTCCTTTGTTTTAATTTTAGCCTGCCGGCTTATCTCTGTCTCTGTAAAATCATATCAAACTTGTTTTAATTTTAGCCTGCCGGCTTATCTCTGTCTCTGTAAAATCATATCAAACTTGTTTTGATTTTAGCCTGCCGGCTTATCTCTATCCCTGTAAAATCATATCACACTGGAGCCTATCTTCTTTTCAAACCTCTTCACCTGACTCCGGTAATAATCAAGCCTGTCCCGGGCCCTTTTCAGGGCTTCTTTCGATGCTCGCAGGGCTTCGTCAAACAGTCCGTTCAGATAACATGCTTCGGCATAGGTATCGAGAATGTGGGCGGACTGATCCCGCTCCAAGGCCAGGATGGCAAGTTCCAGGGCCTTTTCATGATCCTGATACCCAATATCGGTACATGTGGCATAGAGCCATGCCAGGTTGTTGAGGGCATGGCTGTTCATGGGGTCGGCAGCGATTGTTCGACGATAGTACTGTATGGCACGATCAAATTGTCCGGCATTGTAGTAATAATCTCCGGCAAGGAGCAAAATATCAATGTTTGCCGGATTTGAATCAATATGCTCCTGGATTAGCTTTTCCGCCATGATTTTATTGAGATGATCTTTCCCTGTGCCGAAATTGAAGTGATACCCGACAAGGCACACCATGACAATAATCAGTATATAAACTTGAACCATCCATCTCACTTTTTGATGGTGTTTTATAACCAGGGTGTGATCCTGATCGCACCTGTTTAAAAACTCCACCCTCTCTTTGATGCTGTAATGGTGCCAGTTGGGTTTATCCCAGGCAGAGGGATTTATATCTGCAATTTTATAGAAAGTTCGTATCATTGCCGATGAATCAGGCATATAGCGGTAAACATTTATATCTGCCTGGCGTTCAAAATTTCTCATGTAAAACCCGAATACATATCGGAAATAAATTAGAAACAGGGCAATAAGGATAATGCTGAGAATCATTGTGGCGGCTGTCTCTTGATTCATTCCGGAAAGGGCTGTGATTTTTATAAGGGGCATTGAATAATATATAAGGATCAAGGGATCGAACAGAGAATAGATACAGGCTATGTAACCCGCAAAAAAAAATAGATAAAAATGGATATGTTTCTGCTGAATATGCCCTATCTCATGGATAATGACAGCATCGAGTTCTTCCGGTTCCAAGGAGCTTATCAGGGCAGGGGTCACAAGGATATATCGAAATTTTCCCCAAAGACCCATTACACCCGCTGTTATCATGCTCCCGCCGAAGAGTTCCCATTTGAGTATATCAGCATATGAGAGGTTGGCTCTTTTGCAGAGCAGCTCCATGCGATGCCGAACCGTCCCCTGCTCCAATGGCCTGCATCCCCAGATTTTCTGGATGAGAAGCGGCCCGAAGCAGGCCACTGTGATAAGAAAAACAAGTACGTAGAGTATCTCCCCGAGAGGTGTTGAAAGAAACGCCTTGGGCTGGGAGAAAGGTATCATCTCTATTATGTCGGCGGTGAGAGAGAGCAGAAACCAGGGCAGAAGGGCAGGCAGGGCAAAGGAAATATTAGAGAGAATAAAGCTTTTTTTGGAGACGTGGCCTGAAAAATAACGTTTTTGAACCCGCCATGCGTAGTTCCACACAATTACGAGATAAAATAGAAAAAGGCCGAGGAAGAGAATTGCTTCAAGGGTGGGAAATATCTTGAATATCCATATATTGTTCAGCAATAGATTGAGTCTCAGTATATAGATATTGACGGCAAAGAGACAGAGTGCAGTAATTGAGAGGCGTGATATGGCTTTTTCCAGATGATGATCTAAATTTGCCGTCATGGGCAGGGCAAGGGATGCCCTGGATTCAAGGCGGCGGAAGATATTTTTGCAAACTCCGGCAAAGAGAAATGCCATGGCCGCGGCCATGGCAACGGTTTTTAAGGGATGTGCCGGAAGGCTTTGGGATGTGCCGGAAAATGTACTGGTGGAGTAGAGAATCAGGGCTATGAGAAAATAGATAAAGTTTGTGAACATACAGGGTTGTATCCCATCTGTTTTGTTGTTGGTTCTGCGTTTTGATTGGTTCAGTAAACTGTCATGATTAGGTCACAATCATCCTGTGAAGGTCCGGGTGGTATGAAAAATCCAAAGATATGACCCATGGATTTTTAAGATTAGAAATATTTTCTGTTTCAGTCAAGGTATATTAAGAAAAACCATAGTGAATATATTGGATTATTATCCTATTTTGATGCTGTTTGCCAAAGCTATTTTTCAAGGATTTTTCTGATGATGTATCTGCCGTCCTCGGAAATACAGGAACCGCTTTCCCCCAGAGCTTCATGGATGACTCCATGTCTTGTATGGAATATAAAGAGGTAAGGTGCCCGGACTTCAAGCTGGTCAATTTTTTCAGCCCCAATATCCTTAAGAGCCTTTATAATTGTGCCTGGAAGGTTGAATCTTGCATCATCATGCACAGCCACAACAATGGTATAATCCCACTGGGACAGATCACTGGTGAGGATAGTCAAAAGATTATGGACATCAACATCGGGATCGTGGAAATCATAGACAAATCCTGCTTCAAATTTCTGCATAAAATAGGAGTAGGCCATGACATTCATGCCCCGGACAAGCTCCTTCCTGTCCGAAAATAATGATATGGAACTATCCCCGCCGCCAAAGCCGCATATGGTTATATCATTATCCCCGTCCACACCCAGGATTTCCTCATCCTCAATAACGGAAAGGATAAAATCGGGATCCTCCTGGATATCTTCCTGGATATCCTCCCCCATGTGAGATTCCTGTTTTCCGGCCGATGAAAAGGAGTGGGCCAACATCTTGTGGAAATCAGTCAGTGACAAAGTGATCTCCAGGTCATCTTTTCCATGTACTGTATGGAAAACAGCAGCCCTGGGATCAATACCTTTTCTGGTGACGAATATAGTGTTCGAGCCAGGAAGATTATCAAAAGATGGGGGCCAGCCCATTTTTTTAAGAAGATAGAGGGCAGTACGGGGCAGCCTTGCCATGACATCCCCCCTATGGACCAGGAAGAGCCACTGCCCCCTCTCCATGTCCGTGAGAAGCGATATGAAATCTCTCATTTCCGAAACATTGTGTACTCCATAGGCTCTCCTTGCGGCTATACCACCGCCTTCGTTTAAAACCACACAGTAAAATCCCTCAATGTCACGATCTTGTGTGACACCGTCCCTGGAAAGGCGCTGGAGCTGCTCCTGGCCCCCCATAAAAATGGAGGCTTTCCGCACCCCTTGAATGGAAGAACGCATCACCACATGGTTGAGCATATTGAAAAAGGAGTCTTCCTTTTCATGGAAATACCCAAGATTGGCATCCAGTATGGAGAGTATCCTGCGATGCTCACACGGGGAGTAGGGCGGAGCCTGGGGAAGGGCAATGGTTGAAGGATCACAACCTGGATGGGCGTTGTTGCTATTGTCCCGATCCAGGATGAAACGATCCTGCTTGATGGGTTCAAGAAGGGATATGCCGACACTGAAACGGATATTGTGTTCCACCCCGAGCAGGTCAGGCAGGGTTGGGGCCAGGTCACAGGGAGCGGTGGGGACTTCAATTACCCCGGGGAGATCATGGTCCGGGGAGTGGATCATGCCGAAAATTCGTCCATCCCCAATATTGTCATGGTTCCTCTCCCTTTCACTGAGAATACTCCTTGTGTTTTCATGGTTGAACATTTTATGATCCCCCACAACGGCAATGACGGTATCCTCAAAAAAACCATCCTCCTCCAGCTGGACGAGAAATTTACCAAGAGCCGCATCCATGCAGTATATGGCATCCAGCATCCCATTGTCATGGGGGTATGGATATCCTTCACATTTATGGGAAAAAAATCCTGGAACATGGGTGTTCAAGGTCAGCAGGGTCAAATGAAAGGGAGCTTTCTTCTTAAGTTCCGCAACCTTGATGGCCGCCTCATGGAAAAGATCGTAATCATGGAGTCCCCAGTAGCTGTGGTTTTCATCCTGCTGATAATGCTCTTTTCTCTTCCACTGCTCCCACCCCATGACTTCATGGTACCCATGTTCAAGGAGAAACTCCCCCTTGCCTGCAAAGGAGAGCCTGGCCCCTCCCATATATACCTGCCGGTATCCGGCATTGGCGAGGATATCCGTAAAGCAGGCAAGGTTTTTGTACATGTTCCCTTGCAGGGCAATGGTATCGTTGCCCCTGGAGTATTCCGGTATGATGCCGCACAGGCTGGATATGATGGCCGGCATTGTTGCATTTTCAGTACTTATATGATTACCAAGAAGGGTAAATCGTTTAGAATAGTGATCCAGCCAGGGCGTAAGGCCTGGAAAATAAGGGTGGTTGACAAAATTAAAGTTCATGGATTCAAGGAAAATAAGAACAAGGTTTCTATGCTTTGGGGGCATAAGTGTCTCAATGTCCGATTTTCCAAGGGATATAAGGTTCATGCCGAGGTTGGAAAGCACCGAGACATCATGGTGAGTTGGGGTAATTGCCACATCATGTTTGAAATAGTAGTGGGCAGCCTCCCTGCCCAGGCCCCACAAGGGTGTAAAAGGAAAAGATAGCACCAGTGCCGGAATGAGGAGAAAAACCCGGTTTTTATAAGATCGGTATCCTGGAAAAAAGTGAGGCTCTTTTTTTATCTTTAAAGCAATATGCCGGAGAATCAGGGAAGAGATGGCCATGGAGAGGACAAGATACCAGGCATAGCCGGAATAGGCACCAAGGCCGAAGGCAAGGGCATCAGGATTTAAATGATAAAAAAATTCCCGGGAGAAACTTTTGCCGGTAAAGTGCATCAGACCTGCTTCAATCCATGCCGAGACCACAAAAAATTGGAACAGTGCAAAAACAGGAACATGCACAATTTTTTTTTCTCTTTTAAATGCTTCAAGCCATAGATTCACCATGGCCCACACAGACAGGGCAACAATGCCGAGTTTAATAAAAAAGAGGGAGGGGGAGATTCCCCCTGTGACTGCCAGGTGGGTATATGGCAAGATAATTACCAGGCATATCAGGAAACAGCATTTTTTCAAAACAGATATCCCCCGGAGTTACCTGCCCCGTCCAGGGTACGCCGTGGGATGAGGAAGCAATGTTTTTTCAAAACAGATCTCCATCCCCCATGGTGTAATAGAAATCCCGGCACACCGCGTCCATGTCCAGTCCGGAATCAAAAAGACGTACCGTGGGGATGATGCCAATGGGCTCATCTCCCCTTTGGAAACCGCATTCCGCAAAGATATCCGTCAAAAAATGGTCCCTGGGAAGCCAGGTTTCAAGGGTATGGATCCCCCTTTGACCGAGCTTTTGGCAAAGTTTCTCCATGAATGCACCAACTTTTGCATGAGAGGGGGGCATAAGCATATCCACCATGACGGCACCCCGGCCATGCTCCCTCTCCTGGATAACCGCATAACCCATGGGATTATTGAGGCAGCCCAGGGGCGATCCCGTTGCCTGGTTTTCCATGGGGGCCACGGAAGGATTCTCCGGGCTGCCCAGGGCCGATGCCGAATCCTTCCCCTCCTTTCCGACTTCTCCAAGCACCCATATTTGGTATCTCTTCATGGGATGGTCAAAAAATCTCCAGGCCATGTAGGGAGAGTTCCTCACAACTGCCAGGGGATAATAAATACTAAGTTTTTCCCATATATCATCAAAACATGGGTCCGGGGAGTCAACCCTTGCAATATCCAAGGAGGTGTCACTGGAAACACCTGAAGGAGTTCCCCCGGAAATATCTCCATATCTCGCCACAAGATATGCGGCTCCCGGGCCAAGTTGTGAATACTTCAGGTACTTTGCCCCGATGTCAAAGTGATATTTTCCAGGAAATCAGTACATAATCAAGATATCATCCCTGGGGCCGCAGGTGTCGAAAAAAGCATTGG
>JADGBO010000006.1:0-32026 GCA_015231465.1 Desulfamplus sp.
TTGGAACAGAAGAGTACCTTTATACCTGGAGCAGCGGCAAGGGCCAAAGGGAAGGGGTGACGGATACGGCAAGTTATTCTGATGTTCCGTTAACTTATACTGCCCCCACCATGCCCGGCATCCATACGGTAACGGTTTTTGACAGTGCCGGCAACAGTGCCAAAGCCGAGGTGATTGTGTCAGGCGGGGCAAAACGATCCAGAATTGAAAAAACTTCGATTTTTGAGATTGCCAACCCCAGGGCCCATCCCAGCTCGGAAACCCAGCCCGTGGGAGTGGGGCCCGTCCAGCACGGAGAGCCTGCCTTTGCCATGGCATTTGATTTTGCCAACTACGAAGATGGAGAGGGCACTCCGGTTCCCATGAACTATTATGTGGCTGTATTCATTCCCGAATGGGACTTCTGGGGTATGTTTGATGCCCACGGCGGAGTTTTCGATCTCAATGACGGCGTGATCCCCTGCCTTACCCGGGGGTTCGATTCCGTCTATTTTGAAGGGCTGACCTTTGATTACTGCAATCCGGTTCTGCCCATTCATGCGGATATGTACATTCTGGCCGTTGAGTCCGGGTATGATCCCCAGGGGAATCTGGAATTAACACCCGCGGCTGCTCCCTTTGAGTTGTGGCAGTTTAAATTCAGTTTTCCGGCTTGTCCTTAAAAATATAAGGAGTGAACGTAACATATCCGACTGGAGACATGAGATCATGTAAATTTTTTTTAAAAATCAGCATACTTCATTACTCGTGAGTGATAAGTTCTCCCACTGACCACTGCTGATAGTACTGTAATGCAATATATAATCACAATATATGGTGTGGAATATGAGAACTTACAACTCTTGAGTTCATTATGCCCTTGAATTCATTTTACACTTTCAATGGGCAAAGAAAGTGCAACCTATGAAATGAACCATGCCTAATTATATTTCTTTTTTTAAAAGAGTTTGCCACTGTTCAGGAAACAATATGAGGGAGGAGGGGAAAAATGCTTAGATCAATAATGGTTATCTTTTTTTGTATAGTGATTGCAGACAGTTCCCGGGCAGCCCAGGGTCTTGACTCCCAAGCGGAGCTTAACCCTGAAAATGCCCTTTGGGAGGTGTTTACTTATACCGGAGAAGTCACAGACATCATCTATTCCGATGACGGAACTGTTCTATGGGCAGCCACTGTAGGCGGTCTGGAAGAGCGGGATTCCAGAACCGGTGAAAGACTGCGGCTATATACAAATCTGGACGGTCTGCCTCACAATTTTACCACTTCTCTGATCACCGACGGTGAAGGCAACTTGTGGGTTGGAACCTGGGGAGGCGGTATTGCCTGCAGGTCTTCCAGGGGTGAGTGGAAAACTTATACTGCCCAGGGGGACGGTCTGCCGGACAATCGGGTTAAGTCCCTTTCCCGGGATGGTGACGGCGGAATCTGGATTGGTACCCGGGAAGGCGGCCTTGTTCATCGTTCACGGGATGGCCAATGGAGAGTGTATGACAAAGACAACTCGGAGTTGCCGGATAATGATGTCCACACCCTTTTTTATGACGATGCCGGAAGCTTGTGGGTCGGCACCAGGGGCGGAGGAGTTGCCCACAGGAGCGTTGGCGGAATTTGGACCGTTTACGATGAATATAATTCGGATTTGCCCCATAATAGTGTATCAAGCCTTGCCTCGGACCCTTTGGGGGGCATCTGGATAGGTACCCGGGAGGGCGGCCTTGCCCATCGCTCATCAGATGGCCAATGGAGAGTGTATGACAAAGACAACTCGGATTTGCCGGATAATGATGTCCGCACCCTTTTTTATGACGATGCCGGAAGCTTATGGGTCGGCACCTGGGGCGGGGGGCTTGCCCGCTTTTCGGACAGTGCTGAATGGAAGGTTTACACCATGTATAATTCCAGGTTGCCTGATAATTTTATTTTATCTCTTTTTCCCGACCATGAAGGGGGCATGTGGATCGGAACTAACGGGTATCTTATCCGGTTGGATGCCCGGGATGACTGGACCGTTTATGACAGGGAGAGTTCAGGTTTACCGGATAATCGGGTTTGGAGCCTCTCCCCGGATACCTTCGGGGGTATCTGGATGGGAACCTCGGATGCCGGATTGGCCCATCTCTCCTTTTCGGGTAACTGGAAGAGATACAATAAGAGTAACTCCCCTTTGCCCCACAATGAGGTTATGGCAATTTCCTTAGACAAAGCCGGGGCTGTTTGGATTGGAACTTCCGGCGGGCTGGCCCATATCTCATCCATAGGTAACTGGAAAGTTCATGATAAGGATAATTCCAGTTTGCCCCATAATGAGATTAAGTGTCTCCTGGGGGGGGATGACGGCGGACTTTGGATGGGAACCTGGGGCGGCGGACTTGCTCACCTCTCGGCCATGGGTGAATGGACCATCTATAACCAGCAGAACTCCCATTTTTCTTCCCTTTATATATCTACACTGGCCCGGGACGACTCCGGAGGGGTTTGGGTGGGAACCTGGGGTGACGGTCTGGCTCATATTTCCACCACCGGGGGCTTGACGGAATATACGAAGGAGAATTCCGGACTGCCTGACAATAAGGTCTCCCAGCTTATCCCTGACGGCTTAGGAGGCATTTGGATCGGAACCTGGGGAGGCGGACTTGCTCATATTTCGGCCAGCTCCGGCCTGGGAGATTCCCCAGCTTATGGACCCAGGGATTCAGCAGGTTCCGGAATGGTCTTTTCCGGCATTTTTAAAAAGAGTGTTTCCGCCGATTATAAATGGAATGTTTATACAAAAGAGAACTCAGGATTGGCTGATAACCATATACAGAGCCTCTCGCTGGACGGTTCAGGCGGATTGTGGGTGGGTACGGCTGCTTTAGATCTTGCTACTTTGGATATTATTGGCAGGGGACTTGCCCATTTTTCAGGCCATGGCCACTGGACGAGTTATGATGTTTACAATTCAGGATTGCCGGCAAATCGTGTACTCAGCATCTCTTTGGAAGATAAGGGCGGCCTTTGGATAGGAACTGAATTTGGCGGAATAACCCGCCTAACCTTTGGATACAAACAGGAGATTCCAGATCTCCCCGAAGCCCATCGTGCAGCAATAATAGTACTGCCCAAGGGTACGGACCGCAACGACATGTTTGCCCTGGAAACCATGTCTATTCATGCCTACAACACATTTTTGAAGAGAGGCTTTGACAATGATGAGATATATTACCTGGCCTACAAGCCTGACATTGATATAAATGCCGATGGTATAGCCGATATCAATGTGGTCAATGCTCCTGTCACCCTTTCGGAGTACCGCCAGGGTGGGAAACCCCGGCCGGAACTTACCTTGGATGATGTGGCCCGGGCCTTTGGGTGGGCAGAAAAAAAGGGCAGCCTGAATCATCCGCTCTACTTTGTTTTTACAGGCCATGGTCTGCCCGGCCGCCTCAGGCTGGACAATATGAACAGTATGCTCGATGTATCCCAATTCAATGATATTTTGACAAAATACCAGCAGGCCACAGGAAACCAGGTGGTGCTGATTCTGGAGGCTTGCCACTCCGGAACCCTGATTGAAGGATTGTCTGGCAAAAATCGGGTTATCATCACCAGTACCAGCGAAAACCAGGCTTTTTATACAGATAACGGAATTGGTTCCTTCAGCCGGCTCTTTCTTTCGGAACTCTCGGTGAACAACTCGTTTTATGATGCCTTTGAGTTCGTTTCCAATGAATTTCAGTCCATGTCCAGCCCCTTTAACAAGCAGATTCCTCTCATAGATGACGACGGGGACAGTATTCCAAACCATCTGGACGGCAGTATGGCCTCCCAACTGCATCTCAACGGTAATTTCAGTGCCCTTGACGGAACTGTAGCATTGGAACCGATAACGGAATCACGAATTGTCAATGCAGGTGAGACCCTTAACCTTGAGCTGCAGGTGGGCTATACCGAATCCCCCCTGGATGTCTGGGCAATGATTTTGACGCCGGAATATGTGCAGCAGCGTTCCGCAACTGGATTTTTTCTCCATCCGGCACCCCGGGTCAATCTCTCATCGGATGACGGCATGACCTATCGGGGAACCTTCACCGGCCTTAATTACAAGGGAGAGTATGTGGTGACCTTTAATGCCAAGGATCATAAAGGGTGGATCAGCAGCTCCCGTTCCCTGACATTTAGCCTTAAAAACGGCCCTGTCCCTCCTGCTGTGCCCATACCATCCCAGCCCGTTTATCATGACGGGGACCCCTTGCAGATAACCATTCCCCATGCTCCCGAGGGAGCAGATCAGTATGTATGCGTGACAGTACCTGGTATGGACTCCATTTTTATGCTTGTCTCGGAAAATGTTCCGGTATCTTTTGAGGGCACTCTAAGACCCTTTGTGAGCAGCCGGGAACTGGCCCTTGATCTTCCCGATGTAACCGGACTGCCCGGGGGAGTCTGGAGAGTCTTTCTCCTGAGGGTTCCGGCCGGTTCGGACCCCTGGGCCATTGATCCATCGGAATGGATACTTGGCCAGGCAGATTTTGAGGTGAACTGACAGATAACTTTTACCGTGAAAATAGATACAAATTTAGATATTTTTTTCATCTTTGGGGCTGGCTGAATGGCAGCCATGCCCCTTTATAGTTGAAATCCGGGAGGTTTCTTATGACAACAAAATTTTATGTTGCTTTAGAATAGCGGAGGTTTTTATGAAAACAAAATCTTATGTTGCTTTAGAATAGCGGAGGTTTTTATGACAACAAAATTTTATGTTGCTTTAGAATAGCGGAGGTTTTTATGAAAACAAAATCTTATGTTGCTTTAGAATAGCGGAGGTTTTTATGAAAAGAAAATTTTATGTTGCTTTAGTGGTGTTTGTTATCCTTTTGTTTGGTTCGGATGGTGCTTTTGCCCAAGGTAAAGCCAGGCTTGCCGTTCCCCATCTCTCCCTAGGTGCAGGTCAGGAACTCGGTGCCGTTGTGATTCTTTCGGGGACGGGAAATTATGACCTCTATGCCGCCGTCACCGGGGGCGTTCTCGGAGATGAACTATATCTCTTCAGGGGTACCCTTGATCTTGTGCCGCTCTCTTCGTCTGTTTCCGATACCGCTTCTTTGGGCATTCCAAAACTCATGGAGAACCTAAACTTTGAATCCCTCTCGGTTGCGGATCGAATAGTGACATTGATTCCCAAGCTGACTATTACTGATGGATCACTGGCCGGAATATATACCTTTTTTGTGGCACTGACCTCTCCGGGCCGGGATGACTTTCAGCATGACACCCTGACAGTTGAAATTAAATGGGAGGGAATATGAAAAAATATAGCATAGCTCTATATATTGCACTAATAACGGCTTTTGTGATGATCCCCGGTTCCTGGGCATGGGCAGTTGAGCCGGTGGATTCCCCTTCCGGGCCGCGGACTGCCGCCGAAGCTTATCTTGATGACTTGACCATAACCCCTGGGCAGGTCTCTGTCTCCCCTGGGAAAACCATATCCTTTAGCGTAACAAATGCGGCTTCAGATTCTGATACCGGAGATGCGGTTCTCCTGTGGACCGCTTCCATGGGAGATGTCTCCAGTGAAGGTCTCTACACGGCACCGGACACCATCGGCAGCCATACTGTATCTGTTACGGATCTGCTCAACGGCAGGACAGCCGATGCTTCTGTACATGTAAGACAAGAACTTGTCATCACTCCGGACACCGCCGCAGTCACTGCCGGCGGAAGCAGGGCCTTCACTGTTTCAGGGGGTGAGCCCCCCTACACATGGAATGTTTCAGAAGGGGGTTCCATGGATGACCCATCCGGGGATACTGTGACCTTTACAGCAGGCACAAGAACCGGCACCAGCAGGATATTGGTTATTGATAAAAACGGTATCAAGGCCGAAGCCGAAGTTGAAATAACCGGAGCCATTATCGTAAGCCCTGCAAGCATAACCCTTATGCCCCTGGGAGAGACAACCTTTTCAGCCCCTGGTGTTTCAGGGGTAACATGGGAAGCTGATAAGGGAATAATTGACCAGAAGGGCAACTATACTGCCCCTGCCCAGTTGGGAAGAGACACGGTGACCGCAAGGGACAGCCTGGGAAACGAGTCCGCAGCAACGGTAATTGTTGCCGATATTCCCGTGATAACACCTGCCATGGCATGGATAGAAAAGGGTGATTCCGTATCCTTTGATCTCCTTGGAGGTACTCCGCCTTACACATGGTACACAGATGCAGGAAACATTGAGGGTTCAACAGATTCGGCTGTTTATACATCACCTGACCTTTCCGGAGAGTTCACAATAAAAGTGAGGGACTCCCTGGCTCAGGAGGCATCTGCCGTCATCTACGTTGATCTTGAACTCAGGGCCACCCGGGAGGAGATATTTGTAAAGCCCGGGGAGATGGCAAAGATTGCCGTGACCGGAGGTGTTCCCCCATTTGACTGGCAGACCGTTACAGGTGATTTGGAGGAGGCCGTGACCGAGAATGCGGGATTCAACATCTATACCGCCCCGGGTATCATGGGCCAGGATACCGTCACCATCCGGGACAGAAAAAACAATACGGTCTCTGTAACAGTTCATGTAACCACTCCATTGCAGGTGACCCCCAATGTCCGTTACCTCACCAGGGGTGATTCAGCAAGATTCACCGTGGTCAGCGGTGTTCCCCCCTATGTTGCGGCCATAATTGACGGAGACGGTGAGATATTTCCCGAAAGTGGCGGCAGCGATTTCACCGGCATGGAGGGAGTGTTCACATTCACAGCCGGTAAAACCGCCGATGATGACGTTGTAATCGAGTTTACAGACAACACCGGACAGACCGTCACTGCCCATGCATTTGTGGAAGCTACGCTCAGGGTATCTCGGGCCACCATCTATGTTGACATAAACAGTGAGGTCTCTTTCAGGGTCACAGGGGGAACCGGAGGATATGTTGCCATAGCAGGTGCAGGGGATGCTCACGTGGATTCAGAAACCGGAAGGGGTACCTATAAATCAATCGGGCGTTACGACAACGATACCATAACAATATTTGACTCCATGGAGCAGTCCCTTGACATCCTCGTTGTGGTGGCTAAACCCACACCTGTTATATCACCCTCAATTGCCCACATGGAAGCCGGTCAATCCCGGGCCTTCATGGTTACCATGGGTTCACCTCCCTACGACTGGGCCATTGAAGCGGGCCGGTTCATATCCATAGACGAGAATAATTCCGTGGTTGAGATCACGGCACCGGAAGTTTCCGGGACATATACCCTCACCGTAAGCGATGCCGGGGGCAATCAGGCAACGGCAAATTTTTCCGTAACCCTGCCCCTGGCCATATCTCCCTCGTCCATGACTGTTTATCAGGGTACCTCCCCGTCCCTGAGAGTGTTGGGAGTCGGGGGCATCCCTCCCTATCAGTGGATCAGTTCCGAGGTGACCGTTGAAGAGCATGACACCTTTGCCGTTATAAAACCTGAAACCAGGGTTAATGCGGGGAAGGTTTACTCCCTTGAATGCCGTGACTCTGCCGGAAAAACCGTCTCCATGAACGTGATCGTAAGCCGCATTCCAGGAGACCTCAACGGTGACGGTATCCTTGATGATGATGAGATGATCAATGTTATAGAGGCTTACACCGACGATACTCCTGTACAGGGGATAAAAATTGATCCCGTGACAATGTACAGCCATGCTGAATCCTTTATCGACAATTGATGAAAACCCATCAGTCGTTAGTTCCCAATGATCACCCACTTAGCTTTCATGTTTCATTGTGGGAGATGAGTCTGCCATGGCCGTTTATATGAAAGTCCCCGCCGTTTCAGGACTTTCATCACTTCGATTGTGGCGGTAATGCTGCCATGTTGGTTATATGAAAGCCATCAGCGATCAGTACGTATAGTTTTCCAGATAATGAAATTGGTAATCATACTTTAGGGGCAGCCCCCTGTGGCTGCCCTTGGGAATGGATATGCTCAAAGATTTTTCTGGAAGTCTATAGCAATCAGTTAACAGCTTTCATGCTTCGATTGTGGTGGTAATGCCGCCATGTTATTTCCTTCTCATTGCTTAAAGAGAAAAGTCTTGATTCTGTTGCCGTCCCGCTCCTTTACCGTAACAGAATAGTTATCTATCTGAACCGTCTCTCCAACTTTGGGAATTCTGCCCATTTGATCAAGAATATAGCCTGAAAATGTATCATAATCCGTGGATTCCGGGATAGTCAGGCCCATTTTTTTGTTGAGTTCATCTATCTCTATTTTGCCGAGAACTATCCATTTTCCATCATTGAGCTTGACAGTCATGGGATCTATATGATCAGTCTCATCTGCTATCTCGCCCACAATCTCCTCCAGAACATCCTCCATGGTGACAATGCCGCAGACACCTCCATGCTCATCCACCACAATTCCTATATGATTCTTTCTCTGCTTGAAATCATGAAGCAGGGAGTCTAATTTTTTGGACTCCGGAACAAAATAGGCTTCACGGATAATCTCGGAAATGTCAATGGGCACCGGAGTTGCATCATCCGAGCAGTTTTCATGGAACCATGCAAAAAGGTCCTTTACGTTCAAGATACCAACAATATTGTCGATGCTGCCGTCAATGACGGGAATCCTTGTAAAGCCCGATTTGAGAATGGTTCTGATATTAAGTGGGGCATTTATATCCACAACATACATATCCGCCCTTGGTGTCATGATCTCCGAAGCACTGGTGTCGTCAAACTCAAAAATATTTGAGATAAATTCCCGCTCCTCTTCCTTTATCTCACCCTCCTCTTCAACCACCTCAACCATGGTCATGAGTTCATCTTCCGTCACCGAAGGGGATGTATGCGTCTGGCCGAGGAGATTAGAAACAAATTTCAATATGATAATAAGTGGAGCAAATATTTTGGAGAGCCACCATAGGGGGAAAATGGCAATTTTTGCAACGAGAATGTTATTATGGGCGGCAAAGGATTTTGGAATTACTTCACCAAAAATAAGAATTAAAAGGGTCATGACACCGGTTGCGATACCAACCGCGTTGGAAGAGAAAAAATCAATTGCCAGGGCAGTTGCAAGGGAGGAAGCACCTATATTGACGAAATGGTTGCCGATGAGAATGGTTGAAAGAAGTTTATGGGAATCATTTTTCATCTTGTAAATAAGCGAATTGAGGCTTCCGCCATCTTTGGAAAGGTGGAGGGCCTTGGCTCGGCTGATGGAAAAAAGAGCTGTTTCGGCAGATGAAAAAAAACCTGACAATAAAAGGCATATCAAAAGCATTATCACGTTGAGTGACATAAAAAGCTTGTTTACCTCATTTATATGTTAATAATGATCAAAGCCGGAGCCTCCGGCTCTACTTTACCGTGGAAACGGATACAAATTTTCATCTTCGGTGGTGAGTGAGAGCCTGTTTAAAAATCAGGCTATAGACTTCCAGAATAATATTTCAGCAAATCAATTCTTAAGGGCAGCCGCTGCCCTTACAGAATGGTTGCCAATTTAATTATCTGGAAAACTATATTAATAGAGAATCTGACTCAGGAAAAGCTTTGTTCTCTCATTACGGGGATTGGAGAAGAACTCTTCTGGATTGTTCTCCTCCACTATCATGCCTCCGTCCATGAAGATAACCCTGTGGGCCACTGATTTAGCAAACCCCATTTCATGGGTCACCACAAGCATTGTCATGCCCTCTTCGGCAAGGGATATTATAACATCAAGAACCTCCTTCACCATTTCGGGATCCAGTGCCGATGTGGGTTCATCAAAAAGCATTATCCTTGGCTGCATGCAGAGGCTTCTTGCAATGGCAACCCTCTGCTGCTGGCCCCCGGAAAGCTGTCCGGGAAATTTTTTTGCCTGCTCTGAAATTTGAACCTTTTTAAGATACTCCATGGCAATCTCCTCGGCATCTTTTTTGGACATTTTTCTAACCCATATGGGTCCCAGGGTAAGATTGTCCAGGATGGAGAGATGGGGAAATAGATTGAAGTGCTGGAACACCATACTCACTTCGGTACGGACTTTTTCAATGTTTTTAAGATTGTCCGTAAGCTCTATGCCATCCACATTGATGCTTCCCCGCTGGTGTTCTTCCAGGCGGTTTATGCAGCGTATCAAGGTTGACTTTCCAGAACCGGAAGGGCCGCAGATAACAATCCTCTCCCCCCGATGGACATTGAGATTGATGTTGTTGAGTACATGGAAATCTCCATACCATTTGTGCATCTCGGATATTTTTATAATATAGTCGTTTTTCATTTTGATCTCGAATAAAACCTTTTATGTTCTCAAGAGTTGTAAGTTCTCATACTCCACACCATATATTGTGGTAATATATTGCATTATAGTACTATCAGTAGTGGTAAGTGGGAGAACTTATCACTCACGAGTTATGTTAATGTTTTTAAAATGGGAGTATCATCCGGCACTCAATACCAACTGAAAAATTATATTATTTGAATTGGTTGTTCCAGTCAAGGAATTGGTTTCGACTTTGACGGTCCATCCCAATCTAAAATCATGGTCCCGTCTTTTATCATGGTTCCGTACTGGATTTCCTAAATGGAAAACTCCATTTAGAATCCTTTTTGGGAAGGGAACGCCACATCACAGGCTGGGAGAAACAGCCCCATCCCCACTTGATTATGTGGACAAGGCCGATGGCAATCCAAAGGGCCCAGGCCAGCATGGCAAGACGGTAAACCAGCATGGGAAGGGAGAAGAGCCATGCCCTTGGAAGAACTTCCCGGCTTATATCCTGGTACCAGCGCATATAGTATGCAGAAGAGCCGTTGCCTCTTATGTTCATGTCAGGATGGCCGATGAGTCCCTGGGATATTGCAAAAACAAGGGATAGAAGTGCAAGTATCCACAGTCCGGCCAGGCCCATCTGCATAAGATTAAATTTAAAGGGAGTGAGATCGCTTTGAAGCTTCTCACCCTTTTTTCCCCGGATGTCCGTAAGAATGAGCCATGCCGCCACAAAAAGAGATGCAGCCATGCTGCTCATGGCCATGCCCAGGCCGAGAAGAAACCAGTGGTGGAACTTTAAAGGCGACATTTTTGTCATGGAGAGGCAAAATGAGACTGCAATAACCATAAGCACAACGGACCAGAACAGAACAGCAGGTCCCATGAGGTGCCCCCCTCCCATGAGAAGGGGCCATCGGCTGCGTGGGAGGTGAATATCCACGGCAGCGTTGACACTTGGAATGCCAAGATCTATGGACGGTGTCCGAAAGATGCTTGAGATGGTACTGTTTTCTCCTCCCCGCCATTTTATCTGTACAATCTGACTTCCAGGATTGAGGGGAATGGGAAGATTCCTGCCATCCAAGCGTATTATTCCGGCTTTGCCATTTACGGTAACCTCCTGCACTTCGGCATATTCGGGTAGTTTTACAGTGTGCTGACCCCCCTGGCTGCTCCTGATCTTCAGGGTGAGGGATGCACTTGAGGAGCGTACTCCAGGACGAAGTTCTAAGTGGGAGCTTTCAATGGTAATGGTCTCTCCGTCCACACCCCGGGGGCGTTCCACAAGAAGGGTGACCTTCTCTCCGGGCCAGGGGTGCCATGTGGGATGCCACCGATCCTCCACCTGGTGGAGAATAACCGGAATACCTTTGGTCTCCACATGGAATATGGGGCTCACATCCAGGGTCCATATCTCTTTCCACTCTGTGGAAAGGGCATGTTCAAGTACAATGGTATTGGATGGTTCAAGGAAGGATTCCCAGGAGATACGGGAAGTTCCCGCCGGCATTGTGAGCTGGACGGTTCCATTTTTTATACGCATATCCCGGGTGGTGACGGACTCCCCGGGAATAAGGGGAATGTTGAGTACCATGGCCGAGTCCGGGGGGGATATGCGTATGAGTTCGTTCTCCACCTTCCACTCCAGTCCCAGGAGAAGCCGTCGCTCAAGATATGCAAAGGGCGGAAGGATAGAGCTTTCCAAAGGCGGCTCCTTTCCTGGGCCGGACTCCCGGGCTCCGGGTTTGAACTGAATCTGATCCTCAATGGTTCCATCCTGGTTAATGCCCTCCACAACCCATTCACCCCTGTTTACAACCCTTCCGTGGCGGGGCTTCATGGGCAGGGGAATCTGGAAGGTTCCCTGGCCCCTTATGGGGCTCTGGAGGGAAATGGTGTGGCTCCCCGGCGGCACCAGCATCCAGAGAATATCCCCCTCCCTGAAAAGGTGGGAGGATTGGGCTCCATTGAGTAAAACAGACCGGGGAATCCAGTGTCTGGCATTGCCCGGAAGGGGTATTGCCGAAGCCAGGGCCGAGTGGACCCCAAGGGTCACTGAAAGATGATCCCGGGTTATCTCTATTTCCATATGGGATACGTCGGCACAGTTGGGAAAACATTCATGGGGTTTTAGAAGCCTTTTTTGAAGCTCATCCAGGATTGCCCGGGGGGGAATCACTCCGGCAGTGCCGTTTTGGTGACTCTCTCCCGCCCTCTCCACTGCTGCATGGGCATTGGGGATCGCCTGGTAATTGAATATAGGGGCAGTTAAAAGAAGGGCAGTGAACAGAAGGGGGGTTAAAAGAAGGGGCGTTAGAATAATAGATATATTTGAATGTCTTCCCGTGGATGGTCCCGGTGAAAAAAAGATGATGGCGGCCTTTGCCGGACCCTTGAACAGATTGCCGCCCTTGAACAGGTTGCCGCCCTTGAACAGATTGCCGCCCTTGAACAGGTTGCCGCCCTTGAACAGTTTGCCGAAAAGCCCCCCGGCCAGGATAAAAATCAGGCCCACCCTCAAAAAGGCCAGCATAAAGTTGATTTTGGGACCCGCAAGAAAGAGGGATATGGTTTCATTGGGGGGCACCGGTCCTGACCAACTGAATTTAAGGGTGTCAAAGGGAGTCCACATGGGAAGCCCGGGGCCTGTCTGGGTAAGGGCCCGGGGATCCTGCTGCATCACACTGGATTTTTTCTTATATCCGGCATATCCTGGAACAGAGTCCTGGACAACACCAGGCATGGAGCCTGCCGTCACCCTCTCCGATGCGGACATTGCCCCACCGGTCCTTAAAACTTTGACCCCCGGAGGAGCCAGTGCCCGGGACTTCATCATCACCTCCTCTTCCATGGCCATATCTGACTGTACCTGGTATTGTTTCTCCATATTTAATGATGCCATATTCCCGGAACCCATATTCCCGGTTCCATGGGTACCATATGCTCCCTGGTCCCTTGATGTGATTTCGTTGTTCATGGATATCCATGGCCGCTCCAACTGGGGATATATCCCCACCCGGAGGGCATTGATGCTGTAGGGCAGTACAATCAAAACAAGTACCATGGCAGCCAGGGCCTGGTAACGTTTCACCGCGTTTTTCAATCTGCCTTCGGGCAGATGGGCAATAAGGGCAAATCCTGCAAGGAGAAAAAGCCATATAAATCGGGGAGCCCCGGGCTCATGCCAGGTCAGGACCAGGGTAAGAAACCCCAGGACGGCAAGAACAGGACTGTATAGTTTAAGTGTTGCAACGGTGAAGACCAGGACAATGAAAAAATCAAGCAATGTCCACTGTTTCACCCAGGTATGGGGGGTGTTGTCAACGCCGGATGCATGGAGCAGTTTCCATCCCGGAGGCAGAAAAATTTTTCCCTGGACCTGATTGAACTCATGCTGCCATCCTGTTGCAGGCAGTCGGTTCACAGGCCCCATGAAACGGGTTTCCGCGGTCACATCCAGCAGGCCCCGGCGAATCTCTACCCCCACGGCAGGTGTGCCGGAATCACCCGATGTGTGGGAACCGGCAGGGGTACCGGAATCACCCGATGTGTGGGAACCGGCAGGGGTACCGGAATCACCCGATGTGTGGGAACCGGCAGGGGTACCGGAATCACCTGATGTGTGGGAATCAGCAGGTTTTGGGGAAATATCAGGATTGGCCTGTGTGGCATCGGGAAGAGGTTTTCCAGGATTTTCATCCATGGAGAGACCCTGTTTATCAAGGGTTGTTATCAACTGCTCCCGGCCGTTCACCATCACCCTGCCGGGTTCCATGGACGGCTCCATCTCCAGCCGCCATCCACTGCTTTTCCTGCCCGTTATCCTATCCTGTACGGTATAGCCCGATCCATCAAAATGGAGCCACAATGTTCTGTCAAGGATTAACTGATCCGGTGCCGGAACCGGATCTCCCCTTTTAATCTCCCTGAAGGTCAAAATTTCTCCAGGAAGCATGCTAAAGGCAGGATAGCTTCTCCATGCCTCCGGAAGGGAGGTGTGGCGGGGATCCACTTGTGTGCCTCCTTCAACCTCGATGATCCTCATATCCGGACGGCGTATCACCGACCATATCTCCTGATCCGGCCAGAATCCGTCATGGGGTACTTCAAAGACCATGCTCTTCAAAGGATCAATGTGCCTGGTTTTGACGGTGACTCCATATTGACCGGGTCTCACCCGAAGTACCAGGGAGCCGTCTTTTTCCAGCCTTGCCGGAAGGGGAGTGTCCATGGAGAGGGGAATCATCTTCTCCCTTGGAAAAACCGGCCCCAGCACAATCTCCCTTGCAGATCCGGAGACATCCAGGGATATATAGATGGTTACGACCCCGGGCACCGCATCGTCTATGAGGCGGAAAACTTCGATTTTAAGGCGATCTTCGGCTTTTTTTGTCAAAGTTGCATCATCGGTCTTCTTCAACCACACCCTGCCCGAGGCATCCACGGGGGGGAAGGCTGCATCTTCATTGTTCACAGATAGTGTCACAATGGCACTCTTTTCAGGAATGGTCAAATATTCAGGAAGAGTGTTCCAGATGAATGTGCCGGAAACGGATACAAGACCTTGCATGGGTAGAGAAGCGGCATGGATGACTCCGGGAGAGGGAGCCTGGAAGGGATCGGGAATGGGGATTTCAGAATCATGCTGCAAAGAAGGGGGCGGCGGGTCACTACTGTCCGGGAATAGTCTTGCCACAGGCCTGGAGTTCCTTGCCAGTACAACGGCGGGTACCCCGTCAATGGTTACATCCACCGGCCATTGGCGGCCATGGCCGGGCAGGGGTATCTCTTCCCCTTCCATGACATGTATAAGCTGGGTAAAAGAGCCTCCCTCTCCGGATAGTTCCAGATGAATAATGGATGGCCAGATGCACTGGAAGTTTTTGGGGTCGTTATAGCGGGGTATGCAGTCTCTTTCCCTTTCCCTGCCATGCAGTACCCAGGGTATCCAGGATTTCAAAATATCCGGAATTCCCAGGTGCCCAAAATGTTCATTGGTCAGCGGGGTAGCATCTTTATTGGTGACAGAATTATAATTTTCATGGGAGACAGGATTATAACCTCCATGGGAAACAGGATTTTCACCGGCAGCCGGCAAGGGAGAAAGGAGAAAAATCAATGAGATAAACAGGGGGAATAAAGGCAAACGGCATGAAAAATTGTTCGAGCATGTCTTAATCATTTTTTTCTCCCCTCATGGTTTAAGTAATGGGCAGCAAA
Source organism: Desulfamplus sp. (assembly GCA_015231465.1). GTDB lineage: Bacteria > Desulfobacterota > Desulfobacteria > Desulfobacterales > Desulfobacteraceae > Desulfamplus. The sequence continues at coordinate 15,445 of JADGBO010000006.1, forward strand.
TATTATTTATTTAACTTGTTTGTGTAACCGTCACCATTTTTCGGGGTAGGCAACGTCAGTATAGAAGTTCTCCATATTTTGTTTATGGCCCTGCTCCATGGCAGCGAAATCCTCAAAAACTTTTTTCAAGCTGCTGTCGGAACAATCATCGGCCATTTTTTTATACATGGTCATTGCATACTCTTCATTTTTCATGGCCAGGGCAAATGCATCGGCCAGGGTCATATCTTCTTTTATCCTGGGTCTCTCAATGGTTTGTGATATGCCGTAGTCATGGGCTGGTTGGAAATATTGTCCTGTCTCCTCCTTTACCATGAGACGTGTCAAAATCTCCCTGTGTGCCTTCTCTTCCATTGAAAACTTGAGAAACATCTCTTTTAGATATGGATCATTAACTTTTTCAGACACCTTTGTGTAAAATATTTCCGCTTCCATCTCAAGATTTATGGCATACTGCATAATATCCTTGTATTCTGCACTGTTCATTATTTTTCCCTCCATAATTAATTAAGGGGCAATCAAGGCATAACACACACAAAATAACGATGGTGAATGCCTTCTGCCGATTGATTTTTAAGCTTAAGGAATGAACACGAGATAACTTACCCATTCTCCCCCTCTCCATTCATGGAGAGGGGGTTGGGGGGTGAGGTAAATGGGCAAGTTAATTAAGACCCATTCCTAAATTGACAGATGAAGTATGCCTAAATTTTGAATTTACTTACGGTCTGCTTCATCTTTTCAGATATTTCAAACAGCTCAGCGGATTTGTCATTGAGATCAGCACTGTTTCTGGACATATCCTGGGCAGATGCATTCACATCTGCAATATCCCTTGCAATCTCTTCGGACACCGCCGATGTCTGGGATACATTTTCATTGACTTCGCTGATTCCCTGGGATGCCTGCATAACATTTTCAGCGATTTCACTTGTGGTTCTTGACTGCTCATCCACGGAAGCCGCTATTTCAGAAACTGTTTTATTGACGCTGTTGATTACAGCAGATATCTCTTCAATATCCTTGACAGTCTCCATGGTGGATTTTTGAATGTCCTCAATCATCTGATTTATTTCGCTGGTGGCATCCGAGGTTTGTTTAGCCAGTTCTTTTATCTCGTTGGCAACCACGGCAAAGCCCTTGCCGGCCTCTCCTGCCCTGGCCGCTTCAATGGTGGCGTTAAGTGCCAGAAGATTGGTCTGTTCGGAAATACTGCTGATTGCCTCGGTGACCTTGCCGATTTCCGTGGCGGCTTTTCCCAGCTTGTCAACCCTTTCAGATGCCGTCATGGCCTGTTGAACAGCCTTGTGGGTTATATCCCTTGCCTTGTCCGAGTTGCTTGATATGGCATTTATGTTCCGTGTTATATCTTCGGCAGAGGTCGCCACTATGCTGATATTTGTGGATGCCTGCTCCATGGCCGCTGCAACCGAGTTCATGTTTGAACTCATCTCTTCGGCAGCCACGGCAACGGTATTGGCATTGCCCGAGGTTTTTTCCGAACCTGACGAGAGGGATTCGGCTATGGCCTGGAGGCCGCTGGAGGAACCAAGAAGTACCTTGCTGTTCTCGGATATTTCAGACATCATTTTTCTTAAGCTTGCGGCCATGTCATTGAGATTGGCAAACATCTCGCCAAACTCATCCCCTGATTTTGCATCCCCTGATTTTACATCCCCTGATTTTATATCCCCTGATTTTATATCCCCTGATTCTGCATCCCCTGATTTTATTTCAATGGTGCCTGTCAGGTCCCCATTGGAGATTCTCTTGATGAATACCCTTGAAAGATCAAGGGGCTTTACAATGTTTATCTGTATCAGAAGCCATACCATTATGCTGATGACGATCAAGATTGCCGCAGTCCATAGGGCTATGCTGATTCTTGCCTTTGCAACGGCCTTGTGGGCCGCCTCAAGGGAGCCTATGATTTCAAAGGCCCCATGAATTTCTCCCTCTTTCCAGCCTTCCATGGTGCCGCCGGTGGGATCCTTTTTGCCTTTGGGGTTTCCGTGGCAGAAGAGGCAATCCTTTGTAAGACGCACCGGCTTGAAGTAACGTATCTGATCTTTTTCGATGACGATCTTCTCTTCAAGGTTTTTTTCGGTGATCTCCCTCAGTATTGCCGCTTCAAGTTCAGTGGGGGTATTGGCCGGATTCCTGGGATTGAACTTTGGCACCCTGAAATCATACCCTGCTTTTTGGGCATTGATTTTGGCCATGTTGATGGCCGTTATAATGGGAACGGCCTGGACAATGTTGTTTTTATCAAGCTCTTCAAAGGGCTTTATGATTCCCTGATTCAGCTTGGCAGCCATCTCGCTTCTGCCCGCTTCCGCCATGAGTACAACGGCCCGGCTTTTTTCAATGGTACTCTGTTCAGCCCATGTCCGGATGTCATTGATCCTCTGGGCAGCGAGGATAAGGGCCACCACAAGGGGCCCTAGTATGACTATGGTAAAAATTTTCCATTTAACGCTAATTTTTTTGATACCCATTGTTCATGCTCCCTATAACCACCATGGCGGCATTACCGCCACAATCGAAATGATGAAAGTCCTTGAACGACGGGGACTTTCATATAAACAAATATGGCGGCCCACCGCCACAATCGAAATGATGAAAGTCCTTAAACGGCGGGGACTTTCATATAAAATGGATTCTAAATTTCTTCGCTTACGTTATATTTTTTTAGAATTTCTGAGTAAATACCCTTATCTTTTATTCTTTTAATGGCCTGGTTCACTTTTTCCGTAATAGCTTGGGCATCAGGATAGGTACGCGATACCATGAGACGAAGTTGGTCATTGTTAAGAGGGGTGCTTACAATGGCAAAATTATCAATCTCGGTAGGAAATAGTGTTTTTATTAAATCCCATCCAACCAGCTCATCGGTGGCAAGGAGATCAAATCTTCCACCATGAAGTTTTTTCATGCCAAGTTCATCACTTACAGCCAGATCAAGTTCAATCCCGGCATCCTTAAATGCCTTTTCATACCAGTATCCAGCAGTTCCGCCTATTTTGTAGTTTTTTAAGTCTTCAAACGTTTCCCACACAACATCTGATTTGATATTTTTTTTCAGATAAAAGAATCTGCCCGTTGAGTTAGCCAGGGGATCGCTGAAATCATATTTGGCTTTCCTGTCTTCATTTATCATATAAGGAAATGCTGCAAAAGCCCTGCCTTTTTGTATGGCATCTTCACATCTTAACCAGGGATAAAATTTATACTCAATTTCAAGTCCGGCTTCTTTAAATACAGCAGATACAATTTCAGTAAAAAAGCCGTAGCCTTCCATTTTTTCAGAGGTGTAAGGGGGCCATTCTCCTGTTGCAAGAACAATTTTGTCCGATGCCGTACAAACAGATGAGAAGATCAAGACAGACGTAATAACAATGCCAATCAAACTAATCTTTTTCATAATATTTCTCTCTAATTGTTTAATTTATTTTTTTGATTTGACTTAATTTAATGCAGACTTAGAACTCAAGAGTTGTAAGTTCTCATATTTCACACCATATATTGTGGTTATATATTGCATTACACTACTATCAGTAGTTGTCAGTGGGAGAACTTATCACTCACGAGACTTAGAAGTACTCTACGTAAATTTGGAAATTGGCTTATCGTAAAATGTCGTTATCAAGTAACTTAAATTTTTGGCATGATCAATTCCTCCTTAAAAATTATGACTGACAAATATGAATAGAATTTTATCCTTTAAAATTACTGCTAAAATTACTGTTGCAATTCATCATTTTTTGGCAGGATAAATTCCTCAAGTTTTTTAAACATGGCTTCAGGCCACTCTTCGGCATACAAAAAGAGTTCCTTTTCGGTATCATCCATACTGTTTCTTATGTGGGGAGGAAGGCTTTCAAAAGCCATCTTCCGTTCAGGGTCAATTCTGGGGGCAGGGGGTTCTGTTTTTCTCTTTTTCATGATGTTTCATCCGATGGTTTTTTTTATATGAAAGTCCCCGCCGTTCAGGGACTTTCATCACTTCGATTGTGGCGGTAATGCCGCCATGGAGGTTTATATGAAAGTCCCCATATTTTAAGGCTCCCGGGACTTTCATGCTTCGATTGTGGCGGTGGGACACCATGGCCGTTATGTAATCTTTTTATTATTATAGAGTTTTTCGATTTCTCTAATAAACAAGTCCATTTGTACCGATTCATTTGTATATGAGTTAATTGATTCGATAGATTTTTGGGCTATTTCGACGGACTTATACTCTTTATCTATCCCAATGTATTGCCTGCCTTCACTAATAGCAGCAATTGCCGTAGTTCCGCTTCCGATAAAACAGTCAAGAACTATTTCCTCTGGATCAGTCAACAATTTTATCACCCTTCTCGGTAATTCGACTGGAAATTTTGAGTCATGATCAGCATTGCTTCGGACAGATGGAATATCCCATACACCCCTTGACCCCCAATTAACCCATTCTTGTTTAGTAAGTCGTGAACGATCTACTTTAGTTATACCTGGCTTCCAAAAAAAATAGATGTATTCAGATTCATCAACAGAACGATATGATATTGTATGCCATTTAGAGCTTTCCCATGCAGCATCCTTCACCCAAATTCTACGGTCATATAAATAGAATCCAGCCTCTAATGCAGCTTCTTCTATAAAACCACCGACTAAAAAAATTCTTGTTTGAGTCTGATATTTACCCCCCCTGATATTATTGCCGTTAAGCCTTCTATCAATTGTTTGTTCGCTACATTTAAAATGTTCGGCTAATTTATATCTGTTCCAATCCGGATGTTTTTCTTTGAGATTTAATATTTCTCCCTTTGATAATTTTATTTTTTTTAGGGATATATTTTCAGCCATTATTTTTGGCATTGATTCATCTTTAAAGCACAAAATATCAGCAATATTTATTACTATAAATCCACCCGGTTTTATAATTGAAAAATGCAATTTAATAACATCTCGAAGTAATTTTTTCCATGCTTCAAAAGTCAAATCTTTCTCATAATCCTTTCCAACGTAATAAGGAGGTGACCAAACGCTTATGGCAATAGATTCAGGTTCAATTTTTTTTAGCAATACCCTTGAATCCCCACAATATATATCATTGGGTTCCAACATTTTTAAAAATTTTTTTATGATTGCCATAATCCAATACACTCCATAGTAGATTCATCATAAGTTATCGTCTGCACACGCCATGCTGCTTTTGATTTCAATCGGATAAAACTAACTCGCACCCTGAAATCTTGGCCTAATGTGGGTGCGTTTCTACCGGCAAACCAAATTCCGTCTTCAACTGTTGGATTATATCTATCTTGAAGTCGCCCGTTAGGTATTACTGCTATTGTAACTTCACGCAGGTGATGCACACCATCTGAGTCATCATTATACATAAAGTGAACAAGACAAGTAGTCGTTAAATAATTTTTTTCACCATATTCAGATATTTCTGGTAAAAAACCCTTTTCGATAATATTATTGCCTGATCTTTGTTGTTTTATCCACATTGAAGTTTGAGACATTTGAATTGTGGCTGATCTGTTTTCTTTTTCAGCCTTTGAATCTATGAACAAAGCTTGTCTGACTGTTTGTTCCGGAAGAATAACATATCTCGCCTTTTTATAATCCACATTTCCGTAAATTCGCTGTTGAACATTAAATCCAGAAAGCCTGTCAAGTAATTCTCTTGTAATATCTTCGGCAATATCTTTAACACTATCGGGTGATTTCAGAAATATTTCATGTGATTCCATTCCAAAATCTATTACCGCTTGAAATACCCAACGTAAAGTGAGTTTTTCAATTTCTTCAATTTCATCCAATGAAAGATCAACAGGATTTTTTTCTGTCATAATTTCCTTTTAGCCAATGATCTCGTGAGTGATAAGTTCTCCCACTGACCACTGCTGATAGTACTGTAATGCAATATATAATCACAATATATGGTGTGGAATATGAGAACTTACAACTCTTGAGCCAATGATAATGTAATTGTTAATCCGCCCAACATTAAAATGATATGGGTATTTTCACGGGTAACGATAATAAAAGTATTAATACAATTTCGATATGATGTATGGCACGGCAGTTTCAAGTCTCAATATCCTTTGACCCAGGTGTACTGTTTCAAAGCCCGATCTTTCAAGGGTTTTAACCTCCCTGTCAATGAATCCCCCTTCCGGGCCCATGGCAAGGATTGTCTCCCTGCCCACATTGACAGGACATGGCACGCTCCCTTTTCCAGGGTGGGCGGTGAGAAGAAGGGGAGCGGGTTTTCTATCTGTGAGCATTGGAAGGTCGTCGTCTATAAAGGACATGAAGAGCTGTTGCATGTGGATGCGGGGCATTATGGTATCCCTTGCCTGCTCCAGACCCAGAATCAGCTCGGATTGAAGGCTTTGGGGGGCAAGCAGGGGTGAGCCCCAGTAACTTTTTTCCACACGCCAGGTGTTTATAAGATAGATATCCTTCACTCCCAGGGATGACACCGAGTGTAGTATCCGCCGGAGCATCTTGGGCCGGGGCAGTGCAAGTAAAAGGGTAAGGGGAGGGAAGGGGGGAGGCTCTGTGTCAAGTATAACATGGAGCCCAATGGAATCTTTGGAGATACTTTGAACACTCCCCTCGCCCATGGGACCGTTTATCAGGCCCACCTTCAGTCTATCTCCAGGTTTTATCCTGTTGACATCCCTTAGATGGGCCATTCTCCTGCCTTTGAGGATAACAAAATCCGGCCCTTCAAAATCGTCCTTAAAAAGAAGGATAAGGTTCATATAATCAGGCACAGGAAACCCCGTCCCCTTGTGGGCGGGGTAGTTGATGGAGTTTTAAATTAAAGTTCGTAACGTATTATGGAGTGAACCTTGTCCAGGGCCTCCAGCTCCTTGGAGACATCTTCGGATACAGGAGTATCTGTCCGGATGAAGATTATGTTCCTGTCTCCGTCATCCTCCCGGCCCACCATCATTCTGCCGATGTTCAGGCCGTGTTTGCCAAGGCATGTGCCGATGTCGCCGATGGCTCCCGGTACATCCTTGTTGTGAATGATGGAGAGATAGCCTTCGGGAACCACTTCAAGGCGGAATTTGTTGATTCTTATGATCCTTGCATCATCTTTTCCGAAGATTGTGCCGCATATCAGATGCTCATCCTTTTCATAGATTACCCGCATACGGATGAGATTTATGTAGTGTTCGCTCTCCTGGCTGGCGGTCTCGGATATCTTTATACCCATCTCCTGTGCCAGGGATGTGGCATTGACCGAGTTGACATTGTACTTGACCAGGGGCGTGAGAAAACCCCGGATCGCTGCAAGGGTAACGGGTTTCATGTCCAGATCCAGGAAATTGCCGGCATACTCAATCTTGATCTCCCTGATGGGACCACTGGTCATGAATGTGTGCATCTTGCCGATGCGTTCTGCAAGGTATAGATAGGGAGTGAGTTTTTTCAGCAGATCTCCAGTGACCGAGGGAACATTCACCGCGTTTATGACAGTATCGTGCTTGAGATAAGCTATGATCTGGTTTGCCACGGCCACGGCAACATTTGTCTGGGCCTCTTTGGTGGATGCTCCAAGATGGGGGGTGCCGATGACCTTGTCCAGGGTCAGGAGGGGAGTGTCCCCGGGAGGTTCCTGTTCAAAAACGTCCAGGGCCGCACCTGCCACCTTTCCGCTTGTTATGGCATCATAAAGGTCCCCTTCATGGATGATACCTCCCCGGGCACAGTTGACTATCATGACCCCATCCTTCATAATCTCAAAGGCTTTTTTGTTCAGGAGATTGGTGGTGGCCGGCAGTTTGGGAACATGGATGGATATGTAGTCCGAGCGCCTGTAGAGTTCTTCTATGGTCACGCACTCATATCCTGATTTTTCGATGTGTTCGCAGGTTACATTGGGGTCGAAAACAATTACCTTCATCTTGATACCCTGGGCAAGGGATGCCACAATGGAGCCAATGTTTCCAAAACCTATGATGCCGAGGGTTTTATTGAAAAGCTCCCGGCCCTGGAGTTTTTTCTTCTCCCATAGCCCGGACTTGAGTGTTGAGGTTCCCTGGGGGATGTTACGGGTGAGGGCCATCATCATGGCAACGGCATGCTCTGCGGTGGTCCGGGTGTTTCCCCCCGGGGTGTTCATGACGGCAATACCCTTCTGGGTAGCGGCTGGTATATCCACATTGTCAAGACCAATGCCGGCACGTCCCACAACCTTTAGATTTGTGGCAGCTTCAATGATCTCGCTGGTAACCTTGGTGGCACTTCTAATGGCAAGGCCGTCATACTCTCCGATGATCTCCTTTAGTTCTTGGGGGGTCAGTCCTGTCTTGACATCCAGCTCTATTCCCTCTTCGTTTCTGAATATTTCGAGACCCTCATCTCCCATCTTGTCACTGACAAGTACCTTCATTTTTACATCTCCATCTAAAATTAAAGTTTATGTTTAACTGCTTATATCATGCTTCCGGAAGTACCATGAAAAAGGAATCCGGATTTATATTACGTACAGCCTAAGCCTTATCTTGGGATCAGTTATACTCCCTTGTTTTATGAAACTCTATTCCAGGCCACGCTTCCACGGCAAAACCGAGCTGATATTCACTGGTGGTAAGAAATGCAGTGCAGCCCTCCGAGTCCGTTGCAACGGACGCTTCGTTTTTCCCGAGGAACTCCTTGAACCGATCCTTGTCATGGCAGGTGATCCAGCGTGCCACCGAGAGATCCACGGTTTCATGGGTTGCCTCCACACCGTATTCGGCCCCGAGCCTTGCCATGGTTACATCGAACTGGAGTACGCCCACGGCTCCCAGGATATAGTCATTGTTTATTCTTGGCCGGAAAACCTGGATGGTGCCCTCCTCGGCAAGCTGCATAAGACCCTTTTGCAGGGCCTTGGTTTTCATGGGATTCCTTAGAATGACACGCCTGAAATGCTCCGGTGCAAAACTTGGAATGCCGATAAACTTCAAAGGCTCCTTTTCGGTGAAGGTGTCGCCTATCTTGATGGTTCCATGGTTGTGAATTCCAATGATATCTCCGGGCCAGGCTTCATCTATGTTGCTCCTCTCCCGGGCCATGAAAATGGTGGCATTAGAGAGGATGACGTCTTTATTGATGCGATGGTGACGGACCTTCATGCCCCGGGTGAACTTTCCCGAACAGATGCGGAAAAAAGCTATTCTGTCCCGATGGGCGGGATCCATGTTGGCCTGTATCTTAAAAGTAAATCCTGAAAAGGCGGGTTCCTCCGGAGAGACCTCCCGGGTGGATGTCCGGCGGATGCCCGGTGCCGGGGCAATCTCCACAAAGGAGTCCAGCATCTCCCTCACACCGAAGTTATTGATGGCACTGCCGAAAAAAACCGGTGTCTGGGAGCCCTTGAGGTACTCATCCATATCAAAGGGGTCCGCTGCCCCCTGGATCAGCTCAATGTCATCCCTCAGCTCCCGGGCCTGACTTCCAAGATGTCTGTCCAGCTCCCTGTCTTCAAGGTCGGTTATTACAATGCCGTCTCCGCTTTTTGGGGTGTAACCGGCGGAAAAGAGCCCCAGCTCCTGCCTGGAGAGGTGATAAACCCCCTTGAAACGTTTTCCCATGCCGATGGGCCAGGTTATGGGTGTACACTCTATCTGGAGCTTCTCTTCAATATCCTCGAAAAGGGACAGGGGATCCATCCCCTCCCGATCCAGTTTATTTATGAAGGTGATGATGGGGGTGTTGCGCATCCTGCACACCTCCATGAGTTTTCTGGTCTGGGGCTCCACACCTTTTGCACTGTCTATGATCATGACGGCACAGTCAACAGCGGTGAGTACACGGTATGTGTCCTCGGAAAAATCCCTGTGACCCGGCGTGTCGAGAAGGTTTATCTCGTAATCTTTGTAGTTGAACTTCATAACCGAGGATGAGACACTTATGCCCCTCTCCTGCTCTATGGAGAGGAAATCGCTTGTGGCCTTGCGTTCCGTTTTACGGGATTTGACGGCACCGGCCTCTTTTATGGCACCTCCAAAGAGCAGAAGTTTTTCCGTCAGTGTGGTCTTTCCAGCATCGGGATGGCTTATGATGGCAAAGGTTCTGCGTCTGTTTATCTCCTTGATGGCACGGGATGGGGCCGATTTGAAGAGGGGTTGTGGATCTGAGGTATCTGTGGTCATGGGTTCCATATTGCCTGTTGTTTCTTTCAGTAAAGTCAATTTTATAAATTATTCAAGGTTATTAATCAATAAAATATTTTGTTTGGCGGTGTAAACCTTCATAGTTGGAGGCTGGCCAACCAGAACCGAGTATGTTTCTAACGTCCTCGGCCTCAAGTAAACCTTCATAGTTGGAGGCCAGCCAACCCCGATCATGGAAATAATGTATCCATTTCCATGGTAAAGTGCATTATCTCGTAAGGTGTCTGTATTTGATCCTCTCGGGTTGATCCGCCTTTATGCCCAGGCGTTTTTTCCGATCCTTGTCATAGTCCGAGTAACTCCCTTCAAAAAACAGGGTGCTGCTATTCCCTTCAAAGGCAAGGATATGGGTGGCGATCCTGTCCAGAAACCACCTGTCATGGCTGATGATGACGGCACACCCGGCAAAGTTCTCTAATGCCTCCTCCAAGGCTCTGAGGGTGTTGACATCAAGGTCGTTGGTGGGCTCGTCAAGGAGCAGAAGGTTGGCCTCCTCCTTGAGCATTCGGGCAAGATGTACCCTGTTTCTCTCACCTCCCGAGAGTACACCCACTTTTTTTTGCTGATCCTGGCCGGAAAAGTTGAACTTGGAAACATAGGCCCGGGAGTTCACTTCACGTCCGCCAAGGTTTATGGTGTCATGGCCGCCGGAGATAACCTCCCAGATGCTCTTGTCCGGGTCAAGGACGTTGCGATCCTGATCCACATAGGCAACCTTTACCGTCTCTCCCAGCTCAATGGTTCCCGCATCCGGCTTCTCCTGGCCGGTGATCATTTTAAAGAGTGTGGATTTGCCTGCTCCATTGGGGCCTATTACCCCGATGATTCCCCCCGGGGGGAGCATGAAGTCCATATCTTCCACAAGGAGTTTATCTTCAAAGGTCTTGGTAACTTCCCGGGCAACAACCACCTTGTCGCCAAGGCGGGGGCCCGGGGGAATGAAAAGCTCCAGGTCCAGCTCACGATCCTTGCTGGCATTTTGCAACAGTTCGTCATAGGCTGTGATCCTTGCCTTGGATTTGGAGCGTCTGCCTTTGGGTGACATGCGTATCCACTCCAGCTCCCTTTCGAGGGTTTTCTGCCTTTTACTCTCCTTTTTCTCCTCGTTTTTAAGGCGGTTCTGCTTCTGTTCCAGCCATGAGGAGTAGTTGCCCTTCCAGGGGATGCCTTCACCCCGATCCAGCTCAAGGATCCATCCTGCCACATTATCAAGGAAGTATCTGTCATGGGTTACGGCAATAACGGTGCCCTGGTACTGGCTCAGATGCTTCTCAAGCCATGCCACGGACTCGGCATCCAAGTGGTTGGTGGGCTCATCCAGAAGAAGGATATCCGGTTTTTTCAGCAGGAGCCGGCACAGGGCCACCCGGCGTTTTTCACCTCCGGATATGACATCCACGGCCATATCCTCGGGCGGGCATCGCAGGGCATCCATGGCCATTTTGAGGCGGGAATCCAGATCCCAGGCATCCATGTGATCCAGCTTGTCCTGGAGCTCTCCCTGGCGCTGGATCAACTTGTCCATCTCCTCATCGGACATGGGCTCGGCAAATTTTTCACTGATGGCCTCGTATTCGTTTATGAGATCCACGGTCTCCTGTACCCCCTCCTGGACAACCTCCCTCACGGTGCGGGTCTCGCCGAGCAGGGGCTCCTGTTCCAGATAACCTATGGAGAAGCCTTTGGAGAGGATGGTCTCTCCGTTGTACTCTTTATCCACCCCTGCCATTATTTTGAGAAGGGAGCTTTTACCGGATCCGTTGAGACCCAGAACGCCGATTTTGGCCCCATAGAAATAGGAGAGGGAGACATCCTTGATCACCGGTTTTTTATCATAATATTTACTCACCTTGATCATGGAGTATATAACTTTTTTTGTATCTTCAGACATATTGTTTTGCTCCTGGTATTTTCATAAGATTTAGTGCGGGAAACCGCTATACATTCAGGGTAGTGGTTATTGACAAAGTTAGTAGGCCGGCAACTTCTGTGGCTTCCCCCTGCCTTGTATGGGTACAGGGAAACGGTTCTCCGTCGATTTGTACCCGTTCCAGGTTATCCCTGCCCTGTATGGGTACAGGGAACCGATCACCACAGGCATGTGATAAGCACACGTAACTGATAATTTTATGCGTACTTAATATTTTTGTCAATGAAGGGTTTTGGGGAATGGGAACGAGAAATATTGGAATGATGGGAATGGGGATACCTGTACTCCATGATTTAATTAAAATGCAGCGGATGCAGGCCAAGTACCATTTAATTGAAATGCAGCGGATGCAGGCTAAGTACCATTTAATTGAAATGCAGCGGATGCAGGCCAAGTACCATTTAGTTGAAATGCAGCGGATGCAGGCTAAGTGCCCGCACCGCTGATTTGAAATGTTATGATCTGGGAAAGGGAGCAAGCTGTCGATTTTGCTATCTATTCCACCGAGTCTATTTTTTCCGGGGATTCAATATCCTCATTATGTTCCATGTTTTCAAGGACTTCGGTACTTTCCATGCTATTCATCATGCTCCCTCTATTTTGCGTATCCCCTTGATCATCAATATCCATGATCTCATCCATCTTTTTAAGAAGGTTCTCTCCCTGCCATGTGTCGAGATAGAATGGATAGTCATTTTCAGAGCTTATCGCTGGGAAGAGTTCTCCATCCTTGGAAAAAATTTTTAATGAGAGGGTTTTATCTCCTTTCATTGTAATGGAGGCAGCGGTTTCCATATCCTGGAACGCTTCATCTTTGGAGTCAATATCCGCAAACCTGGAGCATTTGAGGCTTGAAAGGGTTGAAAGCATTGAATCCAACGCATCTCTTTTATCCTGGGGAATATCCGGTTTTTCAGGGGAGATATCCGGCTCTTCTCCTGACGTATCAGAGGTTTGGAAGTATCCTTCCCCCTTTGACGTATCCGAGGTTTGGTCGTCTCCTTGCCCCTGTGGCAGATCAGAGGTCTGGGCATCTCCTCCCCCCTTTGACAGATCAAATATTTCCATCTTTCCCCCTTTTTCCAGGGTTACATGGGTAATTTTATCCTTTTCAAAGGTTAGAACATTGCTGTCCCTGAGGTCATCCACGGATTTGTCAAAGTTCCGGCGAAAATTTTCCGGAGCATGATAGACACTCCTGCTACCCTTGATTCTGATGAATGTGTGTCTGAATGAAGGTGCAGCTTTTCCGATCTCAAACTCCCTTAGTACTTCAGCTTCCGATTTGACGGTCACTTTGATTCGATTTTCCGGGTCCAGCTCATAACGGGCCAGATTATCCCCCTCCTCGGATACCAGAGCAGTCACCTTGAGATTCTTGATTATGTCCAGCATTTCAGTGATTCTGTTTTTATCTGCCGGATAGTTTTTATCGGTGACACTCCATACTCCGTCTTTTCCGGTGATGATTATGCTGACACCCCCTTTTTCCACTGTAATTTCACTTATGTCTGAAACAGCCACTCCAGGAATGAAGGGCAGGGTGTAGTGGCTGCGGTCCCTGTCATGCAGAACAAGATAGGCCGACAGCAGCAGTATGAGCAGACCTGGTATAATATACGCCTTTTTCATTTACATGCCTCCCTTATCACTGATTGTTTCCATGGTGGAACATGATTTTAATGGTTCTCTTTTTTGATTTTCTTCTCAGCCATACCCCAAAGCCAAACAGGATGACAAGCACCGGAAGACCTGCAATATTGAAGGTCTTGATAAATCCCCTTGCCATGGGAGTGGTTTCACCCAGCGGGTTCAGGGTCTGGTTTTTGCTTCGCAGCAGGGCAATGTCATCCCTGTCGTTGAGGTGGTCTATGACGTTGAGGATAAAGGTGGCATTGGTGGTCCTTCCTTCCGGATCAAGCATGTTGTCCTGGAGCATGGAAGAACATGCCATTACAAATATCTTTCCGGGTTTACTTCGGGTCAGGGTCATGTTGTCCACTTCAATGGCCGAAAGAGCAATTTGGGTGCCGTCATCATCTTTGTGAGGGGCAGTATCTTTATCACCGGCATCATCTTTATCAGCAGCACCATCTTCGGCATCGGCATCATTTTTAATAGGCCCAGGGGTAAGGCTGGTGTCCATAGGCCCAGGGGTTATGCCGGTGTCATCAACTTTCCCGCCGTCCGCATCATCCTCCCCTCCAGGCATCTCTTTTTGGGGAACCGGCTTTCCTGCAAAGTAGCTTGTGAACTCTCCGGCGAGCATATAGGCAAGTGCCCGGGACTCCATCCCTTCACCACCTGTGGGAGGAGTTATGAACATGGGATTGAGATTTATGTGATCCTTCATGAGCCATGATTCATCGGATGATGAGAAGAGCCTGGTGGCGGTAATGCCGGTCTGTTCAAGTTGTTTCTCGTCTATGGCAAGGGGGGATATTTTAAACGCTATGATGCCCTTGATGTTTTTCATGTAGTCAGGAGTGCTGTTGATTTTTGCGTCCCGGATGATGGGAGCAAAATATATCTCCTGCTCTCCGCCGCCCTGGGAAGCGGGTTTCATCTGTTTGTAGCAGCTCTTGTCCATAACATAGGAGCGTTCCACATTAACACCGTAATGGTTCAACAGCTTTTCCAGGCCCGTATCTATGGGAAGATACTGGGGACCTCCCCCGAATCCCATCTGCTGCTGGGGCATCACTTCATTGAAGGGTTCGATGAAAAAGGCTATGTTGGTGCCCCTCATCAGGGCCTGGTCGATCTGGTACAGCTCATGGTCGGAAAAGGGTTCGGTGGGTCTTGTAATGATAAGGGTTTTAAGGGCTTCGGGAATTGGGGAAGCCTTTTTCACACCCCCCATGGTGCCGCTGTCCTGGGTATCTTCCTTTAAGGTGATGTTTTCAATGGTGTAATGTTTCGAGATCAGGCTGTTGAATACATTCATGGTGGATCCCTGCTGTCCCGGCATCATGCCCATGCCTTGACCCGTAAGGGAGAGTGTGCCGTGGTCTGCAAGATAACCAATGGTCTGGTTTATTCCGATCATGGTCTCCATGGTCGATGTGAACAGCTCCTCCAGTGCCCCGGGATCCACCATCTGGTACGTGGTACCGATTATGGGTAAAGAGATGCTTGATATGAGGGGAGTGGTTTTTATCTTCTCCCTGTACTGCATCACGACCCCGGCTCCTCCGCTTCCCGCGGCAATGCCCTGTTTGGGAATATCAGGCCACTTCAGGGCCATTACATTATATGCCCGGGATATCTCTTCAAGATTGTTCTCCTTTGTGGGGTCCACAAATTTATAATCAATGCGGCCCATGCTTCGTGCGTTTAACTGCTCCACAACCTCTTCAATGCGCCCGGGCAGGGTGGGCAGGTCATCAAGTCCCATGAGGGGAGCCACCTTTTCAAGGGAAGAGGATAGATAGAGGGTTATTTTGACATTTTCGTCCAGGGCAGCCAGGGCACTGACCTTGTTGTTGAGTTTCTGTATGGCGGTGGTCAGGGTATATTCCAGACCGTTGGTGGATGTTATGGCCGGGATCTTCTCGATCATGTCGCCGTGTATGATAACAAGCCCCATGTAGGCCTGCTGGAATTTTATCTCATCATTTTCAATTATGCGTATCTGCACCGGTGATATGCCGTAATCCTCGGCCATCCGCCGGTGGATGCCTGCTGTTTCGGTCATGCCTGATTCGCCAGCCGTGACATCATAGAACCGATAGTTGAATTTTTTGCCTCCCTTGGCAGCATACTCCTGGAGAATATCCATGAGATACCGCTCGGTGTTGTTGTGGGGAGCGGGCAGGTTTTTGGTGAAAAAGACCTTGATGGTGAGGGGTTCGGAAAGGTTTTCCACCACTTTGTGGCTTGCCTGGGACAGGGAGTATATGCGGTTGGATGTGAGGTCAACCCTGAAAAACAGGGTTATGCCCACAATGTTTATAAGCACTGCCACCACGGCATAGAGCATAAATTTAATCCATGGCTCCTTTCCAGCGGTCATGCCTCTATTCTTCCTATGATCAACTTCTTTTTTCATGACAAAAAAACTCCTTATCTGGTCTTAATTTTTCTTCTGCATCACAAGGTAAGTTCCAAAAAGACCCAGGAATATGACGGTGGCAAAATAGACAATGTCCCTTGAGTCAATGACACCCTTGGATATGCTCTGGAAATGGATATCTGCTCCCATGAAGGCCACCACCGATGTTATGGATGCTGGCACAAAAAATAGAATTTTATCAAGGATGGTGAGGGTGAAGCAGAGGGCTGAACCTGTTATGAATGCCACAATCTGGTTACGGGTCAGTGATGATGCAAATATCCCCATGGCACAGTAGGCCCCGGACAGAAGAAGGGCCCCGATGTAACCGCCGATTACAGGGCCGGGATCCAGATCTCCGATAAAGGAGATGAATATGGGATAGGAGATGGTGGGAACCAGCATGCATCCGCAGAAAAGTGTGGC
>JADGBO010000006.1:32126-36195 GCA_015231465.1 Desulfamplus sp.
CCCCGGACAGAAGAAGGGCCCCGATGTAACCGCCGATTACAGGGCCGGGATCCAGATCTCCGATAAAGGAGATGAATATGGGATAGGAGATGGTGGGAACCAGCATGCATCCGCAGAAAAGTGTGGCAGCAATGAATTTGCCCAGGGTAATGTCACTGAAAGATACCGGCATGGTTAGAAGTATCTCATAGGAACCTACATTGATCTCTTCGGAAAAGAGACGCATGGTTATTGCCGGAATGATAAACGAAAATATCATGGGCAGCATGGAAAAGAAATTTCTCATGTCCGCGGTGTCGAAAAGAAAAAAGGTCGAAAAGAAAAACCATCCCGTAACCACAAGAAAGAGTGAGATCACTATGTAGGCGATGGGTGATATGAAATAGTCCTTGAACTCTTTGAGTGTTATATGGATCATCTGATTCATGGCTTTTTAATTATCCCCTCCTTTTGTCAGTTCATGGAATATCTTCTCCAGTGTCTGGGATTCCCGGGTAAGTTCTGCAATTCCCCAGTTGGTATCTTTGATCTTATAATAAATATCCTTTCTGAAATCCTTTTGGACCGGGCCCTCGATTTCAAAGGAGACAACCCCCTGCTCCAGAGGCTCCCTGGGAAAAACACGAAGATCCTGGGATATGGTTCCAAGGAGTTCCAGGGCCTCTTTTTCCCCGGCATCGTAGAGGGAGAGGCTGATGCGGGAGATGCCCGAAGCCTGGGCAGTGAGGTTCCGGGTTGTGTCGTCGGCTGCTATTTTACCCTTGTTGATAATCACTATTCTGTCACATGTGGCTTCAGCTTCACTTAATATGTGGGTGGAGAATATTATGGTCTTCTCCTTTCCGATACGCCGGATAATGGCCCTTATTTCGGCAATCTGGTTGGGATCCAGACCTGATGTGGGCTCGTCCAGGACAAGGATTTCAGGATCCGTCATCATGGCATGGGCCAGGCCAACCCTCTGTTTCAGGCCCTTGGAGAGTTCACTTATGGATTTGTGCATGATTTCACTCAAACCGCACAGGTTAGAGAGTTCTTTTAGCCGTGTGTGAATTTTCTCCCGGGAAATTCCCCTTACCTTTGCCACGTAACATAGATAATCAAATACCAGCATATTGTGGTAAAGGGGTGCCGATTCCGGCAGATAACCCATGAGACTCTTGATTTTAAGGGCATCGTTCCAGATTGACATCCCCTTGACAACAATATCTCCGGACGTTGGTCTGAAAAAACCGGTGAGCATTCTGAGCGTAGTGGTCTTTCCGGCACCATTGGGTCCCAGAAGGCCCATTATCTGCCCCTTTCCGATCTCCAGACTGATGGTGTCAACGGCACAGAAATTGTTGTAGTATTTGGTCAGATTTTCGACCTGTATCACGGTACCTCCTCGAATAATAATATTAAATCCGCATGGCTGTGAGCCAGCCATCCTTAAAAATGTAACAGTTAAACCGACAAATGAATGATGCTCATGGCCAGGGAAAAAATTAAATAAAGCATGACCTTATCATTTAAAACCGGCTCTTGAACACCGCATATTTCTAACATAAAAATGTAATTAGTAAACAGTTTGATTATTACCATTTGGTAATGTCAGGCTGGATTTTAAGATATCCCCCCATGACAAAGTTAGACTCTCTAAAATCAAGTGTTAGCACCATGTTAATACTATTGATTTAGGAACTATAGATTTCCAGATAAGTAATTGGGTTTAATTAACTTACCCCAAGCCCCCATGGCAAGCCTGTAACAAGTGGCTGGGGATGAGATGAATGGGCAAGTTATTAAAAATCAATTCCTAAATAACTTTCTTTCAAGGGCACGGCACGCCGTGCCCCTACGATTCCTTCGGGAAATTTCATTATCTGGAATGCTATATATTGGGATCAGGGAGCCAGTTGATTCAATATATGCACTCCTCCCAGACCGGCCAGAAGGTATATCAAAAAAGTGGCGGATAATGAAGATGATTTAAATTTCAGGGCTGAACCAATGGAGTTTTTGAATACCGGAATACACCCGAACTTCCAGACAATGGAGTTGAGTTCATCCAGAACAAGGTGGGTGATGCACCCTGCCAGCATTGAGACGGCACCGGCCATGGCCATTGATTTTCCCGAAGGCATGAAGATGAAAAAGGATGCCTGGGCACACAAAACGGCAAAGGGGATGCTGTGCATGATACCTCTGTGAACGGTTATCTTCTTAACTGCTGCACATACCGGAAAGTTTATTATAAAATAGCAAATTACAAAATAGGTGACGAGAAATTCCGGTGTTATTGTAAAATATTGTGCAAGATCTTCGAGAAATGCAACCGGCACTAAGATTGAAATGAGACCAAACAGTATGGAGAGGGGTTTTCCTGTGTCGCTGTCCAGATCCGGCAGGATGCCTCCAATGGTTCCTGTTATGAATAGAGCAGAAAGCTGGACCGGGTCCAGAAGAGCTGGTTTAAAAATAGCCGTGCCTGCTGCCACTGCACCGCCTGCTGCCATTCCTCCAATGAGATGGGTTCTGAATCCTGACATATTTATGACGCATAGCATATTGGATGTGAAATTATCATATCTTCGATGCGGCTTACCAAGGGTTTCAATGTCTCCTTTTTAATGGCCGAGACAAGAACGCCCTCTTTGAGAAGCCCGGGATTGTCAAAATCTCCAATATTGATTCTGTCCTGTTTATTGAAGACGTGGATAACAGGAATTGTATCCAGTTTCAAGGTTTCCAGAATCTTCTCCACGGACCTCATCTGCTGCTCATATCTGGGGTTGCTGATGTCGATGACATGGAGCAGGATATCGGCATCCTCCAGCTCCTCCAGGGTGGCATGGAAAGCCTCCATGAGTTCATGGGGCAGATGCTGGATAAATCCCACGGTATCTGTGATTATGACCTCAATATCCCTGGGAAATCGCAGTCGTCTGCTGGAGGGATCCAGGGTTGCGAACAGCTTGTCTTCGGCAAGGATATCGCTCTGGGTGAGGGTGTTGAGAAGGGTTGATTTTCCGGCATTGGTATAGCCAACGATGGAGATGACCGGCACATTTTTTCTGTTCCTTCGGGCCCTCTGCTGGGTACGCTGTTTACGTATTTTTTTTATCTCGTTGCCCAGTCTGACAATTTTATCCCTTACCCGTCGTCTGTTTATCTCAAGTTTTGTCTCTCCAGGTCCCCGGCCCCCGATGCCTCCGGTGAGTCTTGACATGGCACTGTTTTTGGTAATCAGACGGGGAAGAAGGTATTTTAGCTGGGCCAGCTCCACCTGAAGCTTGCCCTCCCTGCTTTTGGCCCTTCCTGCAAAAATGTCCAGGATAAGCTGGGTACGGTCGATCACCTTCATCTCCACAAAATCCGTTATGGATCGAATCTGGGCAGGGGTAAGTTCAGTATCGAATATCATGATACTTGCGTACCGCTGGATGGCCTGGATGGTCAATTCCGAGAGCTTGCCCTTTCCCACCACATATTTGGGATCCATGATTTTTCTGTTCTGGACAGCCCGGCCTATCACCTTTATCCCGCTGGATATGCACAGCTCCTCCAGTTCATCCAGCGATGCCTTGGAAACCTGGGGATCTCCAGTTGCGGCATGGATAAGCAGGGCCTTCTCCTGGCCGTCTTCAACCTTGTGGAGGGCGTTTTTCCGGCTCAGCTCAGACTCCAGGGCGGTAATGAGGGCATTGCAGTCCATATTGAGGCCGTCATGGTTCACCGCCGGCATTGTCTCATAGGGATCACCCTCTTCGGAAGGCAGAACATGGGCCCTGTATATCAAATCGGGCTCTCCTGTTTCCGTAATGGTCACAGCAGCCATGAGATCAAGCCTCAAAAGGGAGAGATCTGTCAGGTCATCCTGGGTCAGGGCTTCCCTTGAGATGTGGGTGTGAATGCATCTAAGGCCCTTGAGACGTCCTGGAACAGCTTTGTAATCAGGGGTTTCCGGTATTACAATTCCCTGGGAATCCCCTGCTATCACATGGACGGTTTTTCCGGCACGGTTGATCAGAAGGCCCACCTGGCGGCCGATCTCCATGGATATTGCCGTAAGTGCGTAAAGCTGTTG
>JADGBO010000070.1 GCA_015231465.1 Desulfamplus sp.
CGGAATTTCCCACGGGCAACGGCAAGGTGGATATTCACCTCAAATGCCAGGGCAAAAAAGGCCTTATCGAGGTGAAAAGCTTTTCTGATCTCCATCAGCTCCGGAAGGGAGTCGGCCAGGCCGCAGGGTATGCCCGGGAAACAGACATGCCCTCGGTCACCATCGCCCTTTTCACGCCCTTTGACGATGCCGATACCCTGGAAAAGCTCTCCATCCAGGAAACGGTGGACGGCATCCATGTGATGGTAAAAGCCATTGCCTGGCCTGCCGTTGTTACTCAATGATGTTGAGTATTTATGAACTGGAATATAACCCAAAATGACTTACTTATTGCAGCAGCCACCAAGCTTGAACTCCAGCCCTTCATGGAGAGATGCTCCATGCTGTCACGACGGGGTTCCTGGCCAGGCAGCGTCATATACACAGGAGAGCTGAACAATGTCCGCTTTAACCTTGTAATAACCGGTGTTGGTGTCATTAACGCGGCCCATGGAATTACCCGGGCCATCATTGAAGCAGGCAGGCCGTCTATCATTGTCCAGGCAGGTATTGGAGGGGCCTTTGGGTACTCGGGCCTCTCCCTGGGGGACATTGCCCTGGCTGAAAGGGAGACTTACATACATACGGGAGTGGAGAGGCTTCCCCGGGAAAGCAAGAATACGGGAGTGGAGGGGCTTCCCCGGGAAAACCAGAATACGGGAGTGGAGGGGCTTCCCCGGGAAAACCAGAATACGGGAGTGGAGGGGCTTCCCCAGGAAAACCAGAAGGGAATATGTGGGCATCTTTTCCCCCACGATCCCCTTCCCTTTAATATCATGGACCCCAAACCTGAAACCCCGGGGGGACACTTTTTTATGGATGCCGACCTGTGCCGAAAGATTCATGGAATAATAACCCCGGAGTCCCATGAATTTAAAGTTATCCGGGGAAACTTCATAACGGTTTCAACCATAACCGCCTCAGCCGGCCGCACCGCAGCCCTTATAGATGCCTTCTCTCCATGTATGGAGTCCATGGAGGGAGCTGCAGCGGCACATTTGGCATCCCTCTATGATATACCTTTTATTGAAGTCCGGGCGGTATCAAACATGGCAGGTATAAGGGAGAAGTCAAAGTGGAACATTCCCCTGGCAGTGAAAAATCTAAGTGTTGCACTTATAGCCATGTTAAAATGCCCTGCCTGGACATTTGAGACAATTGCCAACAATCGGGGGGACAAGACTCATCCTCCGGTTTCCCACAACAATTTAAATTTAGGAGTAGCCATGATAACTGCACAGGATATAATGGAAGTCAATGTCATTACAGTGAAACCTGATACGGAAATAACCGATGCCATTGAGATTCTTCTTAAAAATCATATAAACGGCGTACCAGTGGTGGATAATGACGGAACCCTTGTGGGCATACTATGTCAGAGTGATCTTGTTTTTCAGCAAAAGACCCTCTCCCTTCCCCCCATCCTCACATTCCTTGATGGTATTTTTCCTCTAAGTTCATCAAGGCAGCTCAAAGAGGAGATGGAGAAAATTGCAGCCACAACCGTGGAAAAGGCAATGGTTAAAAAACCGGTAACCGTAACTCCGGATACCCCCTTAAGCAAAATTGCCGCCCTGATGGTGGAAAAACATTTTCACACAATACCGGTTGTGGAAAATGGTGCAATTAAGGGAATAATCGGCAAGGAAGATATTCTCAAGACATTGATGAAGGATCAGTCCGATGCATAGTGAACCATCCGAGCTTGATGCAGTAAAGGCCGAGCTTGACAATACCAGATTGGAACTTCGTACACTGAAAGAGAAATTTACCGTACTTGTAGGTGAAACGGAAAGGGCCATCAAGGCAAAAAGTGAGTTTCTGGCCAGCATGAGTCATGAAATACGCACCCCCATGAACGGCATCATAGGTATGATGCATATTCTCCTGGACACCCCTCTGTCAGATGAACAAAAAAAATATGCCGGGCTTGTCTTTTCAAGTGCCAATGCCCTTCTCTCCCTAATAAACGACATACTTGATTTTTCCAAAATTGAAGCTGGTAAGCTGGAGTTTGAAAACAGATGCTTTGATCTCCAGATAACCATGGATGATATCAACGCCATTCCGGCAATCCAGGCAAGGGAAAAAGGGATAACCTTTTCCAGCTCCATAGATTCCGATGTCCCCCTTCTTCTCAAGGGAGATCCTGGCAGGATACGCCAGGTATTGAACAACCTTACCGGCAATGCCATAAAATTCACCGAAGATGGGGGAGTTACAGTTAATATCTCCTTAGAGTACGAGGATGACTCCCAGGCAACACTTCGTTTCACCATTGATGATACCGGCATAGGTATTCCCGAAGATAAAATGGAGGGGCTGTTCCAGCCTTTTATGCAGGCAGATGCTTCGACAACCCGCAGGTTTGGAGGCACGGGACTTGGACTCTCCATCTCGAAAATGCTGGTTGAAATGATGAATGGAGAGATCGGTGTGGATAGTGACGAACTTCTCGGGAGTACCTTCTGGTTTACAATAAAACTCTCAAAACAGGGGCCAGGGGATATACAAGATTTAAGATTCTCGGAAAGCATCGTAAACAAAAGGGTTCTCATCCTTGGAGATGATCTTGGAGCATGCTCTTCCCTCAAGGAGAATCTTGCCGCCCTTAAACTTGATGTACAAGGATGTGACTCCATTGATTCGGCCTTAGATACCCTGAAAAAAGCCGTGGAGGAGAAGAGACCTTTTCAGGCTGTACTGGTTGACATCCAGAGCGGCAGTATAAATCCCGCTGCTTTCAGCAGACGGATCACCAGCGACCTGGACCTTAAAAATCTGAAACTTGTCCTAATTACGGGAACCGGCAAAAAAGGGGATGCCAGACGCTTTGAATCCCTTGGTTTTTCCGCATACATGAGCAAACCGGTTGACCGTACTCTCCTGGATGACTGCCTGCGGGCAATTTTAAACCATTCGGACAGTGATGCTCCTGGACGAACTTCATCAATCATTACACGACATTCCCTGGCGGAAAACAGAAAACATCTTAAAAAAATACTTGTGGTGGAAGACAATGAAACCAATATGATTGTGGCAAAAACCCTGCTCTCCAAGTTGGGATACAGTGCAGATGAGGCACGCAACGGAAAGGAAGCTGTGGACAAAATAGAAAGAACCCATTATGATATTGTCTTTATGGACTGCCAGATGCCGGTCATGGATGGTTTTCAGGCCACTGCCCGGATAAGGCATAGAGCCGCCACGGAACAGAAGGAGCATATTCCCATAATTGCCATGACGGCAAATGCCATGAAAGGCGACAAGGAGAGATGCCTTGCCGCAGGAATGGACGGCTTCATTTCAAAACCTGTGGATCCTGAAAATCTTGCATCTGTTTTAAGGGGGTTTCTGCATAAACCATCACCGGCACCAAAGGCTGCTCCCGAACAAAACAGGCAGGATGCATCTCTTCCCCCGGGCAGAGATGATATCGTGCATGGAGATTATGTTTCAAACAGTGATAATGTCGTGCCCGGGGATTATGTTTCCAACAGAGATGATGTTGTGCCTGGTAACGATCTCCCTGCCCGGAGTGACGTTACCGTCAGCTATGATGTTCAATATGATGTCCAGGTCGGGGGTAATCTTCCCTTTGACAGAAGAGCCATGCTGGATCGATTCGGGGGTGACACAGAGATCGTGAATCTCATATTGGAATCCTTTCTCCAGGAGGCAGGGGATCTAATTGCAACCATGGAAAATGCCCTGGGGAGGGGGGACACAGATGCCATAACGGCTGCGGCCCATGCCTTGAAAGGCTCGGCATCCAATGTTCATGCCCTGCCGTTGAGCAGAAAGGCCCGGCAGATTGAAGAGGCCGTAAAAACAGGTAACCGGGACCCATCCCTTACAGGGGACCTTCTTGGGGAGATTATAAAAGAATTTAAACTATTTTCAGGCGAGATGTCCCATGATTGATATCCAGACAATGTCAGTGCTTATCGTGGATGATATGAGAAGCATGCGCCTCTCCATTCGTAACATGTTCAAGCAGCTTAAACTCGGCAGAACCATCCGCCATGCCGAAGACGGCCGTGAAGGGCTGAAAATGCTTAATGAAGGCATGTATGATCTTGCTATGATAGACTGGAATATGCCTGTCATGAACGGTGTGGAACTGCTTAATCACATAAGAAATTCAAAAAAATTACGGGATATGCCCGTGATCATGATAACAGCCGAGGCTGATCGTGAGACGGTGACCAATGTCGCTGAAACCGAGATTGATGCCTACCTTCTCAAGCCCCTGACCATGAAATCCCTTGAAGAGAAGGTTAAAATAGTCATCCATTCCGCCAACAACCCGGACGCGGCAACCATTCATCTTCATAAGGCAAGGGATTTCGAAGAGCAGGGGGATATTGATGCGGCCATTGCTGAAATGCGCCTTGCTCTCAAGGAAAAACCTACAGCATCACGTATTTTGAGAAAAATAGGACTGCTGTACCAACAGATTCAAAATGACAAAATGGCCGAGAAGTGCCTTGTCAAGGCGGCCAGTGTAAACAGGCATGACAGCGTATCAAGGCTTCTGCTTGTGGATTTCTACCTTGAGAGGGGTAAAGTTACCAATGCCCTTGATTTTTATGAACAGGGCAGGCTCACGGGCAGGGAAGCCATTGAAAAAGGTATTATCATTGCTGAAAGGCTCCTTGCCGAGGGCATATCTGCCAGGGCCATTGAACTCTTCAGCCATCTTATGGACAAATACAAAGAGATATTCTCCATGCGGGAGAGAATCGTCAACATAGCTGTCCAAAACAGGGAGTATGACTATGCAAAAAAACTCCTGAAAAAGATAATTGAAGATGAGCCCCAACGTTATGATCTGCAACTGAAGCTGGCAAAGCTCCATGCCGTCTCCAATGAAGTGGACAATGCCCTTGCCTGTTACGAACTTGTAAACAGTAGTGCCCGAACCGACAGGGATCTGAGTTTGGAGCAGATGGTTGAAATAAAACTCTGGCTTGCAAAATATTATATGCAGAACAGGAAACCATTTGTTGCCGATGAGCATCTCAATCAGATACTTAAAATAGATCCTGCCAATGAAACGGCATTAAAGTTGAGGACGCTTAATTCATAGTTTTGGGTGCATATGTAAAGATGCCCAAAACTATATTTGATCTTATCTAATTATTGTGATATTGACCTCGAATCATGACAAAAATACTAAGTATATCAAATCAGAAAGGCGGTGTGGGAAAAACCACCACTGCAGTGAATCTTTCAGCAGCTTTTGCAGACAGCGGCAAAAAGACCCTGCTGGTGGATTGTGATCCCCAGGCCAATGCCACCACTGCCACAGGCATTGACAAACCATCCCTTGAATACTCCCTCTACCATGGATTGATTGGAGAGGCTCCCCTTGGGGAGATCATCCGTGCCACCAATACCGAGAACCTTAAGATTGTGCCCTCCAATGTGGAGCTGATCGGATTCGAGGTGGAGATGATGTCCAGCAGGGGACGGGAGGAGATACTCAAACGGCTCCTGGGGACGACCCGGGATGAATTTGAATATATCATCCTTGACTGCCCCCCCTCATTGAGCCTGTTGACCCTCAATGCATTGACCGCTGCCCATTCCGTACTCATCCCCCTTCAGACCGAATTCTTTGCCCTGGAAGGTCTTGGACAGCTCCTTGAAACCATTAAGCGGATCAAGCAGTCCTTTAATCCTGGCCTCAGGATTGAAGGTATTCTCATGACCATGTTCGACAAACGCACCAACCTTGCAAGGCAGGTGGTTCAGGATGCTGAAACCTATTTCCGGGAGATGCTCTTCAAATCCATCATCCCGAGAAACATAAAGCTTGGAGAAGCTCCCAGTTTCGGTATGCCCGTGATAAGCTACGACAGAACATCTGTCGGCTCGCAAAGCTATCTCTCCCTTGCCCAGGAACTGATAAAAAGATGACCGTGAAAAAAAAAACAGGGCTGGGCAGGGGCATATCATCACTCATTCCCGACTTTGACAGTATAGATGACAATGCCGGCAATTTTTTCATGTGCCGGATAGATGATATTGTTCCCAACCCCTATCAGCCAAGAAGAACTTTTTCCGAAGATGACCTTGAACGTTTGACACTTTCCATCAAGGAGCAGGGTATTTTACAGCCAATTCTCGTTAGAAAGGATCCTGACGGGGGCTATGAACTTATATCCGGCGAGAGACGTCTTCGGGCGGCAAAAAAGGCGGAAATGGATCAGGTTCCTGCAATTCTCAAGGATATTTCCGATCAGCAGATGCTGGAGGTCTCCATAATTGAGAATGTCCAGCGGGCAAATCTCAACCCCATTGAAGAGGCCGATGCCTACCACAGGCTCATTAAAGAGTTTGGTTATACCCAGGAGATGGTGGCAGGTAAGATAGGAAAGAGCAGATCCGCCATAGCAAATTTCCTGAGACTTCGGGGACTGCCTCCGGAAATTCTGGAAAGCCTTGCAAATGAACAGATAACCATGGGACATGCCAGGGCAATTCTCGGAGCTGGCTCCGCCCACCGCCAAATTCGTGCCTGGGAGATTGTCGTTGCCAAAGAGCTTTCGGTGCGTGCCACGGAACAGCTTGCCAAAAAGATCAAAAACTCGGAGCCCGAAGATGATAACAGTGCCCAAACCGAAAAAGAGCAGCCTGCCCGGCCACCTGCCGGCCCCTCCAATGCACAATTTGCAGACAGGGAACATCTAAAGACAATCTGTTCAGACCTTACCCGCCGCATAAACTACCCTGTTTCCATAAAAGTTAAAGGAGATAAGGGAAAACTGGAAATCAGCTTCAGGGACAGCCTGGAGTTTGAACGTATTATAAAGATTCTCAACAGTGTTCCATGAAAATCACAATTGCAAAAACCGCTGGATTCTGCATGGGTGTCCGCAGGGCAGTGGATATGGTGCTGGATGCCGCCAACACAGAAACCGGCACCATCTGCACCTTCGGTCCCCTGATCCATAATCCCCAGGTGCTGGCTATGCTCAAGGAGAAGGGTATCCCCTATATTACCCGTATTCCTGACAAGGCCCAGGGCACAGTATTGATCCGTGCCCACGGAGTTCCACCCCAGTCACGGAAGGCCCTTGAAGATGCCGGTTTCCATGTTATTGACGCGACTTGCCCCAGGGTCACCAGGGTCCAGAGTATAATTGAAAAACATGCCAAAAAGGGCTTTCATACCATCATTATCGGGGATCATGACCATCCCGAGGTCAAAGGACTCATGGGCTATGCCCGGGAGAGGGCCCACACTGTATCATCCATGGATGATTTAGCGGCCCTGCCCATTTTCGCCAGGGCTGTAGTCGTTGCCCAGACCACCCAGGACACCCTTTTTTATAAAAAGATAAAATCATGGGCATCAGAAAATTGTCCCCAATACAAGATATTTGACACAATCTGTGATTCCACGGAAAAACGACAGGCTGAAGTACGCAAAATTGCCGGTGAAAATGACGCTGTCATCGTGGTTGGAGGCAGGGAGAGCGGCAATACACGACGGCTTGCCGAGATAGCCCATGAAACGGCAGAATACTCACTGCACATTGAAGATCCTGCTGAAATTGAAGATCACCACATAAAAGCCCTTTCCCAGGCCGATTCCATTGCCGTGACAGCAGGGGCATCAACACCCAACTGGATAATCAACAGGACTTTCCGCACCCTTGAAGATAATCTTCTGACAAAAAGCAGTAATCCCTTCACACTTCCAGCAAGGAAAATAAGGGATTTTTTACTCAAGACCAACCTTCTGCTCGCTTTTGGTGCAGCCTCACTTACCTACACCTGCTCCAGGCTTCAAAACATCGAAAATATTTTCATCCACTCCATCATTGCCATGCTCTATATCCTATCCATGCAGATCATGAACAACCTCTTTGCCATACCCTCGGATCGCTACAACAACCCCGGAAGGGCCCTTTTCTATGGCAGACATAAGGTTTGGCTTGCCCTGACCGCCATTGCAAGCGGTGCCGCCGGAATATATCTATCATTTTCCACATCCATACTATCCTTTGTCATCATAGTTATCATGAGCCTTCTCGGACTCTTGTACAACCAGAAGCTTTTCAAGGCAACCTTTCGCGGCCGCAAAATTTCGAGAATCAAAGATATACCTGGTTCTAAAACTGTTTTGATTGCCCTTGCCTGGGGAACCGTATCATCGCTGCTGCCGCTCCTCTCAACCTGGGGCCCGGAAAGCTTATCCCTTGCCTTTGCCGTCTCTTTTACCTTCACCACCGCCATTCTATTTGCAAGAACCGCTTTTTTTGCACTCATGGATATCCAGGGGGATCGCATCTCAGGCAAGGAGACCCTGCCCATACTTCTTGGGGAAAAAAAGAGCGAGCGACTTATAAGCAGGACTCTCCTGTTTGCAGCTCTCCTAATGGCAACCGCACCGTTTTTCAATATTGTACCTTATGGCACCATTTTTATGGCTTTCATTCCCCTTTCCATGCTTTATGTGGTTAAAGCCCATGAAAAAAGGAAAATATATTCCGGAATGAATCTTGAGTTTATAATGGAGTCCCAATTTCTCATTTCAGGATTGATAGCATTGGTTTTCCTATAGATTTTCGGGCATCCTTACAATTGGTTTTCCTATAGATTTTCGGGCATCCTTACAATTGGCTTTCCTATAGATTTTCGGGTATCCTTACACATACTTCCGGAACCGTTTACACTTCCATTGTTCATTGTGTCCGCCAGGGCATGGCCGTTATATGTAAAACTATAGATATCCCCATTTTTATCTTGAAAGACCATCCACTTTACAACTATAATCAATATTTTAATGCGAATCAGGAGTTCACGTTAACCGACAGCAACAGCATTGCCGCTATCTTTTTTTTTTAAAACATGTAGATAGAGAACTCTTATCTGGAAGGCGGACTTAAAGCATGGAAAGATTCGGGAGGCAATCTAAGGATAGTATAAAGGATAGCATAAAGGATATATAATGGGTAAAACATTCAGAATCGGAAACAGGGAATCAAGTCTCCTGTCCAAAATTGAGTCATCAAAGGAGAGGGAGCGGTTTCGCACCATAAATGCAGTAAGAGAAAATATTGAACCTTTCAGCAACAAGGTTGCCATGAAACTTGTTGAAGAGAAGCTTGTGGAGACGGTGAGTAAAAACAGCGTTCAGGATCAGATAAACAGATGTGTTGAGAAGCTCTGCAAGGCAGAAGATTTTGATATAGACTTCCAGATAGCTCCCTTCAGAACCCTTGTTTCCAATCCAAATGTGGTATCCCTCTATTTGACGGCATTCATTGTGGAAACCCTCATCAACCACCGGGATATAATAGATATATACGGCAGTGACGAGGATATATATCACTGCATCCAGAAGATAACCCTCCAGACCGTTTCCCAGGGGGATATGCTCCGGAAATCGTAAAGCGGTCTTTAATCAACCTCATGAACTGGTATTAAGCTTCAGGCCGGAAAACTCTCTTTGACCTTTACTTTATTGGCGGATTTAACGAACCGGTGCCGAAGTCAATCAAGGAGACGGAACTGAAACAGGCTGTTCAAGCAAAGGAGAATTGATCATGGCTGCAACCCAGCTCGTGCAAGCACGTATAGATGGTGCTATCAAGGAAGAAGCGGCGGCTGTTTTAGCTGAAATGGGACTTAATTGGAGTAACGCATCATGAGGTTATTCTATGCCAGCTAAAGATGTTTATCATGAACATGTCAAGCAAGCATTAATCAAAGATGGTTGGATAATTACGCATGATCCATTTAAGATAGAATACGGAACGAAATTATTATATGCTGATTTGGGAGCAGAGCAAATATTTGCTGCTGAAAAGTGTGAACGAAAAATTGTTGTTGAAGTTAAAAGCTTTATAGGTGCTTCGATTGTGGCTGACTTGGAACAAGCATTAGGACAATATATTTTGTATGCTGATGTGTTGTCAGATATTGAACCAGAACGAATTGTATATCTTGCTATTCGTGAAGAAATTTTTACCACGTTATTTTCTGAACCATTAGGGCAAATATTACTTCGGAAAAATCGGGTAAATTTACTGGTATTTGATCCATCAGAAAAGGAGATACTGCAATGGATACCTTAGAGATATATCGTCAAACAATTCAACAAATTCTTACTAATCATGCAAGTATTCCCTATGCTAACGGGGATATCCATAATCAGACTATTTTTGAATCTCAGCACGATAGTTATCTCCTGTTAACTATTGGTTGGCAAAAAAAGAGGCGGATACATCACTGTCTTGTTCATACCGAAATTATTGATGGAAAGATTTGGATACAAATTGATGGGACAGAACAAGGGATTGCAACTGAACTTATTAACGCTGGTGTTCCTAAAGAAAAAATAGTGTTAGGATTTCATCCTCCAGAATTACGAGAATATACAGGATTTGCCGTTAGATAACAGTCGAAATTAAGAAGAGAGGCTATCGCCATAAGCCGGGACAGTTCGTAATATAAGGTAGTTAGATTGATCAATCTATTCCTTGGCTATAGATGGTGCTATCAAGGAAGAAGCGGCGGCTGTTTTAGCTGAAATGGGATTTACTGTGTCCGACGCAGTACGCCCTGCTGCTTACGAAAGTGGCACAGGAATAGGTGCTGCCTTTGGATATTTTTGTTCCTAACCAAACGACAATTGAGGCGATGAAAGATGCTCGTGCCGGACGGGTAACGAATGCCTCGAACCTCTATTTTGTGATCTCAATGCGGACGATTGACAAAGGTTATCCGGCATCCTTCATGAGCCTATCCCAAAAATGCTTTTAGGCTGGCTTTGACCGCCGAAATACTAATGTGCATGCCTCCCTGACTCCAGATTTTTGATTTTTGGGATAGGTTCATATATTGCGGTTGTCTCAATTCATCCCCGAAGCTAAAGACTTCGGGGTTTCCTTGAGACATTAGCTATGAATGCAGATCCGGCGGACGCTACTGCCTGAAGCCGTATATGCGGAAAAATGGTTATACCCTGGAAGGAACAGACGGTATTTTGAGCTTCCCGAGCAGAGATTTCCCGGGAACTCCATTCTTATCGTATCCCCTCAGCCTGTAATATTTTCCAATCATCTTGTTCAGGGGAACCATGCGTTTTTTCTCATCTCCGGCAATGGTCTCCATAAGTACCCTGTCTGGAAGCACATCATCCCTGCTGGATATTCCTTCCCTTGTATTCATGTAACGCTCAAGAACATGGATACGCTCTCCTGCCCGGAGAAAATCCTTGGAAGAACACTTGATTCCCGTCACCGATGAAAAAAGATCCGGATAAAGGGAGAAATCCATCAGTGAAATTGCCACACTCGGCACCAGGTACATGAGCTTTTTAAGAACAAAATCCGGGGTGTACTTGGTGAGAAAGGGTTCAAGGGTATAGGCGTACATTGTAAACTGACAGGTCTGAAGGGCATTGACCCCGCAGGTTATATCCTCGACAAACTTTACAAATTCCGGCTTGCCCCTGGTTGTATCAGGTTTTAATAGACCCAGAAAAACCTCAAAGGCCATTATGGATGCCGACAGATGACAGGCTCCCCGATTGGCCACGGCATAGGCAAGGCCCAGGCCATAGGCTCCCCTTGGATCGTATCCGGCCATTTCAAGACCCTTTACCTGCATGGCAAAATCCCGGCCTCCGTATTTCTGGGAGAGACTCCTGCTGCCCATGGCCATCTCGCTGCCGAATCCCCTGCAATGTGCAATGCTATCCAATGCCTTTTCAATACCATTGCTGAACCCGAAACGCAGATCCATATCCTCGGATTCCATAAGTTTTCTATCGAGAAAACCCTTCTCCAGGGCCTCCATGACCCAGGCAAGGGTCCCCCCGGCTGATATGGTATCCATACCCATTTTATTGCAAATATCGTTGAATCGTGCAATTGCGTCTCTGTCAAAGACACCGATATTGGACCCAAGCAGAGTCAATGTCTCATATTCGGGGACGGAAGTTATATCTCCATTGAAATGGCCTTTATGACCGCACATGATTGTACACGGCTTGCATGTATGGGGAGTTGTTCCGTGGTGCTTCTGGATCATCTCGCCGGATATTCTAAGGGCCTGATCGTGATCTCCAAAAAAGTAGTTCCACACAGGGAGCATCTTTGCCTTGTTCACAAACTTGACGTTTGCCGCAGTGCCGAACTTTCCCATTGAGTTGGAAAATGAATCCCGTTTGATAAAGAGATTAGCCTTTTTTTTAACCTTTTGAAATTTTCTGTCGTTGGCAGGTACAATTTTGTAATGCCTTCCGGCAGCCACGACACCCTTGAGGTTTTTTGACCCCATTACAGCTCCGAGACCTCCTCGACCCAGGAACCTGTGACCCGATGAGATGTTGGCAAAACGAACAAGGTTCTCCCCGGCGGGTCCTATGACCAGTGCTGCCTCTTTTTTAGCCTCCGGAGCCATGATCCGCTGGGCCTCTTCGGTATCAAGTCCCCAGATATTTTGGGCATCACGAAATTCCACATTTTCATGGTCAAAATATACCATGCATCTATCTTCGGATCTGCCCTTTATTATCAGTGCCCCATATCCGGCTGTCTTGAGATGGAGGCCAAAGGGTCCGCCGCAGGATGCGGTGGCAATGATATTTGTAAGGGGCGACTTGGATATGGCCTGGAAACGTCCGGAACAGGGGGCTCCTGTTCCGGTTAAAACCCCGGGCATTACCACGAGGATATTATCCTTTCCCAGGGGATCCACTCCGGGCTCCAGGCGATCGTAAAGCAATTTCATGCCAAGACCCTTTCCGCCCATGTAATTCTGCCGATCCTCCCTGGAAATATTGGATACCTGCCAGGATTTATGGGTCAGGTCAATTTCAAGTACTCTGTTGGAGTATCCTTTTATCTCATACATTGGTTCACCTTTCTGGTTTTACCCTCTCAGGTAAGATTTTAAATTATTGACCGAGGAGTATCCCAACCCCTATTGATAGGCACGCTCCAGAATATTCAAGGCATCCTTTACATCCATATCCCTGGGGTTCATTACAGTGCTGGGATCATCCACTGCCACATGGGCGATTTCCGTCAATTTATCCTTAGTAACTCCTGCCTGCTTGAGGGTCATGGGCAGGCCACAGATATCGTGGATTGCCGAACGCAGGGCCCGAAGCTGATGAATCATCTCTTCTGCCCGGCGGGATTCAGGAGTTCTTGAATAAATATCCGCCCCGGCCATGGGCAGCAGCAGCCTTGCAATGTTGTCCCTGGATTTTTTCATGTTGTATTCAAGTCCCGGAGGAAGAAAAATATTCATGGCCGTGCCGTGGGGCATGTGACACACTGCCCCGGCAGCATGTCCAAGGGCATGGACAATCCCCACCATGGAGTTGGAAAAGGCAATGCCTGCCATGGTGGACGCGTTGGCCATGGCAAGTCTGATCTCTTCTTTTCCGTGATCTTCACCCACCGCCCTGATAACATTCTTGCGGATCAGCTCAATGGCAGCCACGGCATAGGCATCACTCAAAGGATTCTTCTGAAGACATATAAAGGATTCAACAGCATGGCACATGGCATCCATGGCCGTCGCAGCAGTGATCATGGGCGGAAGGGTCAGGGTCAGCCTTGGATCAAGAATAGCTATATCCGGCAGAAGATACTTTGATGCAAAGGGCATCTTTAAATTGCGGTCAAGATCGGTTACGACTGCCACAACCGTAACTTCAGAACCTGTTCCCGAAGTTGTGGGTATCACAACCAGGGGCTTAAGGGGTTTCTTAAGGCGGTCTGCTCCGGAAAAAGCCAATAGATCATCCGCATCCTCGCTGACAAGTATATTGACACCCTTTGCAGTATCTATTACCGAGCCGCCGCCAAGGGCCACCAGGGAGTCGCACTGGTTCCTTCTGAAAATGCCGGTAATTCTTGCCACCACCGCACTGGAAGAGTCCGGAGGCACATCGTCAAAAATTGCCCCGATGGTCATACCCGAGCTGTTGAAGCAGCTTGTGAAGAGTTTTACAAGACCTGCATCTGAAACCCCTCTGTCCGTGATAACCATGGGTCGGCTCACCCCGAGAAGTTCCAGCTCCGACGGAAGATTGTCCAGGGCTTTATTACCGGAAACGATTTTGACGGGATTGTGAAATTCATAATATGATGGCAACATTTTTTATCTCCTTAAAGTGGAATTTCCCAGGGCCGTCTCCTGCCCGGGAAGGCAGGGGGCCATGAATATTTATAAACAGGCAAGCTGTGATTTTTGAGGATGTCAATCAAAAATTGGGTGAGTTACATGATACTGTTCAGGAATCGACCTTAAATATCTTGCCCATTTACCTAAGCCCCGATCCCCTCTCCATGAATTGAGGGGGGGGGGGAAGAATGGGTAAGTTATTTACCTTGGAAATGGACACATTATTTCCATGATCATGGGTGTTCGGACTCCGATCATGAAGGTTTAATGTTCATTTCTTACCGTCCGGTAAGGATACCAAAGGCATAGAGCCGGAGTGAGAGCATAAAACGCTTCCAGGAAAAGGACGGGAGTCTTTTCACAAGGGGCCTTAGAAGAAAAGGCGGATAGAGCATTGCCATAAGTTCAACCATTGCCCTTGTAAAAACAATGGCACCGCCGAGATCTCCCTTGATGCTCATTCTTCTTTCTGCAAATGCCTGGGGTGCCCCCATCTGGGGGGTAAGCACCATAAAGGCTGACTCCACGTTT
>JADGBO010000071.1:0-8901 GCA_015231465.1 Desulfamplus sp.
CTTGCGGTTTTTCTGCCGTGGAACTGTTTTCCATACCAGGACGCAACTCCGGTCTGGGTGAACCCCTTGGAACTTTGCAGGGGGCGGTAGTACTGGCCATGTACAGTGTAGGGTCTTGATGTGGCAGGCACCTTTGAAGATGAGGCTGGCGGATCCGAAGATGGACCCGATGTACAGCTTGCAATGAACAGTATAAATGCAATGGAGAGTATGGTACAAATCCTTTTAAAAATCATATTCGGAAAGACTCCTTATCCTGGAAAACAAAATGCCGCTTGGAAATCGAAATGCCGCTTGGAAACCAAAATGCCGCTTGGAAATCGAAATGCCGGATGCTCTATTCATAACTTTTTGCGAGGAAAAAAGCCATCCACCCGGGCAGTGATCATTACGTAATTGGGTTTCATTAACTTACCCAATCTCCCATGGCAAGCCTGTAATAGGTGGCTGGGGATGAGATGAATGGGCAAGTTATTAAAAATCAATTCCTAAGCATTGTCTGCTACGGCATCCCCTTTTTCGGAAACAGAACTGTTTTCATGATCCTCGGTAACTTTTTTTCTCTTCCTGGCAGGCTTTATATCCAGGGCATATTTAAGTACTTCATCCATTTTTTCGGTAAAGGTGAAGTTCATGTTCTCCTTGATGTTATCCGGAATATCTTCCATGTCCTTTTCATTCCACCTGGGAAGTATGATATGATCAATACCTGCCCTGCTTGCGGCAATAACCTTCTCCTTGATACCTCCCACAGGCAGCACATCCCCCCTCAGGGTTATCTCTCCCGTCATGGCCAACCTCTTTTTAACGACCTTTTCCGTGACAAGGGAGGCAAGGGCTGTGAGCATGGTTACTCCGGCAGAGGGCCCGTCCTTGGGAATGGAACCGGCAGGCACATGGATATGTATCTCATGCTTGTCAAAAAATTCAGATTCAATCCCGAATCTTGGGGCATGGCCCCGGATGTAACTCATGGCGGTCCGGGCAGACTCCTTCATCACATCCCCAAGCTGTCCTGTGAGGATAAGACCTTTGGAGCCCTTCATGGCTGCGGCCTCCACAAAGAGAATGTCTCCCCCCACCGGGGTCCAGGCAAGGCCAACAACGACACCAGGCACCGAAATATTGGAGCCGTTCTCCTGCATATTCTTCACCGAACCCAGGTAGTCGTGGATATCCTTTTTAGCTATGGATATGCACTGGTCCGGCTCTTCGGCAATTTTACTGGCAACACCCCGGCATACAGTTCCGATCTCCCGCTCCAGGTTTCTCAAACCCGACTCCCTGGTATAACCGGATATGATCTCCTTAATGGCACCGGCGGTAAATTTAATGTGGCTTGTGGTAAGTCCGTTGGCCTCCCTCTGGCGGGGAATAAGGTAGCGGGTGGCGATCTTCATCTTCTCATCCTGGGTATAACCGGTCAGCTCCAGCACCTCCATCCTGTCCCGCAGGGGGGCAGGTATGGTATGAAGTACATTGGCGGTTGTTAGAAAGATGACATCCCTGAGATCAAAGGGAACATCAAGGTAGTGATCTGCAAATGTGTCGTTCTGCTCGGGATCAAGTACCTCAAGAAGGGCCGAGGATGGATCCCCGTGGTAGGAGGAGCTGACCTTGTCTATTTCGTCCAGCATAAATACAGGATTATTCGTGCCGGCCCTTCTTATCTCCTGGATAATTCTGCCGGGCAGTGCCCCCACATAGGTACGGCGGTGCCCCCGTATCTCGGCCTCGTCCCGTATGCCGCCAAGGGCAATGCGTACAAATTTTCTTCCCAGGGCCCTGGCAATGGATTTGCCCAGGGATGTCTTGCCGGTTCCGGGAGGACCAAAAAAACAGAGTATGGGACCCTTGGAGTCTTTTTTAAGCTTTCTCACGGCAAGGTATTCAAGTATCCTTTTTTTGGGTTTTTCAAGTCCGTAGTGGTCATGATCCAGGATTCTCCGGGCCTCTTTTATGTCTAACTTGTCCTCGGACTTTTCGTTCCAGGGAAGGGATGTGAGCCAGTCAAGGTAGGTTGATGAGACCACATACTCAGAAGATGAAGGATGCATCCGTGAAAGGCGCTTAAGCTCCCTGTCGGCTTCCCTGGCCGCTGTTTCAGGAAGAGACTTTTCCTGGATTTTCTGTCGGTACTCGTCTATCTCCACACTCTCATCATCGGTCTCCCCCAGCTCCTCCCGTATAGCCTTCAACTGCTGGCGGAGGTAGTACTCACGCTGGCGCTTGTCCATGTCCTCCTTGACCTGATTCTGAATCCTGGAACCCATCTCAAGAATGTCAAGCTGATCATTGACGAGGCGGGTCACCTTTTGGAGCCTTTCCTTTATGTCCATCATCTCAATGACAGCCTGCTTTTCGGCAATGGGAGCATTTATGGTGGATGCCACCATGTCCGCAAGGATATCAGGTTCCTGTATGGATTTGATCATGGCGGCAATCTCGGCGGGAAGTCCCGGAGAGAGCCTCACAATCTTCTCATACTGCTCAATAATATTGGACATAAGTGCCAGGGTCTCTTTGTCGCCTGTGACATTGGTACTCTCCAACACCTGGATCCGGGCCTGGAGATATGGCTTGCCTTCAACAAAATCAAGCACCTTGAACCGGTTCAATCCCTGGATGAGAAGCTGGGCCCTGTTCTCCTCCATTTTGGCCATTTTCAAAATAACGGCAACGGTGCCCACGGTATAAAGATCCCCGGACGAGTGCCTGGAACCTATGTCCGATCGTTTAGAGAGCAGAAGCCCAAGCATTCTGTTGCCTGCCATGCACTCATCAATAAGCTCAATGGCCTCCTTCTGCATTATAACCAGAGGCAGCACCATTTTGGGAAACAGATTTGTATCGACCATGGGAAGAAGGGGAAGAATATCAGGAATATGGTCAGGACTGACATTCACTGCGGTATTGATTTCACTCATTAAAATTTCCTATGCAACTCATGCTTCGATTGTGGCGGGGAATGCCGCCATGGTGGTTATATGAAAGCCATCAGCCGTCAGTAATCAGATAACAGCTTTTTGTCCCTAAGAGAGTTCTATTTTCTGGGGTTTCTGCACAGGCAGCTTGGCAAGTACCAACTCAAGAAAACCGTTGGAAAACGATGCTTTAACATTTTCCGTATCTATAAGCGAGGGAAGATACAGTATCCTTTCAAAGGGACCGAACTGTATCTCTGCAAGGCGATAGGTTGCCGGTGCATCCGGTGGAGTGCGGCATCTGGTTCCGGAAATTTTAACGGCCTTGTTGGTTACTTCAATGGAGATATCCTCCTTTTCAACACCTGCTATCTCAGCCTGGATGATAATTTCCGATCTTGTTTCAAGGATGTCCATCTGGGGTTTCCAGAGCCTTTTGGTAAGGCAGAACATAGGATTCATTGACTGAAACATATCATGGGATGATTTCTCTCCCTTTGAAGATCTGTCAAAATCTTCTCCAAAATGTATCTCTATATATTCCATAAAAACACTCCTGATTCAGGCATCCTTTATTTATAAGTTTACACTTTCAGGGCATGGTTCGCACCCAGGGCATGGGTGTTATGTTAAGATGATGGAGAACCTGCCTGTAGGTGCCTATTTGAATTTTCCGGCAAGGTTGCTGTCTATAACGTATATGCACACCTCTTTGGCACCCTGATGGGTATAACCGAATTTATTCACCATGTTGTTGATGAGAAACTCCACATCGCTCTTAATACGCTTATCGTAGGATTTAAATTCCGAGGTATCAAAATCCTTTATGGCCCTGCTAAAATTTTCATTACCGAGAAAGGGCTCAAGAACACGTTTTTTAAGATTGTAAACATAACGCTCATGGAGAGATTCAAAGAGACGGGTGACTGTGATATCCTTTCCTTCAATCATAATCTCCCGGGTCAGAGCATTGGTGGTGTACTCCTTTAGAACATCATTGCGTATCTCCTGACGTTTTCCCGGGGCAATGGTGTCGGCAAAGAGACGATTTTCTATGCTTTCGAGAAATTCGTTGGTAACCTGGAGAAGGTCGCCGGTGAATATGCAGCGTCCTGTGGAGTCAACTTCAAAATTGACGGCAGAGATATAGTTCTTTATATCCTTTGCTATCTGATCCTCGTTATAATAGTACAGAGACTCCTTGACCTGCTGCAATACATTGTAGTCGTACATGCGAAGGAGAGACTCCAGAAAACCGTCGGGGATCATCTTGGGCATTTCATTGACGATATTTCTGAAAAACGAGCAAAGGGCGGGCATGTTTATGAGGCGGTCTTCCCTGGCATATCTTGAGTAGAACTGATCAAATATCCGTATGGAGTCCCTTCCGGAAAAACCGTGATTGCCTTCGGTTTCAGACTCCGCAAGAATTCTTCTCCACATCTTTGATGTCAGGGCCTTTCTATCGTCACCGTCAATCCACTCCGGCAGATTGCCCGAATATATCTCCATCTTTAGAAGCATAAGGTTGTCATCGCAGTAACGCCGGTATTTAGCAGCATTCCTGATCCACTCCAGAAGGGTGTCGGATTGAGATTTAAGGCGGGAAGAGATAATTATCCTGGCAAAATTCTCCATAACCATGGGCAGGAAATTGTCATCTATGTGCTTTCCAAAAATATTGTTATAGATCATCACCTCGGTGTTTACATCCAGCACATATGGAATGTTGATGTACTGAATACGATCCGAAAAGGATGGAAAATCCTTGATGTTCTTCTTGTCTTCGGGGTTCATCAAGGCCAGGAAAAGGGAGTTGACACTCTCCTCTATATCCTCCACCTTGTGGACGGCCTCACTGATAATGTTATGAAGCTCCACCATGCGCTCAACATTGTGGGATTTTATGTCCATGAGGGCATAAATACCGTTGTTGGTCTTGGCAAACCTGGAGTAGATATAATGGATTAGATTGCTGTCCCGGAAGAGATTGTTGATGCGGTTCTGGATCATCTGATTTGTGATGACATTCTGTTTTACCGGACGGTCCCCTGGATTGAAAACGCTGATGCCGCTTCCAAGGCGGCGGTTGAAGTAGTAGGGCCTTGCATAGAGCATGTCAAAAACCCTGGCAGGCTCCCCAAGGCGTTCCAGCAGTGACTGGTAAATGGATTCGCAGATGGTACAGCACTCGGCATTGAATACCCAGTCATACTGCTTTTCGGTAAAGAGCCGCCATTTGAACTCATCGTTTTTTATTAGCCTGTCAAGTACCCTGCGCCTCTGGCTCCTGGGAACTATCATGAGGGGGTTGTCATGGGAGATGCATGGAATCTCAATGTGGGAGGTATTGAAACCCGTTCCTATGCACTGTTCGGTAACTTCATCCTCTGTCTTACCTTCGGGTTTCTTCTCAATGAGATCCACAAGTCTCTCAATGGCCGTAACGGTCTCGGCCCTTCCATGGCCTCCAAGCTGTTCGATGTCGAGACGCCACACCACCTCATAGCGCATTCCAGCTTCGGTATTGGCATACTCTTCAAACTTTTTCAGAAGATTGTTCAAAAAGGTGCTTTTACCGCAGCCGTGGGGTCCATGGAAAATATAGATTCTGTTCTGCTGGGTGCCGTGGCGGAGGCTCTCCATGTTCTTCATGAGACGATTGGCAAAGAGCCTGTCCGCAAAGTAGGGACTTTCCGAACCTTCCACAAAAAGGCGTGTGCAGTCATAATCAATGAGATTCAACTCATCTCCGTCATCCAGCAGGGACTCTTTGAAGACATCCACATGGGCCTGCATCATGTCGTGGAAAACCTGAAAAACGTTACGCAGCATATCTGCCGGACGGGACTCCACAAGATCAAGATAGCTGTTGAAAGTGATGGGTTTAAGCCTCTCGTACTCGCCGATTTCCCCGTTGAGAAGCTCCACCGCCCTTTGGGCCCGGCTCTTTTTTTCATCTATGATGCCAAGGGCTTTTGTATTCATATTCTATTTTTACTCCCTCTATATTTATGAACTCCAGGACAATGCCGTCCAGTACAACATGAATGGGGCCTATATATCTCTCTTTATGAACTCCAGGACAATGCCGTCCAGTACAACATGAATGGGGCCTATATATCTCTCTTTATGAGCTCCAGGACAATGCCGTCCAGTGCAACATGAATGGGGCCTATATATCTCTCTTTATGAGCCTTCG
This sequence comes from Desulfamplus sp., assembly GCA_015231465.1. Taxonomy (GTDB): domain Bacteria; phylum Desulfobacterota; class Desulfobacteria; order Desulfobacterales; family Desulfobacteraceae; genus Desulfamplus. The sequence goes on from JADGBO010000071.1 coordinate 6,127, forward strand.
ATTTTCCATCACATACAGCACCCGTTTCCACTCAATCTCTTTTTCCGACGACGGCTCCTTTTTCGATGCCCCGGCAGGCACCCCAGGCTGATTCCAGAAGTTGACAAACCTCTGATGGGATGACTCCTCGGAAGGCAGTACAGGTTCGCTGGTCTCAAGCCTGACCGAGCGTCCCCACAAAAACTCGATGCCCACCATGGTATTTTCTATGAAATCCTTTTTGAGGGGTTTTCCTTCAAATTTATGAACAAGATAGAGGGGCCCCTGGAGGGTCTTTTCATGGTCCACATGAATTCTGGGGGGATGATAAAGCGTGTCTATGATCATATCCTTGTAGTCCTGGGCCCTGCGGGACTTGACATAGTATTCCCATGACATCCTCTGCCTGTTGATCCGCCTTCCGGATACAAAGAGTTTGTGTCTGTCCATGAACTCCTGGTCTATATATGTATTTATGAAGGTGAAGTCGTTGAGATTTTCCCGCACCGCAAAAATCCTGTCAAAGCCGGATTTACGGGCCTTGTCAAATTTTTTCCGTTTCACTTCATCCCTGAGATTGAAATACTCCAAGGAGTAGCAGTCCCTGTTCTCCATCTCCATTATATGGTAAAAGAGCCGCATTCCAAGGGCATAGGGATTAAGCCCGACCTTGGGCATGGATGTGACACCGGCGTTGACCTTGGCAAAATCCACCTCATGCCCCTTGATCCTGTCATCCTTCATGAATAGAATTTCATGCCAGATACTTGCCCACCCTTCGTTCATTATTTTAGTGCGTATCTGGGGCTGGAACACAAGGGATGTGTTTCTTATGATCTCCATCACCGATTTCATCCACCGGTTCTCATCCTTTTTTAAAAATTCCGAATGGTTGATGATATACTGCATAACATCCATATGACCCTTCTCTTTTTTCTCAATATAGCGGTCATAAAAAGCATCAAACTCCGGATATTTTATCCTGACATCTATGAAAAAAGCATCGTCCCTGGAGATATTATCCTGTACCGTGGAAATAGATACGTTATTTCCATGATCCGGGGGGGTAGCCGAGTTCCGGCCATGAAGGTTTACCTGGTCAATGTTGTTGTATCTGTTTATCTCCTTGAGATATTCAGATTGGGGAGTCTTTTTCTCCTTTTGAAGAAATATATCAAAATAGTAATCCAATTTACCCATTGTTCGTTGGCCGCCGGCAATGGCATTATCCCGTCGCACAGTCTCGGCTATCTGGCCATGATAGGAGACCAGATTGTCAATGCCCTTGGAAAATTCTATGACATAATCCACCCATCTCCCCTTTTCCGAGCGATACTTGGCTATGAGCCTCTTATCTGCCAGGGCCTGGCCTGTGAAATCAAAATCCCAGGTATTTTTAAAGAAAAGGTTGTTCTGGAAAAAGTCGATATGCCCCAGAACATGGTAAAATATCATAACATTGAGCCAGTCCGGGTTGTTGTCGTTGTAGTAGGATATGGGTGGCCTTGTGTTGATGACGGTCTCATAGGGGTTGCTGGGATAGAGTTCGTATCGTCCCTGGCCGGATATGACCTGCACATCGTGGACCCAGTAATCATAAAGTGTTGGAATCATAACCTTGGGAGAGAGCTCAATCATGTCCCTGTTGGTTACGATATACTCAAGGCTCTCATCTTCGAATGAGAGCCCCGCATCCCTGGCCCTACTTTTACAGCCCTCCATGATCCCTTTGACATGCTGGTCAATCAGTTGCATGGGACTCCCCCTCTATTATTGTCTATTTGGATAGTGCTAAAATATAATTATGGACAGCATTCAGAGCGACTTCCAAGCACTGTTAGTCCATATAAGCCACACAGCACATAGTTATTACTTATAGCTCTCCAAAAATTATTTCATTGCATAAGCTTTATCATGCGGGCCAACAGTTAAAAAAACGATTGTTTCATCTGTCAAATCATCACAAAAACAGAATTCGCAATTTGAGAAACTACGACACTCTTCACAAATCACAAAAACAATCCGGAAATTTTGATCTACTCTGACACTTCGACAACCAATTAAATTGAGCTTTTTTGTATTATCCGATAATGATTCAGTATTATGGTATGGATTATCAATCACTCTTTCAACTCTTCTTTTGATTCTCTCCTTTAAAGATGAATACAATTGCATATTACTAACAAATTGTTTTTCATAAACAGCCTCATACTTAATCACTCCAGACCTCATCGTGTGTCATAAATTCCAATGCCTCATTTTGTTTACGTTGTTTTATTTCAAGCAAATCATTATAAATCGGCATATCGTCATCAAGATGAAAAATGTCTGTATATTGCTCAATTATTGATTTCAACTCTTCTCTTACAATACTGCGAATTATCTGTTCTAACTCCTTTATTAATTTATCCGCTACTAAGGTATTATTTGATTGTATCATATTGATTTCCTGCTCTTAAACCATAAGTACTTAAAATAACTAACATAGATTTGCTGCATAATTATTTAAATATTTCCCGTCACGAGATAAGATTTTTGATTCCCTGTATAATCCTTGCATCTTCAGCATCTTCATCCAAAACATCCATACGGATGAGAGCGGAATGTTTCTCCAGAATTCCGGATTTGTTTATGTAGTTTTCCACCTCGGTGGCCTTGGATCTGGCATAGCTGTGCTTTGCAACGGTTATGCCTATTCTCGCGACGTAGGAGAGCATCTTGTCCAGCTCCCCAAGGGCTTCTTTGCCGTCGGTATCCCAGTCATCGCCGTCTGTGCCGTGGAAAACATAGATGTTA
>JADGBO010000071.1:8997-14644 GCA_015231465.1 Desulfamplus sp.
TTGTAATCCCTGGCAAGGGACTCCTTCTCCACCAGCTCGTTGACCATGCGATAGGCCGAGGCCACCTTTGTGCCCCCTGCAACCTTGTAGGAGTAGTATTTATAAAAATCATCCACCTCCCTTGCCTCGGTGTCATGGAGAATGAAACGGGTCAGAACCTGCTTGTGATACTGGTAAAGGAGCCATGAGTAGAGCATCACATGCTGGGAAACCACGGTCTGGGTGGGTTTTCCCCCCATGGAACCTGAATAGTCCCTCAGAAAAAAGATCAATGCCTGGGATTCATAGGATTTTTCCCGGGAAAGGATACGATAGACCATGTCCGAAGGTGCGACTATAAATGAAGAGGTGTCAATTGCCTGGGGATCCAAAAGATTGCCAAGACTCATGTTTGTCTCGACAATCCTTCGCATTGTTGCTTTTTTATCCAATATCTGACCGAATCCCCGGTTTTTGTCGGTCATCTCATAGGTATATTTTACCAGGGTGCGTTTACCGCCCTTATCTGTGAGGTTTGGAAGCTCAAAATCTTCGGAAAGAACCTTGCCAAGCTCATAGGCATTGGACTCAAACTCGTGTTCTGAACCGGAACCCTCCCCGGGTCCCTCACCGTCTCCCTGACCTTCACCTTCACCATCTTTGGACGGACGGATCGGCTCCTCGCCTATAACTTCACCTTCCTCACCATCTCCGGTACCGCCGGTGGATTCCCCCTCTCCCTCTTCATCCAGGTTGATCTCATCATGGACAAACTTCTCCTCAACGGTTGTGGGTACTACAATTATCTTCTCCCTGCCCCCCCGGACAGGTTTCACAATACGGCCAATACGAATTTTTCGTTTAAATCCGTCCTCTTCCCGCTTCCGGTCCTTTTCCAGGAGTTCATCCAGGGTTATCATTATTTATCATCCTCCTGACTGCAGAAGTACTCAATGGTTTTCTGGGCACAGGTGCTGCAGTAGCCGAGTTTGTTCATCATGGTATTGATCATCCGGTCATGGAGTTTTTGATTCTCCTCGTTGGTGCGGTTGGCCAGGGCACCCACAAGACTTCCAGCACCCGCAATGTCGGACTTGAGACGAACGTCAGTGATGGCCTTGACAAGCTCCAGGTTATCCATGAAATCATAATTGGGATCCACAGATATCTTCTGGCCGTAAATCTTTCTGATGGTGTTCCTGAAGGAGGCCCGGTGTTCATCGGTTTTCAGGCCCAGGCGATCTTCCACGTTCTTGATGTAACGCTCGTCGATCTTCATGGCCTTGAGTTCACCGGTCTGGGGGTCTTTATATTTCCACATCATGTCGGCACCGAGATGTTCGGCATCAACGCCTATGATCATGTTCACATAGTTCATCACATCCTTTTTGATGGCCAGGGGCTCGTCCATGTAGGCATTGAATATTTCGGTCATAATGCGCTCCCGATAGAGTCCCCGGGAAGTTTTGAGATCCTCCATGAACTTGGTGCGATCACCGGAATCGGTGACATAATCCAGCACCACCTTCTCAAGGGTGTTGAAAACATCCAGGGCAAACATGCATGTGCCCTCATTGGTTTCGGAACTCTCCAGAAGAAGCTGGATGGCCCGGCCAAGGTTTCTCTGGCCCAGTCCCTTCTGTCCAAACCTGCGGGTTATGTCCGTGTCCTGATTCAAGGTGTCAATGAGTTCCGCCAGGGTTTTAAGGCTCTTTTCCCCGGCCACCTCACCTGCGGCAAGCTTCATGGTCTCCACCGGCGTGAGCTTTTCGGATCTCGGCAGACGGGTGAGAACAACACCCACGGAAGCAGCATAGTTGAGATTGGGATCCTGGTGAAGCTTCTCTCCGTTGATGGTGCTTTTTATGTCCCCTCCAATGGCGTATTCGGTCAGCTCTTTTTGAAGCTTGTAGTCGGTATTGTGGGCCACGTAACATATACGGCAGCGATCCACTATGGGGGCCTCCTCCTTTTCGGCAAGGAAGGTGTTAAACTCGGAGTTGTTGCTGGTGGCGATGATGAGGGTATCAATGGGCCATTTATAGCCGTCGATCTCGATGGTGCGGTTCTGGATCACACCAAGATAGACCTGGACCAGATCCTTCTTGTTTTTATATATCTCGTCACTGAAGTGGATGCCGCCTCCGGCCACCCTGGCAAGGGCTCCCCTTCGAAGATCAAAGCGATAGGGGTTGTTGGTATCCGTAATATGGAGGAGCCTCTGTATGGACTCCTCTCCAAGGAGATCCACAGCAGATGATGTGATCTTGTCCTTGGCCGGATATTTGCCCGTCACAGTGCCCAGGCTCTCCGTGAGGGGAACAGTGACAATCTCAATGAAATCCACCATTCTATCAAAATCATTGTCGCAATGGTCCCGAATCTGGTTCCAAATATAGCCGGAGCATGCTCCAAGGGGACGATAGAGCTGGAAAAGTTCATCCACCTCACTGTCTGAAAAGCTGAACTTCCTGGCAAAAATTTCCATGGAGGCATCTTTTGTCTCACCAAGTCCCATGGCAAGGATCATGGGATCCTCATAGGTCTGGGACTCTATGACTTTAATTTTGCCATAGCCTTCAAGTTGATCAAGACCCTTGAAACGAAAGGTGTATTTACGATTTTCAGGTCTGGAGAGAAAATTTCTGTAGGCATTGCAGAGATAATCAACAAAAAAGGTCTTTCCGTTTCCAGGCTCGCCCACAAGGACAAAGGCCATCTCCCTGGAGGAACCGCCTTCGGAAGCATCCTTTACAAATGATGCAAAGCTGTTGATTTCATCATACATTCCCACAAGATGCTTTTTGCCCTTACTGAAAAGGCCGAAACTATAGGTAGTTCTGCCCTTTACATTGATCTTCTCCACACCGGATTCAAAGATCAGCCTTGAAACGCCCTTGAATGCATCCTCAAAGGTACGTTTACCCTTTTGTACTGCATCAATGTGACTTAGAAGAGATTTTGGATCGTTGTTCTCACTCATTTTTCCTCCCCGGCACAAGCAGATATGCCACTGATGCCGCCCGTTAGCGTTATGAAAGATATGAAGCTGCCAAGACGTTGTGATGAGGCCATGTTTGAATATATCAACACCCATTGAGGGTGTCAAACAGATTGAATTTTTTAAGAACATGAGCATTGAACATGCCATGAACATGAGCATTGAACATGCCATCAAGATAATTCAGAGCCGGAAATAAAGAGATGAAGTGTTGACAATAGAGGCCATATTCCGATATTTATAAATTACTTTGGATGCTGGAAATTCAATCTTTGCATCACATGTCAACTCCCATGTCAACTCCCCCTACGGCACTTCGTGACCGTAGGGGTTTCCTTGAGCAGGTATTTATGAACTGCGAGCTGGAAACAAGGGTAGATTAGACTGCTAAATAAAGGAGGATGTGCATTCCTCCCCGCCCACAAGGGGACGGAATTTCCTGTGCATGATTCTATGAATAAAAAGATGGAGAGAGATATCTCTATGACAGCAGCTCCCTGGGGAGGGGAGTTGGCCCCTTCCTGGGCCCGCCTCATCGAAACAGCGTTTTTCGAAGATATTCAGGATGTCGGGGACATAACAACCGATGCGGTTTTCAACAACGGCCAGGCCAGGCCATCTGGAACAACGGAAAATGGAAACCCTGGAAAGGCCGATGCCGAACATCTTCATACAAAAACCCATGCCTTTCCCCAGGGCAACTCGGGATATGAAGATAACAATGGAATTAGATCACCTCCGCACAATGGAGAACCATGTCACCGCAACTCGGGATATGAAGATAACAATGGAAATCAAGGCACCTATTATCTTGTGGCCAAACAGGACGGGGTGTTGTGCGGGGCCGTTATGTTTATCCGATCCTTTGAATACATTGATGCATCGTGCCGCCTCCGGTTCCATTTTGCCGATGGTGATATACTCAAATCCGGCGACATCGTTGCAACTGTCCAGGGTTCAATACACTCGATGCTCAAAGCCGAAAGAACCGCTCTCAATTTCATATCCCATCTAAGCGGAATTGCCACCTTGACCCGTTCCTATGTGGATGCGGCAAAAGCATCCGGCAATGCAAGGATCATGGACACGAGAAAAACACTTCCAGGATGGCGTTCCCTCCAGAAATATGCGGTGAGGTGCGGCGGCGGCACCAACCACAGGATGGGGCTTTATGATATGGTCATGATAAAAGACAACCACATCGACGGAGCCGGCGGAATTACACCTGCGGTCCTAAAGGTTCGGCAGTGCTGGGGAGATCGTTTCAAAGTGGAGGTGGAGACCAGAAACCTTCAAGAGGTTCAGGAGGCTCTTGATGCGGGTGTGGATGTTATAATGCTGGATAACATGGATGAAACCGCCATGAAAGAAGCCGTGGGGATTATTGCCGGACGGGCTGCCACCGAAGCATCGGGCAATATGAATTTAGAACGGATACCTTCCGTGGCCGGAACCGGTGTTGACGCAATCTCCGTGGGTGCATTGACCCACAGTGCCCCGGTGTTTGATTTTTCATTCAGGAAAAGAGGTGCATTGTTTGACTCAAATGGAATTTACTGTTAGGCTGAATAAACGATGGTAAGAATTATTGCAATAGAAACACCTAAGGAATTGATTTTTAATAACTTGCCCATTCATCTCATCCCCAGCCACCTATTACAGGCTTGCCATGGGAGCCTGGGTAAGTTAATTAAACCCAATTACTAAAAAGAAAGAAAAGACATCCTGATTTGCAGAATAAGGAGTTATAGAAAATGGAGATTCATACACCCAAAATAACTCGTGAGCATGTTGTCAGGCTCGCAAAAATAATGCCCATTGAAAAATTAGCAAGTTGGTATGAATATGGCTTATTTATTCAATTTCATACTCAAAATATATTTTTAGATAAAATCCTTCAGGATGAAACTGAATTGATGAAAGAAATTACGGAATGGGAAAGTGGGAGTGATGAAGACGGATTACGATTCGAGCATATGATTAAGGAAAATTCTATATGACACGGGGTGATGTGATACTTATCAGATTACCTTCTTCTAACGGACGAGAACAGAGTGGTTATAGACCGGCAATAGTTGTTCAGAAAGATATGACTGAAGAACCGATGTTAATGATAGTTCCTGTTACATCAAATTTGAGTGCATCACGGTTTGCTTTTTCCGTCCGTATAGAACCATCAATGGAAAATGGGGTAACTTTACCATCAGTGGCAATGGTGTTTCAGATGCGGGCCATCGACAAAAATCGCATCATGCGAAAAATAGGATCGTTATTGAAATCAGATATGACACGCATTGATGAAGAAATTTGGCGAATGTTAGAGCCTTCATATATATAAACCAACATGGCGGCATTACCGCCACAATCGAAGCATGAAAGTAGGGGCGTATTGCAATACGCCCTTACTTAAAATATGGGGGCTTTCATATAAAAAAACAATTAGGATGAAAAAAGAAAAAAATCTAACCCATTAAACTGACAAAAAAATCGGACTGATCGCCGCCTAACCAACCAAATGCAGCGGATGCGGGCTAAACGTCCGCACCGCTGATTTTGGAGCGATATGTCCTTATACCTGTCAAGGAGTGCCGTAAATCGGTTTTCCTTACACGGGAAGCCTTTACCGAATCCCGCAAACGGCTTCTTCCATCGGTGAAGGCTTCTCCT
>JADGBO010000072.1 GCA_015231465.1 Desulfamplus sp.
TAGTTACCCTGAAATACTCCTCTCGTTTCAGGCTCTAAGGATTATGGTTAAACATCGCTGAGGTTCAGGTGAAGTGCTGTAATCGCAAAACCTTTCGATAACATTGGCGAAGAGGCTCTAACCCTTGCAAAAGGAGAAAAAACTTTATGTTAGTTTTTGTTTTGAACAAAGAAGGCAAGCCATTGATGCCCTGTCAAGCGGTAAAAGCCAGAATCCTTCTCAAAGAAGGAAAAGCAAAGGTCGTGAAGCGAACACCATTTACCATTCAACTAATTTATGGTTCTTCCGGTTACAAGCAGGACGTTGTTCTTGGTGTCGATTCTGGTTTTTGTCATATCGGAGTCAGTGCTGTGTCTGAGAAAGAAGAGTTGTACGCTTCTGAAGTTCAACTCAGAGCCGATATGGTTGATTTGAATTCAGAACGCCGACAATACAGACGATCACGGAGAAACAGGAAAACTCGTTATCGTCCGGCACGTTTTGAAAACCGAAGGAAACCAGAAGGGTGGTTGGCTCCGTCCATCCAGCAAAAGTTTAATTCACATTTGAAAATCATCGAGAAGGTCAAAGAAATTCTTCCCATTTCAAAAGTCATTGTGGAAGTTGCCGCTTTCGATATTCAGAAAATCAAGAATCCTGGAGTCAGTGGAAAAGACTATCAACAAGGAGAACAATCCGGTTTTTGGAATGTTCGGGAATATGTGCTTCACCGTGATGGTCACAAGTGCCAGGCGTGCAAAGGGAAATCAAAAGACTCGATACTGAACGTTCATCATTTGGAATCCAGAAAAACCGGAGGCGACAGACCGAACAACCTGATAACGCTTTGTGAAACCTGTCATCAAAAATACCATCAGGGAAGCATTCAACTGAAGGTCAAATCATCCAAAGGATTTAAAGCGGAAACGTTCATGTCAATGGTTCGTTGGAAGATGGTCGATGCCGTAAACGCTATTCCAACGTTTGGATACATTACCAAATCAAAAAGAATCGAATATGGTATACTTACAAAGCCATATCAACGATGCTTTTGTGATTGCCGGAGGAACGACACAAACAAGGACAACTCCGTATCTTCAAAAACAAGTACGGAAGCAGAACCGAAAACTGTTCAAAGGAATCCGAAGTCATCTCAAGAACACAGCACCACGATTCATCAAAGGTTTTCAAAGATACGACAAGGTACTCTATCAAGGGGCTGAGTGCTTTGTCTTTGGACGCCGATCCACAGGATACTTTGATTTGCGGAAACTGGATGGAACGAAAATTCATGCTTCAGCGAAAGCAAAGGAACTGAAATTATTGGAATCGGCAAAAACGTTGTTATTCGAAAAACATTGCGTTGCGTAGTGGTGCGATCATTCGCTACCGCTCACTAACGCATGTTTCAATTCCTCCCCTGAACACTCCGTGATTCAGGGGTTTCCTTGAAACGGTTTTATGAAAGTGAGAGAAATTTTAAAAATTATACAGGATGACGGCTGGTATCTTGCAAGAACAAAAGGTGGTCATCTTCAATTCAAGCATCCTGTTAAAAAAGGTTTGGTTACAGTGTCAGGTGGTAATGATGATGACCTGCATCCCAAAACTTTAAAGTCTATAAAGCAACAAGCGGGACTCATATAGGAGGAATTATGGAGCATTATTTAATCATCGTTGAAAAAGGAGTTAACAATTATAGTGCGTATAGCCCTGATTTACAGGGGTGCGTGGCTACTGGAAAAACGGTTGAAGAAACCATAAATGAGATGAGAGATGCAATATGTTTTCATATAGAAGGACTACAAGAGCAAGGTGATAATTTACCGCTTCCACAGCCTTTTGAGAAACATGTCAACCAAATTGATGTAGATGCAGAAGATATATTTGCATTTGTAGGAATACAATTAGAATCTGTTGCAGCATAATTAATAATCAAAGTTTAAAATACCTTCATATAAAACATATTCGTCAAACACATATTTAGCAATTGAATATTGTAGTTGACATAACGCACCCTACTTATTTGAAGATTGTCTTTTTTATAAGTCGGACAATTGTTCCCATGGAGACACCGGCTGTTTCGGCCGCTGTTTCCACTTTCAAGTATAAGTGGTGATTCTTTCATATTTTTTATTTTTAAAATTCAACCCAATTGTAGATATCAGATAGGGGGAGTGTGCACTTTATGGATTCAATCCTCATTATCTGTTGAGTATTATTAAATACAGTATATTTCCACTCTCCACTAAAACCGTTACTTCGAACATATTTTTCCACAAGGCAGTGATCCTGGGCAATTAAAATATACTCTTTTAAAGATTCAATTAGCTGATAATGCTCAAATTTTTTTCCTCTGTCATATGATTCTGTGGATGGGGAAAGAATTTCAATAATTACGATGGGATTTAAAAGTATATCAAACTCATTGTCTTCAAACTCTATTCTGTCACATGCCACTGCGACATCAGGGTATGTATATTTACCGTTTTTTTCAATTTTAATACGCATATCATTTGAAAAAACTCTACACGCAGAATCATCTGTTCTGAATTGATTTACTAAATTTGTTGTTATGTTTGCATTTATAATATTATGGTTTCTCTTTGCCCCCACCATTACAAAAATTTCTCCATCAAAATATTCATGTTTAATTTGAGAATTTCTTTCATATTCAAGGTATTCTTCCGGTGTCAATCGCATATTTTGTTGTGGTTGGGTATTCATAATTATCCTCATCACTATTTGATTTGTGTCTGTTCTGATTGACGTTATTTGTTGTCCGGTTTGTATGAGAGGATCATTCAGGGTAATGCCGCCATGGGGGGGTCATATAAAAATGTCCTGTTCCGGATAGACCATTCATTGATTTTTAAAAATTTTGCCACTTCTCTGGTGGAAAGAAGCTCACCCATGATATTTCCCTTTCCAGTGGGTTGTCAGATGCCCTTTGAGTTTTTCACGGCTGTTCATCTCAGGATTTTCCATAACCATGTCAAACATATCCTGCATGGCCTTCCCCACAGCCCTGCCCTGGGGAATGGAGAGAATCTCCATCACGTCCCGGCCGGTCAGGGCCAGGTCCTTCAATGTAAAGGCATTTTTTGAAGTTTTATTCAACTCCCCATGGATTTTAAGCACCCGTAGTTTTATATCTCCAGGGTTATAGGGTGATTTGGCAAGATTTGCCGACTTATCAGCAATGCGCATCCGCATGAACTCTTTCCAGGTAATATTGTGTTCCTTTAAAAAGGAGATGAGTCTGCGAACCGCTTTTGGAGTGCTGTCGGCCTTTAAGGGACGCATGTGGGTTTTTATAAGGCCGTTGATGCGGCGTACATCCCTTGTGCTGAAACCCAGCTTTTCCAGATCACGGACAACGGCATGGGTCATCTTTTCATGGTCGATAAATGTGAGGCCGCCGTCTTTTATCTCGGCTGCATCATATTTACCGGCATCGTGCAGATAGCCTGCCAGCCGCAGAAGGGGTCTTCCGGGGGAGAGGGCATCTCCGGTGAGGAGGCAGTGTTCCAGAACCGTCTCTCCATGGTAGGGGCCGCCGTCCAGTTCCCCACACCTGTTAAGGCTGGGAAAAATCATGGCAAGCAGTCCTGTCCGGTGCAGGGCCCTGAAAAATATGGAGGGCTTTTTGTGGGCCATGGCCTTCATGATCTCGGCATTGATCCTCACGAACATGTTATTGTTCATGATTTTCGGGGCATGTTCTTTTATGGCTTCCAGGGAATCATTTTCAAATCGTCCTTCAATGGCAGATAAAAATCGGCACGCCCGGACCATTCTTATGGGGTCTTCGGCTATCCTTGATTCAGGATCACCTGTGAAACGGATAATTTTTTCTTTGAGATCCCTTTGTCCCCCAAAGGGATCCATCAGATTGTCCTGGAACGGATCATAGGCCATGCTGTTTATGGTCAAGTCCCTCTGTTCCAGATCGCCCACGGGAAAGGGGGTATTTCTCTCCATGGATCGGCAGGATGCCACTTCAACTCCATTGATAATAAAGACGGGAAAGGTTTTTCCCACAGGCTCCGATTCCGTGCAATTGAACAGATGGGGAATTACCTCCATGGGGGCATCGGTGACAATGTCAAAATCCCTGGATTTAATATCCATAAGCATGTCCCGTACCGTGCCTCCCACAAAAAGGGCCTGGAAACCCTTATCATGAAGCTCCTTGAGGATGCCCAGGGCGTGGCCGTGATTCTCGTTCTTTTTTTGAATATATTTTTCGATCATAATAAGCTCGTGAGTGATAACTTCTCATTTTTTATACTGTATATGCCATCATAAACACATGCCTGATGGCATATCTGGTGTTTAACATGAGAACTTATCACTGATGAGATAATAAGCATCTCTGGCGAATCTCTCTTCCCATCATGATGACCATCGCTGAACAAGCTGGTTTTCCACACCCATGTGATCCAGTATCCTTGCCACCACAGTATCCACAAGGTCGTCTATTGAAGCGGGAGATGAGTAGAATGAGGGACATGGGGGCATGATGGTTGCACCTGCCCTGGCTGCCCTGGTCATGTTCTCAAGATGTATCAGGTTCAGGGGTGTCTCCCTGGTAACCATTACCAGGGGGCGTTTCTCCTTGAGGCAGACATCGGCTGCCCTGGTGATGAGATTGTCGGCAAATCCCGATGAAACCGCCCCAAGGGTTTTCATGGAGCATGGTACAATGACCATGCCCTGGTGAATAAAGGAGCCGCTGGCCGGACCAGCATCGAAACGGTGCTGGGTCAAAACCTCCAGGGAAGCCTGGGGATGAAGGTTTTGGGCCTTCTGTAGAATAAACTCTTTAAAATTATCCTGGATTTGTTGGCCTGCCCTGTATCCAAAACCCTGAAGTTCATGCTTGAGTACCCGAAAGGCCCCGTCCGAGATCATTGCGATTACGCGGCAGGGTTCTTCCATCAAGGCCCGGATGAGACGAACGGCGTAAATGGAGCCGGATGCCCCTGAAATTCCCACTATAAAGGTTTTTGCTCCTCTTTGCGCCCCTTTCATCAATACCTCCTCAAGGAAACCCCTACGGTCACCAAGTGCCGTAGGGGTAGTTGACTTGTATTGCTATCCTGCAATGGTTTTCAGTGCTGCATCGTAATCGGGTTCACTGGAAATTTCGGGAACCTGCTCTCTATATGTGATCTTACCGTCACCGTTAATTATAACAATGGCCCTGGAAAGGAGGCCCGCGATGGGACCCGTCGTTATTGTCACTCCATAGTCGGCTCCAAAATTTTTATCCCTGAATGTGGAAAGGGGAATCACGTTCTCAAGCCCCTCGACCTCGCAGAAACGGGAGTGGGCAAAGGGAAGATCCGCTGAAATGCAAAGCACCACAGTGTTGTCCGATTCCCCTGCAACCTTGTTGAATCTTCTTGTGGAGGCAGCACAGACCGGAGTGTCGATACTGGGAAATATGTTAAGTACAACTGTTTTGCCGGAAAAATCTGACAGGCTCACTTCTTTGAGATCCTTGCCTGCAAGTTTGAAATCCGGAGCTTCTGCTCCCACATCCGGAAGGGTGCCTATGGTTTTAATGGGGTTTCCTTTTAATGTAATATCAGCCATATTGTCTCCTTTTTGCCGTTTTTTTATTAATTGGTAGTTGTTTACTCGTCAGTGATCAGTTTTATTTTATCAAGGGATTTTAGAACATCGTGACGATGGGAATAGACTGAATTTGAAAAGACAAACTGAACAGCCTCTTTTTTCTCTCTGTTTATTACAATGGGCCCCATGAGATTGGCCGTAATCTGCTTTGTATCTCCCTCTCCCATAATATTGACCACCACATAGACCTCAAAGGCCTCCTTTTTGGTATCATGCCAGTTTCTTATCTCCATTATTATATCCAGTTCAGGATCATAATCCGGCATGAAATAGAAGGGGCTGATCATGACAAGATTGAGATTGGGCTCTTCAACGGACTGAAACCAGCAGAAAGGAGCCGTATCCTTGAGTTCAACAACCACGAATTTCTCAAAACCTGGAAATCCAGGCAAACCTTCGGGCATGGTAAGAATCTGCTCTTCTTCAATTTGAATTTCGCCGAATTTTCTGGTTTTAATCTTCACGCTGATCAACTCCTGCTCCCTGGTACTGCTCCCCGGGATTTTTTCTGTACTTTCGTTTAATCAAATCCACCACATCTGCAATGTCAGGCAGATCCCTTGATGCGGACTCAATGTTCTCCTTCTGCACCTGTTCGAGTATCTCCATCCTCAAAATGGTAATCTCCCTTGGTGCATCAATGCCGATCTTGACACTGGTTCCGTCAACCTCAAGAATTTTAATTACAATATTCTCTCCAATCTTAATTTTCTCTTCCACTTTTCTGGTCAGAACAAGCATCGGCTCCATATCCTTATTGCCGTGAAAATACCCATCTCATTTGCATGATCCAGGTGGCCGGAATTCGGCCATGAAGGTTTACATCTTATTCAAGAAAGCCCCTACGATCACGAAGTGCCGTAGGGGTGATTGACAATCCAGCCATGAAGGTTGACTGTGAAAACAGAATCCGTTTTCGGGTTACATGTAATCCATCAGGCTGGTTTTTATTATTTTTGAGGTGGAGCCAAGGGCTGCCTCATAGGCAGACTGGATGGACTGCAAGTTCATGATGGCCTCCACAATATCGGCATCTTCGATACTTGAGCGCCTTTCGGTGAGGTTGAGTCCCATCTCGGTGGTGATGACATCCCTGATCTCAAGGCGTTTGTATTTCATGCCGTTATCGGACATGACCGACCCGATATGCCTGTATGATGTTTCCAGGCGGTCAATGGTTCTTTGCAGGCCCTCCACATCATCTTCTTCAAGGTAGTTTTTCATGTCCATCAGGGTGTTGAAGATACCCCACTCCACAGTCCTGCTGGCGGTCATGGGGGATTTTATATCATCCTCCTTGATCTCCCCGGGGGCTCCAAAACCCAGGATGGTGCCGATACTCTGTCCGGTGCCACCGGCTTCGACAGGAGCATTCTCTCCGGACTCCCAAAGCAGATTGAAACCGTCCAGACGGGTGCCGTTCTCCTTGATGGTGAACTTTTCCATCTCTTCGTCCCAGGTGACCGAGTAGTCTATCCTGCTGCCCTTTGAAAGGGACTCAGCCTCCATGGCCTTTTCCACCTCCCGGGCCAGTTCATCATGGCTCAGGTAGTCCTTTTGTTTTACGGAGGCGGTCAGGGTACGGATAACCTGGTTGTCACCCTTTCCGGTCACCTCCTGGAAATCTATCTTGTTGTTTGAAGGATCAATTGTGATAGGTGTTACAGGGCCGGAAAGATTGAAATCATGGGTTACAAGCCTGTTGGAGACATGGGGGGCGGAAGTGATGTTCTCCTTGACAAAGCCGATCTCATGGCCCAGGGATGTATTGCCCACCTTGGTCATGGTTTCAGGATTTATGGTGAATTTTACGTAATCACTCTCCTGGACACTGTGGTCAAAGGCTATGGACATATCTGCAAAATCGTTGTTGTCAAAGTATATGTCAATGCCCTGGTTGGTCCCCACAATTTTTGAAGGAACTGTTCCGCCATTGCTTCCATAGGTGAATGTCTGCTCTCCGGTCACCGGGTCAGGTGCCCCTATGGAGGCGGGCAGGGCAACACCCTGGTCATTTTCCAGTGCCCAGTAGTTGTGGCCGGCAACCTCATCCCAGGCCCAGGTGAGCCTGAACTCCTTTGGCTCGTCACCGAGGTTTATGGCATCCTTGTCATGCACCTTGACATTAATGTCGTCCGGATGGATGGTTCCTCCGGAGGCAACCTTGTCAACATAGGCATCCTCGGTGATAACGGCTTCGGTGTCCCATAAAAACTCCGTGGCCATGTATCCTTTAAATGATCCATCCTCCATGATGGAAAATTTTTCTGTTTCATCATCATACTTAACCTCATAGGTCACGCCGTGGCCATCCTGTGCCGAGGCTCGGTTCAGCTCGTTTTTCATCACTTTCTGGAGGTCTTTGACATCATAGGAGCCGTCGGGAATAACCGCGGTTACCAATCTCTCGTAATCCGGGCCATGGCCCGGGTCCTCCTTGAAATAGATGGTGTTGTTGGTGCTGTTGATTGTTACCCGGTCATGCCAGAAAACATCGGAACCAACCCGTCCCACAGGTATCTCGGCATTTTTGTCGGATCTTATTCTGAAGGCGGTATCGCTCCCCTCATAGGAGACCCTTGGAGGGTTTTCCCGGGAGTTCAATTTTAAAGGTGCTGTATCTGTTTTTGTACCGCTGAAGATGAAATTGCCGTTTACCCGTGTGTTGCCAAGGCTCATGAGCTGCTCAATCATATTATTGACATTCTCCACGGCATCTTTTCTGTCTGTTTTGTTAAGGGAGGCGTTGGAGAGATACTGGGCACTGGTCTTCATCTCAAGGATGAGATCATTGACGCTTCCAAGGGTACTTTCCACACCCGAGAGCCAGGTTCTGCCCATCTCCACATTGGTTTCAATCTGCTTGAGATGCTTTATGTTCTCGCTTAGATCCAGAACCTGGGTCATGCCGATGGGATCATCGGAAAGGGAGTTTATAACCTTCTGGGTACTCATGACCTCATTGGCATCTTTAACCTTTTCCGTGTGAACACCCAACTGATAGGTTGATGTGGCATATGTTGAAATAGTTGGAACTCTCATGGGAACCTCCTGGGGAGTTTTCCGGATAACGTTAAGTTCAGCGGCCTCAGTCCGCTGCAACGACTTGGTTGGACGGCGATTAGATCGTATTCTTCCGGCTGATATAGATTTCCAGAAAAATATTTCAGAAAATCCATTCTCAAGGGCAGCCACAGGGGGCTGCCCCTACAGTACGGCCGGCAATTTTATTATCTGGAAAGCTATATCTCAACCATTCACGGCATAACAAATTGCTGACTTTCAAACTCCTCAATTCGATCGGATATGGCGGTAGTGAAAAGCATGGCAATATCATCTTCACTTTCTGCCATATCCATTAGTTCATCCATTACGGCCGCTCTTTCCAAGAGTTCATCTTCAGTTTCTATCCGTGACTGGGCATATCGAATGAGTTGCAACAAATCCTGTCTGAAATCTTTTGTCGCCGCTTTCATAATAAGAAATAGTTCATTTAAATGAGCTATCTCAACCGAATTTACTTTAAGTTTGCTCATATTGGATACTCTCAACCATTATTGTTTCACTTTTATTTTCCACCATTTATCATACTCTGCATGTGAGAAGACATGACGAACAAACATTTTGTTCGTTTTGGATTGAATCCTAACCACTATTCGACACTCATTCCCATGTACATCAAAAACATAAAAATCAAACTGGTCACCCTTGAAGGCTACATCTACAACTTTTCGTGCGGGAATACGATCTGTATTCCATCCACTGGTATCTTTCCAAACTTGTTTAATCTGTTGGTATGACTCAAAGATGACATTTTTTGCTTTGAATGTTGCTATCCACAGTTGTAGTCCAGAACGCCATTGTGAATGAGTTGCCATTGCTTCTTTAACCCGCGTCTGGGTAATGATTCTCAATGCTGTTCCTTCATATTATCTCAATCCAATAAGGGTGTTGAGCATTTCATCCGTCACTTTGACAAGCTTTGATGCTGCATTGAACGCCTGCTGATGCTCTATGAGCTTTATCATCTCCTCATCAAGGGAGACCGCTGATACAGAATTTCGCTCCTCGGTGATATAGTTGACCATAAGGCTGGAAAACTCCCGGGAACTCTGGATATTTCTGGCGTCAACACCGAGGGAGCCCAGCATGGTTGTGTAATATCCACCCAGGGTTGCAGTTGTCATGGACGATCTTGGCTCTTCACCCCTGGAAAAGTACCACTGCTTCATGTTCATGGATTTGAACTGAATATCGGCCATGGCCAGGGTATTGCTGTTGTCACCCTGGTCGATGAGTCCGGTGCGGTGATCTATGGTTGCGGCGGCAAGCAAACCTGAATCGGCCACAACCTGGTTCACACTTACGGTCTGGGCCCCGTCCCCCTGGAAGAAGGTGTTGATTCCAGCTGCAGCCATCATACCCGAAGCATCGGAAAATGCAAAACCAATATTTTCTGAATGTCGTTTTTCCAGATCAAGGGATATGTAACCCGGGCCCGAGGGTTTTTCAGTGAAACTCACTGTCATATCCGCAAGGCCGTCCCCGGAAAAATCCACCCCAAAGGAGTCATCGTCACCCCCCAGGGGCATGAGCAGGGCCTGGCCTCCGGTGGGATCGTTGATGATACTCCAGTGGCCGTCTTGGTTGCGGCTGAACTGCAATGTAGATGATGCAAAATCCATGGCACTCCAGTCGGTCATCTCCATTTTTATGTTATCCCGGGTAAAACCGTTTTCCCCGGAATACTTGATGTTGCCCATCACATGGTAATTATCTGATTTGGACAGGACCAGTTGATTGTCCGTGTTCACTGACGCGGTCATCCCTTCCCCTTTTCTGTTGAACTGGTCCGCAAAGGATTCCAGGGTCCAGTGCCAGTCATACATGAACTCGCCGGTGGCATCTCCCTCGTCATTGGTGGATACGGGTCTGCCCCCGGCATCGGTGGTGACGGTAAAGACATCACCTTTGAAAAGTGTGCCCGACGTGAACATGAGGGTCATGCCGTCCACCTCAATCTCCACAGGTATATGGGGGGTCTTTGGCGGGTCGGTGTCTTCTATCTCAAAGGTGCCGGAGTTGACGCCGTTGTCCCACTCAATTTTGATGGGGGATTCCTTTTCACCGGGCAGTATGCCCACGGTGCCCCCGGAGACAACCTTGAACTGATAGATGCTGTTCTGGCTGTTGGCATTGTCCCTGATGGTAAATTTAAGGGGATCCGGAACCCCCAGATCATTGCCCGAGGCATCGGTGATCCTGTTGATGTTCATGCTCATGGTATTGCCGGCAACCAGGGAACCCGGAGCAATGTCAAAGGTGAGAAGCTCCTGGCCGGCTTTGTCTGCAATGGTTATGTTCTCGGCATCTTCCACCGTGATAAGACCCTTTTCACCGGTGAAAAAGCCGTCGGTGTCATATTTTTCCCATAGAATGGTGCCGTTATCTTCATAGAGTGATGATACGGCAGAATTTTTAAGGGGATCCCCTGCATTGAGAAGATCGTTGTCCGGCGGGCTGGTATCCCTTCCAGTTCCTGTTTTCAGGGCAAGCCTGGCACCTGCTGCCGGAGTACCCGCCGGAGGGGTCTGGGAAAAATTTTCAATGGTTATGGGCTCTTCACTCTCTTTGCTTTTGAGTATGGATACCGAAGCTCCGTTTCTGATAACCGTATATAGAGGCTCCGTGCCAGGGGTGGTGGGCGGAAGGGCCGTGTTTATTGCGGCTTCCAGGCCCCGGGCAAAGTCAATGTCCGTGGTGTGGGGGTTGGGGGCAGGAGGGTCATTGTTTACATCATAGGAGACACCAATGCCGTCCATGTCAAAGGAGATCACATTTGCAAAGCCATTATAACCCCCCTCTCCCCCCAGGGTCAGTATGGAGCTTGCAAACTGGGCCCGGCGGCCGGAAAAGAGTCCGCCGGAAGCACCGTCTATGGTTGACGAGATGGATATGCCGGGATCACTCTCTATGGTTATTGTTCCGGTAACCACGGCGGACTGCTCGGTGCCGGCTCCGGTTCCCACCAGTACTACATCACCAGGTACCGAGGGGGTGTAGCTGCCGGAAAAGGCGATGGAATAGGGTGGTGCAGGAATGGGTGGTACAATGGCTGTACCGGCGGCATCCTGGATTTCAAACCCTTCGACCCCAATGGTTCTTCCGGATGTGCTTATGAGCCTGAACTGATCCTCCAAAGCGTCGGACACATCATATTCCAGTCTCAAATCCTTGTCCCCGTAAATATTGTTCAGGGAGTCCACCGCGGCAACCAGGGCATCCTCAAACTGCTCCTGGAATTCCCCCTGGGAGGGATCAATGTCAAAGGTCTCATAGTGGGTTATCCCGTCAACATAGATGCCGAAACGCACCGATGATGCCCCGGCCGGAGCCGGGCCCGCAAGGGTGCTTATATCCAGGAGGGCACTGTTTTCCGAAGCATGGGCTGTGACCCCTTCTATGCTGCTTAGGGCCTGGGCAATGGATGCGGCAGACTGTTTAGCGTCTCCGCCGGAGTACTTTATCTCCATGGTCTCCTTACCGGAAGGGCCTCCGCCGATGATAAGGGTCTGCTCGGCAATGGGAGATGCTGTGCTTCTCATAAGAGCCGCTGCCGTCATCCCGGTTCCTGCCACAGGGGTTGCAAGCCTTGATCCGTTGGTCTGGCTCACCACGGTGTCACCCACGTTGGTGCCGTCAAGGACCGTAAGTTTGTAAACAGCCTTTTCCACCGGAAGATCCGTGCCTGCCTGCCAGTTGGAAAGTGAGGCTTCCGAGATGCCCATGTCCATCTCTATTTTTGAATAGCGTGTATCTGGTTCATTTCTGTCCTCGATCCACATGGTAAAATTTTCACTGTGGTCAATTTTTCCTCCAAAGGGGAGACTTGTGAGCCAGCCCCCCTCATTGACGGCATAGGTTCCGGTCAAAGTGTCTGAATGGTATTCAAGACCTGCACCCCGGGAGTGCTGAAGGTTCACTGCCCAGATGATTTCATGGGCAAACTCGTCAAGTTCAGCCTTGTATTTGGGGATTATCTCCTCCCTCATATCCATCCACCCACCCATCTGGCCGCCGGTTATCTTGTCTGAAATATTCTGGGATTTTCCTGCTGAATTGATCCAGAATATCTCGTTGTTTCTCACATCAAGGTCATAGCTGGTATGGGCATTGACAACGGGAAAGCCGTTGGCCACGTTGGCAACCACGGCACCGGAGGGCTGCTCAAAGATATCCACGTCAATGAGTTTGCCCAGCTCGTCGAGGAGGGCGTTGCGCTGATCCCGTTTGTCGTTGGATGTTCTCTGGGTCTCCTGGCCCATTATATCTTTATTTAGTTTTGCAATATCGGTGGTGATCTTGTTTATTGTGTCCACGGCATTGAGCATCTTGTTGGAAATCTCAACATCCACCTGTCCAAGATAGTTGTAGGCCATGGTGAGACGCTCGGAGATATCCCGTCCGTTCTCAAGAACAATGAGACGCTCGGAATCGTCTGCCGGATTGTTGGAAAGGTCGTTCCATGAGTTCCAGAAACTCCCGAGGATGCCGCTGATGCTGTTGTCCGAGGACTCATCAAAATGACCTTCTATGATTCTCACGTAAAATTCAGCCTCTTCATACCCTGCAAGGTTTGACTTCTCACCGGTGAGGCGGTTCTCCAGAAGCTGATTCACGGACTGGCTGACCTGGCTGGAACTTACACCGGTGCCGAACAGAAAACCGCCGTATTTCAGGGGGCCTTTGTTGATCTGCTCTATGGTCTGCCTGCTGTAGTCCGGGTTGTTCACGTTGGCAATGTTGTTGCCTGTGACCGCCAGCCCGTACTGCTGGGTGCGAAGAGCATCCTTGGCTATATGAAGTGTGGATCCGAGCCCTGACATGATTACACCTGTGCCGAGATAAATGAGGTTGAAACACCCCTGGCCATGCGGGTGCCGTAAAAGGATTGGGCATTTCCTGAAATGCCTCTGCTGCCGTAGGTCTTTTCCCGGGATGCACCTGTAACCGTGGAGATTACTCCGTCAATGACACCAAGGTACTCCTGGATATTTCTGCGGTTGCCCCTGGCAAGCTGGGCAGCATCTCTTTTGGCAATGTCCATGGAGACCTTGAGGGTTTCAAGGCCGGCCCTGGATTTTGCATCCACCGGCAAAATCTCCACAATTTTTGCCAGGGAAAAGGTTGTACTCTCCATTGTGTGGTCAATCCCATGGTTATCAAGGAGTGAGAGAATGTTTTGTCTGACTTTTTCAACCGCCCCAAGCAGCTCTTTTTTCCTTGATGAAGCAGCCCAAAGGGATTTCATGTCCATATTGACTATGAAGGTGGCTTCCATCTCCAGAATTTTTATCAGCTCCTTATAGAGATCAAGTTTCTCATGAAGTATATTTTCCATTTCAGATGTAATTTTTTCCATGGCTGCACCTCCCTTAGGATTGTAATATCGGCATAAAAGGCTTTTCCCTTGAAATATATGGGGATAAAAGGTTTTCCATGAATGGGAAATTTTTTCCTTTCCAGGCCGGTTTTATCCCTCAACTATCCTTTATTGAGGGCTTGAAGATATAACCTGCAATGGGTGTGCCATGCTCTAATGGATGACTTTTCCGGCCTTGATCATCGTTTCTCAAGAGTTGTAAGTTCTCATATTCCACACCATATATTGTGGTTATATATTGCATTACACTACTATCAGTAGTTGTCAGTGGGAGAACTTATCACTCACGAGAAGGGATAGAGATTGACATATGGCACTGAAAGGTAAAAAAGCCCTTGTATTGGGGGCGGTAAAGGGCCTGGGTAAAGCAGTTGGCCTTGCCCTTGCCCGGGAGGGGGTCAAGCTGGCATTGACCCGT
>JADGBO010000073.1 GCA_015231465.1 Desulfamplus sp.
CCATGGCGGTCACACCGCCACAATCCAAGTATAACAAGCATGAAAGTCCTGGGAGAGTTGCACGGTAAGGACTTTCATATAAAACCGTCTTCTGACGGAAATTAGTTGAACTCTAATATGATATCACTTCTTGTTTGTCAAGTTAATAATAGATGGTCTTTTGGCCGTAAATAAAATACTTTCCAACAGAACATTGGATGTTCGACCCTGGCGTTCGCGGAGTGCTTCGGACTGTGTCAAAAATTCAAATCCCAGGCCAATCAAAAGCTGCAAAGCCGGTATTTGAGAAAAAGGGTGGATTTTCACAAAGTCGGCATGAACACGGGCCGCCCGTTCTATTGGATGGAGCGATGCCCCCTCAGTTTTCATCCCGTTGTCGGCCATCCTGTTGTCGGTCATCGGGCGCGTGCAACGCGCCCCTACGAAAATAATGGCGTGAAAATGATTGGGCATTATTATCCATTCATCCAATTGAATATTTTTACGCATTATGGGCGTTTTTTCCAATTCGTCTGCGACGATTTTCCCCGCATCATTCAACCGCATTTTTTCATCGATAATTTTGCCGAAACGATGAATTCGTTCCTGTGTACAAATGGTAATAAAATAATATCCCGGTTGTGAATAATCATAATTTTTTAACCGGATAGATTGTCGGTTAGGTAATGGTTTATTCATATGGTTTCACCACCTCCGGGTTAACGCACCAGTCGCCCGTCAGCATCTTCTATTAAATGCTCCTTTGGAGCAAGTTAAATGATACAGTACAGGCAGATTAAAAAGGAAAATCTTCGCTTACATCAATGATCTTTTCCACCGGTTTTTCCACCGGTTTTTCAACAGCCCTGTGGACCGGGTTACCGTCAACATAAATTGCTTTGAAGGGTTTTGTGGGACAGGCATATTCACATCCCCCGCAGCCGACACAGATATCTGGATTCATTTTGGGAATCATGAGTTTCCGATCCGGCATATCCAGGTAGGGAACCATATCCACGGCCTTTGTGGGACAGTGTTCGGAACATGCACCGCAATTGGTGTTGTCTGTATGGACAACACAGTTTTCCAGAATAAATTTTGCCACCCCCACCTGGACACGCTGCTTCTCTTCCCTTGAAAGGGGCAGAATAGCCCCGGAAGGGCAAATTTCCAGGCAGTCCGTACAGTCATAGTTGCAGTGGCCGTATCGAAAATCCATTCTGGGCTGCATGATTCCGGAGATTCCGTAATCGAGAAACCCGGGCACAAGCACCCGGGATGGACACACCGAGACGCACAGTTGACATGCCGTGCAGGTGGATGAAAACCGTGCCGTGCTGACAGAACCCGGAGGCGAAACAGGAGATGTCTTGGTTTCAGGAATGATTGTGGGCCTGGTTTGGGGTACTGTTACGTCTTTGAGGAATCCTCCTGCCGTGATCGCTTCTCCTGACTTGATCGCTCCTCCTGCTGCCGTGATCGCTTCTCCTGTCTTGAGCGTTCCTCCTGCCGCCGTGACCGCTTCTCCTGACTTGACCGCTCCTCCTGCTGCCGTGATCGCTTCTCCTGACTTGACCGCTCCTCCTGCCGCCGTGACCGCTTCTCCTGTCTTGAGCGTTCCTCCTGCCGCCATGACCGCTCCTCCTGCTGCCAGACCAAATATAAACCCCCGTCGTCCCACTCCCTTGTTCCCGGCCCCCCTGCCAGGTCCATTCTTCTCCGCCATCCATATATTTTCAATTTCCAGGGCCTGTCCGGCCGGACACACGGCAAGACAGTTGAAGCACCCCACGCAGCGGCTTACATCAATGCTCTTTTTCCCTGGATCAATACAGCCCGCTTTGCAGACAGCTTCACAGAGACCGCAACCCATGCAGGCCCTGGGGTCAATGCGGATCCGGAAGATGGATAACTTTGAAACCAGTCCGAGAAATGTACCCACCGGACAGACCGTGTTGCAGTAGAGCCTCCCTTGACGGGCACTCAATAAACCCACCAGGATCAAGGTTAAAATAGAAACTGCCATGGAGATGGGAAAAAGTGCCGGCCATCGTACAAGATAAAGAAAATGAGTTCCCAAAATCTCTGCACCCGGGACCAGGAGGTTATTCACCGCAATGACAAGGGGACGTACAAGATTTGTCAAAATACGGCCCAGGCTGCTGAAGGGATCGAGAAGGTTGAGCATGAGACCGCTGCCGGTTAAAAATAACAGTGCTGTCACAAACAATATGGAATAACGGAGAAAATTATTGGGCTTCAAAAAGAAGAACCTATAAGAGGAGAATCTGCAAAAGGATAACCGATAAAGGGATGACCAGGAGAAGCCATGGTTCTTAGGCCTCTTCTTCGGTGATAAAGTACCCCCGGGGGCAACATGGTTCCCAGGCATCTTCTTCGGTGATAAAGTACCTCCGGGGGCAAAACGGCTTATAATATCCTGGAGTGTACCCAGGGGGCACACCGTGGAGCAGTATATCCGGCCGAAAAGGATGGTCAAAACCAGAACAGCGATGAATCCTGCTGCTCCGGCTGCGGCATTGTCCAGGAACTTGACGAGGGAGGGTACAAATTGCAGAAAAAGCACTTCTCCGGCAACGGCCCTGACCCCGGAACCTCTGAAATCCAGGAAAAGAAAAGCGGTGAGCATAAAAAAAATAATGGCTATCCATATCCGGATATGTCTGAGGTGACGAAATTTCATCCTGTTTAAAACCCCATTTGGCGGGAAATAATGTATCTATATCTATAGACTTCCAGAAAAATCTTTGAGCATATCCATTCCCAAGGGCAGCCACAGGGGGCTGCCCCTACAGTATGATTACCATTTCATTATCTGGAAAACTATATGACAAGCAATCTCTGTTTAAAGTTTAATCCTGTTGATTGACAAATCTTGTAGATTCATGTTCCCAAGTTTCATCCCGGAAGCGATGCTAATATGCCGGACATCACCCGGTTCCGTGCCGAAGAGTTTGGCTGCTGCGGCATCGGCCGCCACAAAATCCCTTGACAGAACCATAGCCTTCATGGATACCACATCATTAACCGAGACCCCCCGGGGACCGTTGCGGGTCATGACATTGTAGGCATCCACCACTGTCAGATCAGGAGCCCTGAAAGAGGCAAAATCCGCTATACACTGGTGAAGGTCGTTCCGGTGCCAGTACCACCTGTCCCACACCGCACCCATGAGATTTTTCATGCCTATGGTTACCATGGATGAGGAGTGATGCTTTAAAACCGGTACATTGATGAATACATCCGCCTCCAGAAATGCCTCATGCACCTTGGCCCTGGTGAGCCGTTTTCCCATGGGGATTTCCACTTTTTGGTAATAACCTTCGCTGTCCCCCGAGACTATTTTTCCCCCGGCATCCTTCACCGCCTTTTCAATGCCGCTGTTTTGATATGACCGTATCCAGTTGTCACAGGTGTGGTCGAAGACGGTCACAACCTCTGCCCCGGCGGAAAGAGACTGTTCCACAATACGCCCCACAAGTGCAGGATGGGTGTTACCGGCCCTTTCCGGCGGCACGTCCCAGCCGATATTGGGTTTGACCAACACCTTACTCCCTTTAGGCACAAAGCTCTTCATTCCGCCCAGGGAGGCGATGGCCCTGTCAAACATCGGGCCAGGTTCCCCACCCCTTACAGCCACAAGGTCCCAGTCAGTTTTTACATCCCCCCGGGAGTCGGCCCAGAGTCCGTCAATTTTCGGGAACACCAACGTGGATCCCGCTGCAATCCCTCCGCTGATGGTCTTTTTCAAAAAATCTCGTCGATCCATGGCAAATCCTCCTTACAAAATGAGTTATAATTTACTATAGACTTCCAGAATAATATTTCAAAAAATCCATTCTTAAGGGCAGCCACAGGGGGCTGCCCCTACAGTACGATAACCAATTTAACTATCTGGAAAGCTATATGCCATTCTACCCCATGGGGATAACATCCACCCCTTCGGGTATCGTGAATTTTAAACAGGCTGTCCTAACCCATGGGGATAACGTCCACCCCTTCGGGTATCGTGAATTTAAACAGGCTGTCATCCAGTTCCCTGAATTGAATTTCGCTGAAGTTTATCTCGGTGGTGTCACCATAAACATTATATGTGGTTACTCCCCGAATAAGATAACCATCTTTCATGACCCTTATCTTGATAGATGCTATGTCAGGATTCTCATCCCTGGGAACCAGGGTGAGATAAACAGCAGATGTGTCCATGTTGTTTTCACTTACAAAAACGGTATAGGTATCCCTTATCATGGAAATATCCGACAGAAATGACCCTCCGGCTCCGCCCTTGAAAAAAGCTCCGGCATCTCCCTTCATCACCTGTTTTTCATCGGGCCTGTATATCCAGAGATGGATTCCATCGGTTATTATCTCGTGGGTTTCGGGCTCGTTATACTCCCATCTCATCCTGCCAGGATGGCTGAAAAATGCCCTTCCCCAGGCATCTTCTGCAATACCGAGGGCCTTCAGGGTGGATTTCTGGTGATAGGCACAACTGAAGTCTTCTCCGGCATATCTCTTTTCAATTGCCGAAATGATGGCATCCTCCTCTTTTTCCGAGAATGTTCGTGACACAAATCCATCTTCCACAGACAGGGTCTTGGGTTCGGTACCGTCATCGGATAGAAGCAATCCCGGCATAAGTAAAGACAGACAAAACAATATAACGACCCATGTTATTTTTCCATATTTTTTCATATCAAACTCTCCACAAAATTTTTCCTGTTAATTCAATCCTCTACCCCAAGTAATATAATAAACAGTCTGCTGGAAATTATCATAAAAAATCATCGGATGCCATTCATTAATTATTATGGCAATAGCTCTTTATTTATTATGGCAATAGCTCTTTATTTATTATGGCAATAGCTCTTTATTTGTGATACACATCTGTACCTGAAAATTGTAATGACAATATTATGGAGGGGTATATGGATAAATTCTTACTGGACCGGAAAAACCTTGAACTGGTACTTGATAACCTCAGGGACGGCATCATTGCCCACGACACGGAGCGGAGAATAATTTTTTTCAACAAAGAGGCCGAGAAGATAACAGGATACTCCAAAGAAGAGGTTATGGGTCATGACTGTCATGATGTTTTCGATGCTCCTTTTTGCGGGGAAAAATGCTCATTCTGCAACCAGGATCAGATACCCGATTTCCATCAAAAACTTGAATATCCGGTTACCATCACCACCAAAGACGGTGAAATACGCAGGATTGAGATGGTCGTCACCGGCATAGTTGACAATGGTCTCTTCAAGGGTGTAATTGCATCGTTCCGGGATATGACCGAACATGAGGCCCTGACTGCAAAGGCCCGGGAGATGACCTCATTTTCCGGGATAATCGGAAAAGACCGGGAGATGCTGAACCTGTTCCAGCAGATACGTGATGTCGCTCCCTATGACTATCCGGTTCACATACATGGAGAGACAGGTACCGGCAAAGAGAGAGTTGCGGCGGCACTTCACAACGAAAGCAAGAGGGCCGGGGCCCTTTTTGTGACGGTGAACTGCGGTGCCATACCCGAGGGGCTGGTGGAGAGCGAACTTTTCGGCCATGTAAAAGGGGCATTCTCAGGTGCTGTACGGGAGAGAAAGGGCCGGTGCGAACTTGCCCACAAAGGGACCCTTTTTCTTGACGAGGTGGCTGAACTTCCCGGAAATATACAAGTGAAGCTCCTTCGATTTCTCCAGGAGGGATATATTGAGCGTGTGGGCGGGGAAAAAAGCACCCATGTGGATGTGAGGATAATAAGTGCGACCAACAAAGACCTTACCGAAGAGGTAAGAAGAGGAGCCTTCAGAAAGGATCTGTACTATCGACTCAACGTAATCCCCATAGAACTCCCCCCCCTGAGAAACCGCCGCAATGACATTCCCCTTCTGACTTCCCATTTCCTTGAAGCAGCAAAAAAAGAGAACAATGAAAAGACACCTGAATTTTCAAAGGAAGCCATGAGCATCATGATGGACTATCCATGGCCAGGAAATGTGCGGGAACTCCAGAATGCGGTACAGTTTGCCATTGTACGATGCAAGCAGGAGAAGATAATGCCCCGGGACCTTCCCATGGAACTTAGAAACATGAACATGGAACTTAAAAACATGGACATGGGACTTAAAAACATGGACACGGAACTTGGAAACATGGACATGGAACTTGGAAACATGAATCATGAACCCACCATGAATTATCAGGATATGCCCCAATGGTCCAGGTCGGAAACATCAAAATACTCTCCCCGGGGGATTAATTTATCTTCCCGGGGTATTGATCCATCTTCCCGGGGTATTGATCCATCTTCCCGGGGTATTGATCCATCTTCCCGGGGGATTGATCCATCTTCCCGGGGGATTGATCCATCTTCCCGGGGGATTGATGTAAAAGGCAAAGGCAGCGGTAATTTGAATACGGATATTGTTAAAAAAGCCCTGGAAATAACCGGCGGCAACAAAGCCAAGGCTGCCCGATACCTGGGAATAGGCAGGGCAACACTCTACAGATTCCTGGAGAGATATCCCCAGGCCGGAGACATTGAAGCTTTGCGTCACTGATATCCCCAGGCCGGCGACATTGAAGCCTTGCGTCACTGATTACTAAAAAAAAATCATTTTGAATAGGAAAACGACCACAGGAAAAAGCTCGCAGCGTAACGGTGGCTCACTGTCCAATTATCTCCTGTCAACCTTGCCTGTCAACAGTCACCTTCATCAATATCTGATTTTCACGGGAATCGTGCTTTTCCAGGGATACCCATCTGATCCTACGGCTTCCCTCCATCTGCTGGTGCTGCACGGCCTGTATGAGGACTGGAAAAACCTTGAAATCATGCTGATGCACATAGGTGGGGCTGTGGATAAATCCTATAATCTGAAAATTGCCCTCGGTGTCAGGCAGGGATTTCATGCTCAAGGATATGAGATTCTCATCCGAGAGCTGGGAGAAGAGTCCGTCAATGAGAAGAAAGCTGGATGTACGACCTCCGGTCTGGAGTACTCCCCGGCTGCGATCCTCATGGTTTTTTCGCTGAACCGCAAAATCTGCCAGGGCCACCACCCACAAAAGGGCCAGGGCCGATCTCTGGCCGTTGCTGATGGATCCGTCATTTACATAGATGGTGGGAGAGCCGTTACGAATTTCCGGATGGATGAATCGTATCTCGGGATTGATGAAAATCTGACGGTAGCAGTCACGGCTTATCAGGGTGCGAAGGTCTCCGTAGTACTCACCGTCATCCCTTTTGAGCCGTGACGGGCTTTTCTCTATCACCTTGCCGTCCCCTTCAATGTAAAGCTCATGTTTTGATTTGACTGCCCTTATGATACCCTCAATGGCCTCCTTTATATTATCCCTTCCGGCAATGGTAACCTTCACGTCAAAGGATGCACCGCTGGATTTTGTGTAGCTTTTGAGAATTTTTTTCAAAATTATGAAATTGTCATGGGCCTTGTCCGTAAGTCGGGTCAGGTCATCTGCAAGCCCGGAACGGAGGGTCTCTTCGGTATGGGCAACCCTTTCGTAATTCTCCTTTTCCCTCTGGTATATCTCCATGTAGGTTTTTCTGATATCCATGAGAAATTCAGGATGGTCCAGGGTCTCCCTGAGATGCTCCTTTTCGTATATTTTCAAGGGTATATCAGGGTCGGACAACCCCTTTTCCAGGGTAGTGCCGTACAGTTTTGTTCCGGACTCAATTTTTTTGTCCACGGCCTTTATCCTGTCGGAAAAGGAGCCGATGCCGGTGCTGCCCAGGTAGTCGTTGACGGCATCAAGATCAGCCACCATGGAACCTTCTCCTGGATTCCATCCAGCCATGCCCGCGGGGCTCTCCTTTTGTTCCCGGTCTGAAACTCCTGCGAAAATATCATTTTCATCGGGCACCGAAACTTTGGTGAACATTTCATTTTCATCGGGCACCGAAACTTTGGCGAACATTTCATTTTCATCGGGCACCACTGCCCCGGGAAAATCCTTTTCCCGGGAAAAACTCCCTTCCTGGACCATGTGATCCGGATTTGAAACATCCATGGAGTATATACGCTCTATTTCCTGGGCAATGGCCCGGGGAAACTCTACCGGACAGGGTCGCGGCCCTTTACAGCTTATGTTTGAATGCGGCGGGGTCAGCTCCGGTGCCTGGACGGATCGCGGCTCTTTATAGATCATGTCTGGATTATTAAAATGGGATAGTGATTCGTTGTAGCTTATGTTTGGGGTATTAAAATGGGATAGTGATTCGTTGTAGCTTATGTTTGGGGTATTAAAATGGGATAGTGATTCTTTATAGCTTATGTTTGGGGTATTGAAATGGGATATAATGTGACACAATATCCTGTCGTACTGGGGAGAGGCAATGCTCAAATCCCTTTGCCGCTCCGTCAAAGCTTCTATTTTTTCTTTGACGGCCCCAATCTCCGAGATATTTTTCCGGAGCTGACGGTTTATCTCATCAATCCTCTCCTTCTCACCGGAACTGCTTGTGGCCAGGTGATCCACAAACCGCTGGGCCTCGTCCAGTCTGAAACCCAGTTTTCTGTTTATGATGGAAAGATTTTTTTCCAGGGATTCAATTTTTGAAGCAGCATCTTTCATAAAGTTAAAATCAGGACCGTTCATAAAGACAATCATCTCCCTCAAACTCTGTTTAAGGGGAAGATTGGAGGTTATTCTTTGGGTGAACCCATCCTCGCTGTCATCCTTCTCTTTTATCAGACGGGCCCTGGTCTCCATATCCCTGTCCCGGTCGGCTTCAAACTCCTCAAGTTCCATGGTCCTTGATTTTACAGACTCCATGAGCCTGTCCCATTTTTCAACTCCCCCGGATTGATGAAACTCCATTAAACGGAGGATATCTGCCTTGTCCCTGTCATGTCTGTTTTTATATTCGTAATAGAGTCCCTTGACCCTTTTATGCTCCTCCTCGGTACGGGCCGCCCTGTCGGCAAGGGCCGCATCATCCTGCCGGAGCTTCCCGAGTTCCTTTCCCAGAAAGTCCGCCCGGCTGCCAAGTTCCTTCCAGAGTTCCACCCCGCCCCTTTTGTCAAACTGCTCCGCCTCCCTGAAAATGTGATAGCAGGAGTCGGGATATTTCTCCACAAAGGCTGACATCTCCCCAAGGAGAATCTCCTTTTCCCTGCGGGCAGCTCCAAGCCCCTCCCCTGCCCTGGAATCCCTGGACTCCCTTGCCTTGTGAGCCAGGGTCATGGCATGGCTTTCCGGGGCAATATCCCGGAGCCTTGATTCCACCGATTCAATTTCCCGGGTACTCTCCTGGATCCTTGCGGCAACCTCCTCCCGTTTCAGTTCAATGGCCCGGGGATCCAGTATGCATCCCAGGGTATCGGTTGCAATGCCGGCGAACATATGGGACACCACCCGGCTTTTGGGACACACCCTTATATCCTTTGCGGGATGGCTGTTGATGAACTCCAGAAGCTCCTCCCCGATGAATACAGGGACAGGCAGGGGCCGGGAGTCCCGGTCCGGGGATTTTCCGGCAGAATCCCGGAAAGGCCCGGCCTGGGATTTTCCGGCAGAGTCCCGGGAAGGCCCGGCCTGGGATTTTCCGGCAGAGTCCCGGGAAGGCCCGGCCTGGGATTTTCCGGCAGAGTCCCGGGAAGACCCGGCCGGGGCCCTGGATCCGAAGAGTTCCAGAAGAAGTCCCGCATGTTCCGGCAAATCCACCACCGGAGCGAACAAAAAGGATGAGAAGAGACAAAGATATATCCCGCGGTGATCCTTGGATGGAACATGATCCGTGACAAAGGAGTGGAGGGGGGTGAAGCTTATCTCCCCGGGTATCCTTTCCAGGGCCTTACGAAAAATTTCAGGAGGGGCGGCCTTTTTGCCAAGGAGTATGGCATGTTCGGCTCCAAGGGATTCCAGCAGGCTTTTCAGGGTATTGAGACGGTTATATAGCCCTTCACGCTCCCGGGCTGCCCCATCCATCCATATATCCGGATCAAGGGGGGATATCTCCTCCCGGAAACGGATCTCCATTCCATGGATTTTTTCAAGCCTTGTTATCTCTCGGTCAAGGGATTTCAAACGCCCTTCCAGGGAGGCCCGGCCGGTTCTCACCCTGTCCTCCAACCCTTCTATCTTCTCCCCGGGCCATGATTTCACGACCCTTTCAAAGGATGGATGGAAGTCTGCCATGGCCTCAAGTTTTTTCTGGGCCTCACCATGTTCCCGTCTCTTTTGGGATATGGCCTTTTCAAGGGCAATTCGCTCAAACTTCAGGGAGTGGAGAAGCTTTTTAAGCTCCTCCATATCTTTGAGCAGGGCCCTTTCCCCATGGGAGATGGCTCCAAGTACCTGGTCCGGGGTCTCCTGGGGCCACTTTTCCAAAAACTTCAGATGGAGGGCGTGGAGGGAGGCCATCTTGTCCAGTTCTGTTTTATCACCCTCGATTTCCTGGTGAAGCCGGGAGATCACCCGGGCCCCCTCACTGATCGTCTTTTCCAGGGAATCGATCTGCCCTTTGAGACGCTCCCTTCGGGCCTTGAGTTCCCCCTCCTCTTTTTCCATGCGGGCCAGGGCCTCCCCGGGGGAGTCCTGGGGATGTTTTTCCAGAAAGGTAAGGTACGCGGCATGTACACTTCTGTGCAGGGCTTCCCGGGACAGGCTCTTAGAGAGGTCATCCTGGAGCCTGTCCCGCTCCTCTTTGAGATTGGCCTTGCAGGAGCCTGGATGTTCCAGTTCCACCGGTGTGAACAGGGCCGAGGACTCCATCTCGTTGAAGCAGCGCTGATCCGAACGGAATGTGGCAAGGTTGCTCTCAATGTCCATTTTACGGGCTTCATCCCTGGTTTTCTGCTCCCCAAGGTGATCCAGAGTTACGGAGAGTTCATGGAGCTGCCGGTGGATAGATTTAAGGGACCTCCTGAAGGGGCTTGTGTCAATGCAGGATTCAAAATGGTCAAAGGCTGCGGCCAGGGAACGGGCAAGGGAATCACGCAGCTCCCGGGACTCTGCCGGAGTGCGATCCCCCCGGCATAGAAACTGGATGGATGCCCGCTCAATCATGGCCAGGGCCTTGTCCATGGAGTAAAGCCTGGGCAGATATTTGGTGTTTTTCCCCTTTTCCCTCGGGGTTGAACCTTCAAGGTCGCAAATGATTTCAATAAGTTGTGATGACTGGGCCCCGTTGATGCCGCAACGCTGGGCCAACTCGTTTACACGTTTCACCTCCTGGCCGGTGAGGGTGGCAAGCCCCCGGTCCCGGATCATAAAGGGTGGTTTCATGGCAGGAACGATGACAATATCCCGGACAAGGGAATCCACCATATCCACACCCGACAAAGCCACCACCGGAATTCCGGGAAGGGGCCGATCCAGCACAAGGTGTTTCATGAGTGCGGCTGTGGATGCTATTTCAGACTCCAGGGACTTTTTTTTCTCCCGGGTGCCGGATATCTCTTCCACAATGGATGCCAGGGTGTCCAGAAGATCAATTGTGTTCTGCTGCTTTTCCAGCTCCTTTTGCTTTTTCCGGGCCTGGATCCCGGTGTTTATGATGCTCAGGGAGATGTCCAGGATCTTTTCGTCGAGAAAGCAGTCGCTGCGGGCATCTTCGTCTCCCTGGATATGGACGGCTTCACTCAGATCAAGGGAAGAGCCCATGGTAAGCTGGGGTGCAATGTGTTCATAGAAAAAGGTCTGGTGAAAGGGTTCCTGGGGAACCCTGCTGGTCTTGTAAAGGTCCGCGGATTTATCCCCTCCTCCGGCGGACTGGAAATGGCGGTGCTGCTCCACCTGCTGGGGGGATATGTGGCTCTGTATGGCCTTGAGCCACTCGTCCCGGGGAATGGGACGTCCCATCCTTGCACCGGGAATATTTTTTATCTTCTCCCGGAAATCAGCGTTACTTATTAGAGTGATGGCTCTTTTCCGGCAACCGCGAAAATCCTGGGCAGAAGGATCATCACCGGAAGAAAGCCAGATCACGGAACTCTCCTCCAGAACCCCGGGATAATAGTAGTAATAGAGGGCTCCGTTATCTCCTGCATAGCCGCAGATGCCAAACACCCAGGTCTCCCCGGCCAGGGCCGAGGTCATCCCCGGCAGAGTCGAGGGATAGCTGCTTTCCGCGTCGGGCATGAGAAACTCAATTCTGATGTGGGAATAAACCGATCCCGGGCCTGGAAGGGCCATGAGTGCCCGGGTTTTCCCCATGAGTGCATTATTTCTGGACATCATGCCTATGAGAGCGTTGTTTATGGTGGTCTTTCCGCCGCCGTTGCCCATGACCACGGCAGTGGATTTACCTTCAAAATCAAACAGAGCATGGCGGTACGCCGCTGTTTTGGATGCTCCCACAAGAAAATTACTGAGTTCAAGCCGGTTTATCAGCGACACTATCTCTCCTCCCCTGGAAAAAACGCTCTTTAAGCTCATCTTTTATTCCGGCACAGCCCTGCTTCCCGGGGCTGTACTCACTTACAAGGTATGCAAAACATTGGGAATAGTTGGATGCAATTTCAGAAGCCATGACAAGGGTCTGGGTATAGACCGTCTCCCCTTCAAACGGGTATCTTGTCAAATAGGAGATGCTGGTCATGAAATCAAGAAATCCCCTTATCCGCCTTCGCATATCCCTGGGGCTGTCCCCGAGGAGAACATCCCGCATGAACCGGTCGCAGGAGTCGGAATCCTCCCTCCTGCGTATCTCGTGTTCAATGAAATCACTTATCTGTTTTGTCAGAAGGGTTTCGGTGAAGCTCATTTTTCCTGCATCGCTTATGGCGGAAACAGGACGGTTGTCTTTGTAAATAAGGGCAAGCATATTGAGCCATATAAAAAAGAACCAGAGTCTCAAAACCCGCTGGGTGCTGTTTTTATCCCCCTTCCTTGCCGCCACAGCTTCGTATATGCCCGAGGGTTTTAGCCATTGGGGAACATTCTCCATGCTGTTGCGAACAAGAACATGGCAGGTGCTTCCCTGGGGAAGACCTGGATATGAGTATGCATCATAGCGAATGAGCTTGAAACCGGAACCTGCAAGGAACTCCTCAAAGGCTATCTTGGAGTGTTTGTCCATGGATTTATAGGCCTGGGCCAGCTCCTTCTCTTCGGGAAAGAATTTTTCATTTTCACCCACCCGGGTTCTTAAAATCCTGCGGGTAATGAGATAACCGTAAAGTTTCCCCAGTATATGAGGATCTTCAAACATTTTTATCAATGCTCCTTGTTCTCGTCTATAGCATTCCAGATAATGAAATTTCCCGAAGGAATCGTAGGGGCACGGCGTGCCGTGCCCTTGAAAGAAAGTTATTTATCTGGAAATCTATATGATAACGTCCATAGCGGCCACCGCCACAATCTACAAATTTCAAAGGGAGGGAAAGTACCAATATCTGATGCCCTTGTAAAGGTTTAATCTGGGATGTCTAAAAACCAATTTGACGCACAAATCGTGATTATGTAGAGACGCAATGCATTGCGTCTCTACCGTTCGGTTATTTTTGATATTGGCAATTCGTTTATTTTTACCATTGGCAATTCGGTTATTTTTGCCATTGGCAGGATGCTTAAAAAATGAACAATCAAAAATGGGAGATTTAGACACCCCGGATTTAATCTTTACAAAATGCCCTAAAATAATATCCTTTAAAATTTTTCTATGCTATGTAAAATGGCAGATAATTACTTGCTCTTACAGGTGAACTACCCCTACCCTACGAGGGATAGGGTGGGTATGGGGGCTTTTTGAGGACTCGTATGCGAACTACCCCTACTCTACGAAGGATAGGGGCTTTACGCCACTTTTGTAAATTAACCGGAGAATTTTTATAATGCAGTATCCATTACCTGAAAGAATTGGCGAACCTGATCTGCTGGTGGGCAGGGAAAAGGAGTTTGCACTGTTTCATAAATGGATCGATAAAATACCCAAACGCCTTTCAAAATCAAGGGTTATACTCGCCCGCCGTAAAAGCGGCAAAACAGCTTTCATTCAAAGGCTTTTCAACCACTTATGGAGTGCAAAAGGAGAAGTGATTCCAGTTTTTTTCGAGATAGGGGAGAGCAAGAAGTGGTATCCTGATTTTGCGGTGGATTATTACTGCCTGTTTGCATCCCAGTACATCTCTTTTATGGAACGTCAGGATTCCCTTGTTCGCAATCCTCTTTCCTTGCATGAGATCAAGCAATATGGTGAAGCAAACGGGAGAAATTTGCTGGTACGGGACGTAAATGCCATTATCAATCACATGGACAACTGTGCCTATGATCTGGTATGGAAAACCGCTTACACTGCCCCTGAACGTATGGCTGCCGAATATGAACAGCGATTTTTAATTATTATAGATGAATTTCAAAATATCACCAATACCATTTACCATGACAAAGAGCGTCAGACCAACCCGGATGAGACAATGGCCGGCAGCTTCCACGGAGTATCGGAATCCAAAATTGCCCCCATGCTTGTGACAGGCTCCTATGTGGGCTGGCTTGTGGGTATTC
>JADGBO010000074.1 GCA_015231465.1 Desulfamplus sp.
TCCCTCCGATGCTTAAAAGGCCCTCTTCCGTTGCCATGGCAGAAGACCATTTCTGGGTTGGAGACTATGACCTTAACAGGATATTTAAAATCCCCTTCAATAATAAGACTGTTATGGAACTGGCCCTTAAGCCCAACGATGTCAAGTAACTGTCCCATTGAAGCATGTATATGATTCGGGCGGCTCTCTTATGCCTCGACTTAGATGAATGCAATACAGTCAACCACCCCTGAGCTATGAGACTCGGGGGTTTATGATTTTTTTTATATGAAAGTCCCCGTGGTTTCAGGACTCTCATCTCTTCGATTGTGGCGGTTAGCCGCCATGTTGGTTTATATGAAAGTCCCCGTGGTTCAAGGACTCTCATCACTTCAATTGTGGTGGTAATGCCGCCATTGTGGTTATTTTGAAATAAGGAGTTAAAAGCCATGAATCATCAGTTTTTAAATCTCCCCGGGTCATTGGAACTCTCAGGTTTCCTGAAGAAAATGGGGCAACTCTCAATATTTTCCCATGACACTTGCCCCACCCAAACAATGAACGGGGAGAATGTCTATTTTTCTTTGTCCCATGGTGGGAAATTGCCCGTAACTCTCCTGGGATGCATCATCATATTTTCAATAACCCTTTTTCCATTCAGTTCCCTTCCGGCCGGGGATACAACCGTTGTGTCAGGTAATACAACCGTTGAGGCCGATGCTGATACAACCACCATTGCGGCCGGGGATACATACACGGTCCAAAAACATGACACTCTCTGGAGTATAACCGAAAAAACCGGTGCCCCTCCGGAAACATGGCCGGAAATATGGGAACTCAACAGGCATATCACAAACCCCCACTGGATATCTCCCGGAGATACCATCCATCTCCATCAGCAGCCTTCACCCGGGCTACCGGCAGATTTGCCCAGGCCCATTTCCAACGTCCCCTCCAATGCCATTCCGGTGAACCCTCCCTACCACTTCTTTTACCCCCTCATGGACACCGTGGGAACCATAAAAACCGAAGAACCTGTTCCCATGGGTAAAATACTCGACCGCAAGCCAAAATTTCAAAAAGATATCCAGGAAGGCACTGCTGTATATCTCCATATGGCGGATGAATCTCTCATAGAAGTGGGGGATCAGTTCCGAATTGTAAGAATAATAGATCTTGCAAATAACGTAAACATGCCCATGCCAGGGATACAGCACTACATAACAGGAGTTGTGGAGATAACCAGCCTTAAACCCATACCCTGTGAATGCCATGAGCAGATATCCATGATTGAAGGGGAAATAGTCACTGCCCACCGCAAAATACTCCCGGGTGATATACTGCTCCCCTACAACTCAATGGAGACAAGAATTGCAGTCAAAAAGTCCAATCCCCATATAAGTGGCACCATTCTCTTTTCCGAGGAACACGCTGCCCCCATCAAGGAGAATGCCGTTGTATTCATTGACAAGGGAAGGCTCCACGGATTGGGCACCGGTCAGTACTATGAAATTTTCAACCGGCCCAAAGGTGTTCCGGACAGCTCCGGTGAGTATATAGAGAAAACAGAACATATAGGCTCCCTGATGGTAATCGGCATGGAGGATGAGATATCGGCTGCACTTATCACCTATTCCTACAAACCCATTGCTCCGGGAGATCTGTTTTTTCCTCCCATGTGAACTCAAACGTTACTCACCCCTTGGCAAACACATTCTGTTGTCAAAGCCGAGGTGTTTTTTTTATGTAAACTCAAACTTTACCTCATTCCTCTGCAAACATTTTCTGTTGTCAGACCTGAGGTATTCTTTTATGTTAACCCAAACTTTACCCCACTCCCTGCCCCTCTTCTCCCAATGATGCAGAAGAGCAGAAGAGTGGCTATTATTTTAAGGTGTGATAAATTGAACCCATTTGTATTTTTTAAACATAAAACAGTCTATATATTCTCCATCTCCATCCTGATCTCCCTTTTTGCTTTATCAATACCGGACATCTCCCTTTCCAAACCTTTTGTCCAAAAAGCTCCCACCACTTCCCCTCCATATCTTGACGACAAAGATTCTCCGTCCCGGACCTTTAAATATTTTGCAAAAACCCAAAATCTTTCCATGGAAAATTTTTCAGAAATCCGGGGAAGGGTCAGACAAGGCGACACCCTGGCAAAAATTCTCAATCCCCATGGACTGACAAATGCCTTGATTTTTAAATCGGCAAAGGCTTCAAAGCAGATATTTGACGTAAAAAAAATTCGCTCGGGAAAATGGTACAGCATTATACTGGATCGCAGACAACAAAATAGTGTGAGATACTTTATCTACGAAAAAGATATTGAAACCTATGTGGTTTTCAACTTTGGGGATGAGGTAAAAGTGAATATTGCCAACAAAAAGGTTGAGATGAGGACCCGCCATATCCATTTGGCAATTGAAGGATGCTTAGATAAAACCCTTGTCAGGCATGGCCTGCCCCGGGAATTGACGGCTGCACTCAAGGGAATTTTTGACCAATCTCCAAACCTTGATGATCTAAGGGCCGGGGACAGAGTTCAGTTGGCCTTTGAAGAGAAGTATATCATGGACAGATCTTCGGGGTTTGCCCACGTAAAAGCCGCGGTGATAACCACATCTAAGGGCCGTTACCAGGCATATCGTTTCACCCATAATGGCAGGACCGGATATTACGATGAAAAGGGAAAGTGTCTTGGAAAAGCATTCTTGAAGTATCCATTGGAATACAGAGCCATAACATCGGGTTTCACCACCAAGAGACTCCATCCGGTGACAAAAAAATATAGAAGTCATCCAGGAATTGATTTTGCAGCATCCATGGGGACTCCCGTCAAAAGCGTTGGGGATGGAATTGTTATATTCAAGGGCTACTGCAAATCAGCAGGCAACTACATCAAAATAGATCATCCTGGAGTAGGTATCAGCGAGTATCTACACTTTTCCAAATTTCATCCCTCCATAAAGCGTGGAGTGGCGGTGTCAAAGGGTGATATTATAGGCTATGTCGGTAAAACAG
Source organism: Desulfamplus sp. (assembly GCA_015231465.1). Classification (GTDB taxonomy): domain Bacteria; phylum Desulfobacterota; class Desulfobacteria; order Desulfobacterales; family Desulfobacteraceae; genus Desulfamplus. The sequence continues at coordinate 3,007 of JADGBO010000074.1, forward strand.
GCTATGCAACGGGGCCTCACCTTGACCTTAGATTCATGATAAACGGCAGATATGTGGATTATACAACATTGGAACTTCCCGACGGTTCTCCTGTTCCGGAAGAGGAGATGCCCCGGTACATGAATGATGTCGCCATGACAGCATCCCTCTGGAAACAGGGTTCCACGAAGGTTACAATGAATCTCCTCGACAGATTTCTTCAGCCCTACCGGGGAGAGTTCCGGAAAAACAACAGCCCTCAGCTTCCGTTCCCATCTATAAAATCAGTGCCCAATACAGCCATGCCCAGTCCGGCCGTGCCCACTACCCCAAAGCTGAATCCTTCAGACCGATCCTTCACCGGCGGAATTTTATGACATGGACCCAAGAGACTATTATAAAATTCTCGATATTGATACCCATGCAGATACAGATGAGATCAAAAGGGCATATAAGAAACTTGCCGTAAAGTATCATCCGGATCGTAATCCTGATGACAAAACTGCTTCCGACAGAATGGCCCTTCTGAACGAAGCCTATGCAGTACTTTCCAATCCGGAAAAGCGGAGGGAGTATGACCAACTTAGAAGAAGGTTTGGTTCAGATGCTGCGGGTCGTTTCAGGCAGAACAACACATATGAAGATATCCTTCGCCATTCTGACATCGAAAAAATATTTCAGGAGATTGCCGATGGATTTGGTATCCGGGGACTGAATGAACTCTTCAAAGTTCGGGGCGGTGTTCACGGCAGGGGATTTTTCTTTTTCGGCACCTTTGGATCCCATGGGGAAGCTCAAAAAAACGGATCACTCCGTGGAAGTCATATCAGCCATGACCTGCCGGATCGCAACATAAGCTTCAAGAAAAAGATACTCCATGGAATGGGGGACAGACTTATGAAGGCCGCACTCAACACTCTACTGAAAGGCAGTGACATGTCCGGTGATATTAACGATACCATAACCATATCCCCTTCCCGTGCCCGGGATGGAGGCCCCTATGCCTACTACTTCAAGGAGAGGGATAAGAAGCTTATTGTAAAAATTCCGCCAGGTATTAAGGATGGTCACAAAATCCGTCTCAGGGGTGCAGGGATTGAAGATGGAGTGACCGGCCGGAAAGGAGATATTTTTCTTACGGTAAATATAAGAAAAAATATTCTCTCCAGAATAAAAAGTCTTATCTCAAAAGATACATGAGGCACAATGACGACACTTATCAGTCCCCTTTTTTTTGATCAGCTTTCCCAAATGAAACCCGATGCCGTATGTGAACGGTCCCTCTGCACCTTCAACTCTGCAACCGGCACCTATGAACTTACTGTATGGAATCATAAATACCTGGTCCGTCCACACGAATACATGATCCACTCCAACCCTTTAAAAAACGGCGATGCAAAGCTTCATCCCTATTTTGATATTTTTATCATACATTATCTTTTAAGTGTAAAAAATATTAGTGCCTCGGGCATATGGATATCGGAAAAGGATATTCCCGGGGGCAGCACTTTTTTCAGAGGCCCCCATGAGATTCCAACTCATCTTGTCACCGAAAAATTTGCCGATGCCCGGGAGTTCCTCCAGGGGACCCGGGCCCTGCAGGGAGTTGCAGTGGACAACATGGGGGATGCCGCTGTTATATTGGAGATAACACCGAGGATTCCGGTAATGGTTATCTACTGGGAACGTGACGAGGATTTTCCTGCCGAGTCAAAAATACTTTACGATGAAACCATTATCCAACACTTTCCAGCCGATGTTGTCTATGCCCTTGCCTTTGGCATATGCCAGGGGTTCGGAACTCTTCCCCCCTTATAATCTGACCCGGTCAAATTTTAAAAAACAAAAAGCATAAGTACCCGACCAGAAATAATTACATAAAATCGTCTGAGTAAAGTTTGATGATTAATTTTGATTAGGTACTTACCCCTTCGGTTGGAGACCTGTTTAAAAATTAACCGGTTTGGAAGACCAATTTTAAAAAATCCATAATGGCTCAATTTTAGTCTGCCCTTAATTATCTGAATCACGGATTGTCTCAGATTAAACTGATGGGACTGATTTATGAATCGGTCCCATCATTATAAAGAAAGGCCCCCGGGGGTGTATTGAACAATGAAAAAAGACTTTCCTGCTGAAAAGATCGTTGAAACGCTCACCAATTCCAGGGTTTTCAGTCAATTCCACTCTTCCCAAATACATTATCTTATTTCACACTCCACAATAGAGTTCTTTGAGGAAGGTGTGACAATAATTGAACAAAATCGGAAAAATGAGAAGATATATGTCATAATGGAAGGGATCGTAAGTGTCTATGTGGAGGGAGAGCTGATATTGAAATTGAAACGGGCCGGTGATGTAATCGGAGAGATGAGTGTTCTGACCCGCTCCCTTGCCAGTGCCACCGTCATTGCAGACACACCTTTGACCCTTTTTGCAATATCTTCGGAAAACATACACGATTCCAGCCGTTCGGAACTCAATGCAATGTGGCTCAAGATACTCTCGGACATATTGAGTGCCAAACTAAACATTACCAATCAAAAACTTATGGGGTATCAGGCGGCAAGTGCTGAACTTGATCAAAAAAAACGGGAACTCCATCAGAAAACATTGATTCTCCAGTCGGTGATGGGCAGCATGGGGGACGGGGTGGTCATAACAGACGATACCGGCAATCTAATGCATGTAAACGATGCCTTCACTGAAATGGTGGGAAATATTTACATCCCCCCTGGTACGGATAAGTGGCCTGGAATTGCCGGGCTTTTTCAATCCAACGGCACTCCCCTTATATCCTTTGCCGGATTAAGTCTGGATGGCCAAAAATTCAGTCCGGAGGACGGAAAAGATGGTTCAGTTAATGAATTTGTCCATGGCGGAAAAGATAATTCAGGTAATGAACCTGTCCATGGCGGAAAAGATAATTCAGGTAATGAACCTGTCCATGGCGGAAAAGATAATTCAGGTAATGAACCTGTCCATGGCGGAAAAGATGATTCAGGTAATGAACCTGTCCATGCAAGTTCCGGTGGGGACAGGGTATCCCAGGGCAGAGAAATTGGAGAAATTTATGTAAAAAATTCCAATCTCAAGGAAAAAGTCTGGCTCCAGGCATCGGCAAGTGTTCTGAAAATGCCAGACGGAACCCAACCCGGAGGTACAGTCATTGTCTTTCGGGACTATACCCGCAAGAAACACGAAGAGCAGGCTCTTATAAGGGCAAAGGAGAACGCTGAATTAACTGCCCGGGCAAAAACCAATTTTCTTTCCGTTATGAGTCATGAGCTGCGTACACCCCTGAGCGGCATACTGGGCATGGCCCAGGCCCTTAAAAACGGCGATATAAACCCGGATCAGCTCTCATGTGTGGATGCCATTATCGAAAACAGCAATGAGTTGCTGGGAAAGATAAAAAATATACTGGAGTACAATCAACTGGAATCAGGGGCTCTGAAGCTCATTACCGGGACATACTCCCTGGAATCCGTTGTCCGGGAAATCGAAGGGAACCACCGTGACAAAGCAGCAGCCAGGGGTATTATATTAGATTCCCATATTGACGGGTTCAAAGGCTGCTTCTATAAAGGGGATGAAAAAAGGCTTATCCAGATACTTGATATATTGATGGACAATGCCGTTAAATTTTCCCCGGACAAGGGCAGGGTTACTCTTTTGGTTCACCATGAAAAAGAGACTTTACCGAAAATGGATATTCCGGCAGGAGAGACTCCGGCAGGTGAGACTCCGGCAGGTGAGACTCCGGCAGGTGAGACTCCGGCAGGTGAGACTCCGGGAGAAGAGACTCCGGGATGCAATATTCCGGGAGGAGATATTTCCACGGGAGAGACTAAAGAGGAGAGACTTGTTTTTGAGGTATCGGATAAAGGTCCAGGACTTTCCGAGGATCAAATAGAGAGTCTCTTCACCCCCTTTTCCCAGGCAGATTCATCCTACGGCAGGAAATTTGAAGGTACCGGACTCGGCCTGGCCGTCTGTAAAAAACTCATTGAAACCATGAAAGGGAGCATCTCGGTGGAAAGCCGGCCTGGTAAAGGCTCTTGTTTTAAATTTTTCATAAACCAGATAAGGGTGCTTCCCGACGGAAAACTCCCCGGTGACGGCACCGCACCCCAGGATAATACCGCACACCCGGACAGTACCGCACACCAGGACAGTAACGCACACCAGGACAGTACCGCACACCCGAACAGTACCGCACACACGGACAGTAACGCACACACGGACAGCACCGTACACCCCGTTGATGCCAGGGAAAAGGCGGAACAAATATCAGGCAAAAAGAGACGCATTGAAATTCTGGTGGCCGAAGACAATAAGGTGAACCAGATGCTTATCAAAAAGGTCCTTGGAAAAATGGGATATGCACCGACTATTGTGGATAACGGTGAAAAGGCGGTGCAGGCATGTGAAGAGAGATTGTTTCCTTTGATTCTCATGGACATTCAAATGCCCGGCATGGATGGCATAGAGGCCAGCAGAAGTATCCTCGGCTCAAAGACCCGTCATAAAAGAATGCCCTTCATAGCGGCATTGACCGCCAACATATCCCAGGGATTGCAGGAAGAGTGTGAGGAGGCAGGCATGAAAGCATTTTTAATAAAACCCCTTGATGTTGAAAAACTGCAAAGTATAATCTCCAGGGTTGAGGAAGATTATCTTTGATCAGGGCTGGGGTGTCTAAAAACCAATTTGATGCCAAATCGTGATGATGTAGAGACGCAATGCATTGCGTCTCTACCGTTTGTTTATGGTCAAAAAATGAGCAATCTAAAATGTCAGATTTTGATACCCCAGATCTGATCAGATCAGATCAGGTCAGGTCAGGTCAGGTCAGGTCAGGTCAATCAAGCTTTCTCTGAACCTTTTTTAAACCAGGCTGTTGATTCCTTTTATAATATCGGGAAATTTAAATATGCCGTTAATCAATGAACGGCTGCCTGTTGTCTGGCCGCCTGTTGTCTCTTCCGGGGCCATATCCAGAAAATCGTTCTGACGGCTTGATACGAGCAAGGGAAGCTGATCTTGTGTATAAAATTCCCTGATTTCAAGGGCAAAGGTCAGGGCTGTCATATCCACATTGAAAAGATCGGCAATGATTATATCTGGCCTGTTCTGGAGCAGGGATTCAAAGGCATCCTGGGTGTTTGGAAAAAACCTGGGCAGATAGCCGTTTTTGAAGAGAATTTTTTGATATACCCTGCGAACGCTGGACGATGAGCTGACAACCATGGCATTGAGAAGGTTTTTTTGCTTTCGGGCAGTATCTGCAGCCTTCGTCTCTATTTTTTTGGCTGTGGATTTAAGCCCCCTGTTTTTAAGGATATTCAGATAGGTGTCCAGGGGGTCAGGGTGTACAATTCCGGATAGATAGTTGGCGGCAATATAAGAAAAAGTGTCCGAAACAAGAAGATAGTCGATTATCTTGTCGGCCTGGGCATCTATGAGGGTTCCCACCAGGGCCTCTCCCTTTTGTCTGCCGGTCTCTATGCGATTTTTGATCTTGGCGTAAACAGGATCGTTATGATTTTTGTTGAGTGCCATGACCGCTGCGGTTCTGACGTGGAGGGCAGGGTGTTCAACAGCTTTGAGCATGGTCTCGGTGAAGCTGAATTTAGGAAAGGCACAAAGGGCCTCAAAGGCGGCATGTTTCAAGGATGGCTCAAGGTTGTCTCTATTCAAAAATGAGTAGATATCAGGTAAAATACTTTCAGGTACAGAGTGGGATATTACCCTCAAAGTGTTAAGTACGAGATCATGGTTGGAGGATTTCAGGTTTGCCGAAAGTTCAGCCACATGATGGACTCCGGACTCCATAAAATAGTTGAATGCTTTGAAGCGTTCCTCCAGGGAAGGGGAGCAGAGCATGTCGGTGGATATGATAAGGTTGTCGGAAGGAAGAGCTGACGATGCCCCAGGGGTTTCTTGACACACCCTTCCATCCGAGGGCAGGTACTTACCCTGTCCGTCCATACCGGGCAGAGATTGGAGAGATTGGGCGGTTGATTCGGCCGTAAGAGATTCGGCGGTTGATTCGGCCGTAAAAGATTGGGCGGTTGATTCGGCCGTAAGAGATTGGGCGGTTGATTCGGCCGTAAGAGACTGGGCGATTGATTCTGCCGTAAGAGATTCGTTGGTTGATTCGGTCGTACGTGGGGGTGGGGATTTCTTGATGGAATCGTTCAAGACCGTGGAACTTTTGATGGCTGTGGAGCTTTTGATGGCTGTGGAACTTTTGATGGCTGTGGAGCTTTTGATGGCCGTGGAGCTTTTTATGGCCGTGGTCAAGCTTTTGATGGCGGCAATGGCATCCATTATGTTCCCATCGTTTTTAACGGAACAGGATGCATGGCACAATATCTTCAATGCCTGTTCCGATGCCATTTTTTCAAGGGTTTTTACGGCATGCAGCTTCAAGGTCGGGTCATCATAGTAGATAAACTCGCCAATGGAGTTTACAAGGGATTCAATTTTCTGGATGCCTGCGGTATTGATGGTCTCGCAAAGTATCTCCCGGTCCGTGCAGTTGGTAAGGATGTACTGCATCAGGGGTGATGCCGGCAATATTTTCTCCCTGTCTTCGGTTTTGTACAAAAGTACTGCAAATTCAAAATTGAGATGGGCCCTGTCTATGATCAACTGAATGAGCTTGTGGTAAGTACCCTCGGTCAATGATCTGAAATGGCACGCTTCCATGCGGACAAGAAAGTCCAACAGTGGCAATGCAGTTTCATCCGAGGCCATGGCAAGGTGATCCAGGATTTCAGACTGAACCCCCTCCTGCTCCAGATGAAGGTCAAGAAGCATGTCCCTGGCCCTTTGCAGCTCTTCATCTGCAATATAGTCCTTAAAAGATTGAATGTAGTTTCCCAAAATCTCTCCGCGTTTTGTTTGCTTGTATTCGATCTATTTGTATCCGTTGGGATTGATTCGCTGCCAGTTCCATGTATCCTTACACATGTCATCTATGGACTTTAACGCCTTCCAGCCCAGCTCCTTTTCAGCCTTAGAAGGGTCTGCATAGCATGATGCAACGTCTCCGGGTCGGCGTGGGGCAATTTTAAAGGGTATCTTTTTTTCGCAGGCTTTTTCAAAGGCATGTAACATTTCCATGACAGAGTGACCTCTGCCGCTGCCCAGGTTGTAAACGGCAATACCGGGATTTGTAAATATCTTTGACAAAGCCTTTAAATGGCCATCGGCAAGATCAACCACATGGATATAATCCCTTATCCCTGTGCCGTCCGGTGTATCATAATCGTTTCCAAAAATATTGAGATGCGGCATTCTTCCCACAGCCACCTGGGCAATGTAAGGAAGAAGGTTGTTGGGCGGACCAAGGGGATCTTCGCCGATCTGGCCGGTTTCATGGGCTCCCACCGGATTGAAATATCTCAAAAGAGCAAAGTTCCATGAGTTGTCCGAGCTATGGATATCCTTCAATATCTCTTCAATGAACAGTTTTGTGCGTCCATAGGGATTTGTGGCACATAGACGGGAATCCTCCTGTATGGGAAGCCTGTCCGGGTCTCCATAAACCGTTGCCGATGAGCTGAAAACAAGATGTCTGACATTGTTCTCCTTCATGACATCAAGCAGTATAAGTGTGCCGGTGATATTGTTATGATAATATTGAAAGGGAATTTCCACCGACTCTCCAACTGCTTTCAAACCTGCAAAGTGAATAACAGCGTCAATTTTATGCTGTCTGAAAATATTGGCAAGGGCCGGTTTGTTCAGTATATCTATCTGGTAAAAATGAATTCTGCCTCCGGTAATCCGCTCCACACGCTTAATTGACTCCCTGGAGCTGTTTAAAAGATTATCAACGGCCACGACATCCCATCCATGCTCCAGAAGTGCAACACATGTATGGCTGCCGATATATCCCGCACCTCCTGTTACAAGTATCTTCATTGTCAGTCCCCATTATGCTGATTTAAAAAAATAAAATTATCATCAGTCAATGAATGATAATTTTTTATTTATGATGACTTGGGACAATCTATATCATCTGACTTTCTAATTGCAAGAGAGTTTTTATAATTTTTTGGACTGTGCCTGCAAGATAGTTTTTGCAATTGGCCAGGTTTCATGGTTGATGTCATTCCATGTACACCCGGGGCTTTGCTTCTGTTAAATTTTTGTTTTATAAAATAGGCTTTTATGATAATGGGTAAAACTTAATACCATAATGGGTAAAACTTAATACCATGTTGGGCAGGAGAAATCCCCTGTAAGCCTTGTATTCAGGGACTTTACACTTTTATTATTTGTGCCGTTGTCTGAATCACGGATTAAATGATTTCAGAGATTGAAAAAATCCGTGTAATCCCAGGCAATCCGTGATTCAGACAAATTAAAGATACTATTAATTGAAAAAGAGAGCCAGAGATGACATTAATTGACTTTAAAGATATTTTCACAAGGGAAAAACTGGATGAAATTTTCCCCCCCGGGAGATCAGACAGCTTTTTTGATGCCCTGTATGGCGATGCTTCGGAAGGGGCATATGATATTTCCCTTGAATATGAGGGAGCCGAAGAGGGAAAGCTCTTATTTGAATTTCATTTGAAACAGAGACCGGGCAAATGTCTGGCCTGCAACCTCACCTATGGACTTCCCACTGTGTTTGAGCGGCATCCGATTATCAATCTTGACGGAGTTGCAAGGGATATTGAACACTCCCTTGATGGAAAATATAAGTGTAAAGGCTGGAAGGTGGGTCTGACCCGTGAAAAAAGCCGTCTGCTGCATGTGGTTCCAGTATCCTTTGATATAAACTGATGCAATATAATTTGCATTTTTTTTGATACAGACAGACATAATCCACTTTATGCTTTTTTTATCACAAATATAAATACACTTTATGCTTTCATATCTATTATCCCTTGTGCCATGTACACATTTTGCTACATAAATACCGTCCTTGGGGAACTTCTTGCCGTAAACGGAGAAAACGGACTGACAGAACTATCATTGCCCTGTAATGGCACCAGGGCCCTTCCCGGACCCGGCTGGATTTATCACAGGGAGCCTTTTGATGCTCTCGTGAAGGAACTGGATGCATATTTCAATAACAGGCTTTCATCATTCTCCATCCCTGTTGCCCCCCGGGGTACGCCTTTTCAGTTAAGTGTCTGGAGTGCCCTTTTAACTATTCCCTGGGGCAGGACAGTCACTTATAAAGAGATTGCCGAGAGAATAGGCAGCCCCCGGGCATACAGGGCTGTGGGAGGGGCCGCGGGAAAGAATCCCATTCCCATCATCATACCGTGTCACCGGGTTATCGGAAGTAACGGCTCCCTTACCGGTTTCAGCAGTGGAATCGCCGTGAAGAAATTTCTCCTGGAACTGGAGGGAATTTAAGGCATGATATTTTGGGCATACTTCATATGCATCCAAAACTACTTTACACTTTTTGGAGCATATATCCCGAAAAATAAGCACACCCTCTTGTAAAGTGTAAAATGAGAAATGAAGGATGCCATATTGTGATTTCTACAAATGACCAAAATCCTTGATTTTGAGTTTAGTCACGATCCTTTCCCCCCGACGGTTGAACATCTCAATCTCCGGCTTCATGACCACGCCCTCGGGCGGGGTTTTCCGCAGCATGGAAACGAATCCCTTTTTTACCATTTCTACGGCTGACGTCAGGGAACCCCTGAAGATGACCGGAACCGCTTTGATCCCAAGCTTTGAGGCTATATCCTCCACGTCATCCCGATCTAACCAGATTCCATCGACATTGACATCAAAGAGAATAAAGCTGCATCCGTCAGGGATATAGTTCCCCCCCCCTTTTTGAATTTTTGCCCCATATCCCTCTCCGTATAGACATAATCGGGGAAGATCATTGGATATGAAAATATCCCCAGGAAAAAGTTCCGATAGCTTTTCAAGGAGAAAGGAAGGGGTTTCGGCACGGTCGGTCTTACCCAAAAAGTTTACTGAAGTTCCGTCAAACTGCACCCGGATGTTTGTGCCGTCAACCTTTTCCGTAACAATCCACTGATTGTTCTTAAGGTATTCAAATTCCGGCTTTGCAAACTCTCCTTCAAGAAGGGTTTTATAATTAGTTTGGGGATCACGCAGAAAAACCGTCTGAATTTTATGATACTCTCTCATAATTCACGCTTAAATATCCTTAAATTTTAGTTTTTATCAAAGTTGCAGGAGTAATCAACATTTGAAATTCTCCGGCAAATAAATATGACCTTTTCTATCAATCATGTTTTCAAAATTCTATGGCTTGCATGTAATCTCTTTTTATATTATCTAAATGCCAAATAATCACCACTGTTTTTTTTAACCTGGTTCGTTAATAACATCAAGTTCAACTGGAAATCATTAATAGGGGATGACGGAACTCCGCTCTTCCCGGTTTAATCAAGGAATATCCCAATGTCACCACGGCCAAGGATTTATTTAACATCTCCGGTATTCAGGCAGATGGCGGAAAATCATCTTGTATCTTCAGCCAAAAGAGAGAAGATAGAGTCCCTTTTCAAAACCATTGAAAATCAAGGAGAGCTTTTTGAGTCCCCGGTAAGATTTCCATCATCGGATGAGATAAAAAAAAGGGCATCGGAACAAAAGACAGAGATCATAGGGTGCCATCTGAGTCATTCCATTGCAGAGGAGATTACCGCCCTGCCCCACCTGAGGGCTGTATGTACTGCAACCGCTGGTTACAATCACATTGCAAGGCATCCCGGCATCCTCGTCACCCACACCCCGTCTGTACTCCAGGAAGCTGTGGCGGATTCCATAATTGCCCTTGTGTTGAGCAGTCTGAAAAATATCCCCGGACTCAACAGTTTTGTCTTCGATAAAAAATGGAGCTGTGACGACAAATGGGATATGGATGCCTTTCTCGGAAGATCGCTCTCTTCCATGACCCTGGGCATAATCGGACTTGGTGAGATTGGAGAGGCCCTGGCCCGAAAACTTGCCCCCTGGAACATGACCATTCTCTATACATCAAGAACCCGTAAACAAAATATTGAAGCAGAACTGCCCGGACTTGTCTGGTGCCATTCCCCTTCCTGTATATTCAGTGCCGCGGACATTGTCTCCCTAAATGTCCCCCTCACGCCCGAAACAAGGCATATGGCCGGCAGGGATAACCTTTCCCTCATGAAAAAAGGTTCCCTCCTCGTGAACACCTCCCGGGGTGAAGTGGTGGATATGAACGCCCTGCTTGATATGCTTGATTCGGGTCTCATTACCATAAATCTGGCCTTGGACGTGTTTGAGCCGGAACCCCTCCCGGATTCCATCGTTGACCGCTTTAATAAAATCGCTGGAAAAAATAAAAATTTGAGATTCATATTCATGCCCCATACTTCCAGTGCCGATGCAGACACCCGGGCAGAGATGGTTATAATGATGCTTTCGGATATCCTCGCCATTGCCTCGGCCCT
>JADGBO010000075.1:0-2092 GCA_015231465.1 Desulfamplus sp.
GAATATGATTGTTCAGGATTGGGGCGGTCCGCCGTCATGTTGTTTATATTTGTACTCTGCTTTTTTCCTTCCCCTTACATTTCCGGGGGGGAACTGATGAACTCCGGGGGCCAGGTCACAAGTATCGGTGAGAACTTTAGGAACTCCGGGGGTGAAGTCACCAGTGCCGGTGCTGAATTCAGGAATCCCGGGGGCGAAGTCACCAGTGCCGGTGCTGAATTCAGGAATCCCGGAGGCGAAGTCACCAGTGCCGGGGCCGAATTTACGGTTGTGGATGACAATTATATAAAAACTTTTTATGTTGACAACAAAAGTTCTGTAACCCTCCTGTCCCAGACCTGGGATATCTCCACCACCGAAAAGGTATATTTCAAATTTTTAAGGGAAAAACCAGGTGAGGCCGTGCCGGATAATCCTGTTGACACCTGTGAGATCATCATTCCCGAGGGTGAAGTGATTACCGTGGGCAGCGGAATTTCGGTGGAACTTGGTTCCGCCTTTTCCATGACTGTAATAGGCAGCCTCCACGTAAAAGGCAGTGAAAATAGCAATGTTGATATCAAAGCCGGACAGGGAATCCATTTCAGGACAAGTTCCATGGCATCGGTGTTGGAACACTGCAACATTACGGAGGGAAACTCCAACAGCGGAGGAGCAATTTCGGTGGACGGGTTTTCAAACCTTACCATTGATTCCTGCACCATTACCGGAAACAGGGCACTTTATGGCGGCGGCATATTCCTGACCAATGGATCGGATATCACCATAAATAACACTGTCATATCCCATAACCAGGGTACAATCTACGGCGGCGGAATCTACTGTCTCAACTCCTCGCCCGTGCTTGGGGGCAATGTGATCTCAAACAATGGAGATGCCAGATTTGGCGGCGGCATATATCTGAGCGGTTCCCATCCCCGCATTAGAAACACCTGGATTGTAAACAACGGGGCAAAATATGGCGGCGGTATTTATATGCTGAACTCCAATCCCTTGCTGACAAATTCCATCATCGCCAGTAACCTTGCAACGGTGTCAGGGGGCGGGATGCACATGGAAAACTCCATGGCCACCATCTCTTCGGCTGTAATTGCCTACAATCTTGGCCATGGAGAGGGAGGGGGGCTCTATCTGGAAAAATCCAGTCCCACCATGGTGAACACAATTTTATACGGCAACGCAATATCTCCGGCAGGGGATACCAACATATTCCATAATCAAATTCATCTTGACCCTGATTCGCTGCCAAAAATTACCCACTGTAACATCATGGGGGCCGGAGAAGAGATCATGGGACCCGGGGCCCAGGCATTCATTGCCGGTTACCCGCCCACCAATATCAATGTTGATCCCCTTTTTCAAGACCCTCCTTCAATGCCCGGGCCCCATGGAAATGGGGACCTTTCGGACTGGCATCTTCTTCCTGACTCTCCCTGCATAAATGCAGGTACCCATGATGCCCAGTTTGAATCCATGGATCTGGACGGCAATCCCAGGCCCTACAATGAAAGGATGCGTGATTCCCATCCATACCACGAGATTTTTACGGATATTGGTGCCTATGAGTTCCAGAACAACCCCCCTTTCATAGGTGAAAACCGGGACCATGTGATCCTTGGAATCAAGGAGATCACCGCCAGGGATCAGTTGCTCATGGAGGATCTTCCGGAAAGTTTTGATGTGGATGGGGACAGAGTGAATCTTGTGTTTTACAACCCCTCCCGGGTATCCTCCAGAAACTTATCCTCCCGGAACCAGACCGGGGCATCTTCTTATTCCCCTTCTTTTTATGCACCGGCTCCATCTTCGGACCATGCAGTATCTTCTTGGAGTGATCCAGCATCGACCTCTTCCTATTCGACATCTGAATCCGTGCCCACAGGCACATTTTACCAGGTTGTAACCGGGGATGACGGTCCGCAAAGGGGGGAGATGATCTCCCACATGGATCCTGTCAAAGACCCTGAAAGACGTATCATCTATGTGCCGCCGTCCGGTAACGGGAGTTTTTCCGCAACATTCACCTTCAAGGCCCATGACGGCATATCCCTTTCAACCAACAGCGTTTTCGTAACAGTGTCGGTGGATGCCG
>JADGBO010000075.1:2139-7732 GCA_015231465.1 Desulfamplus sp.
AGCTGGCTGCCGTCCCAGGTCACAAGAATCGAGTTTGATTTTCTGCGTAACCTGGATGGAGAGAACATGCCGGAAAATCCGGTGAACTCCTGTGAAATCCTTCTGCCTCCGGGACAGCAGCTTACAATAGGTCCCGGCATGGAGATTATTTTTAAAAACGGCTTCTCCATGACCGTACAAGGCAGTCTCCAGGCCCAGGGCACCAGGGAGCGTCCCATATCCATCCATCCCGGCCAGGGCATAAGGTTCACCAGGGATGCCCTGCCGTCCCTCCTGACCTGGTGCGACCTAACCAACGGCACCGGAACAGTTGGCGGAGCCGTGTATGTGGAAGGTTTTTCCGGTCTCATCGTGGATAACTGTAATTTTTATGGAAACAAAGCTGTGAGCGGCGGAGCCCTCTATTTGAAGGACAAGGCCGATATCACCATAAGAAACTCCAGGTTCAACAACAACAGTGCGGGCCGTTTTGGAGGGGGAATCTTCTGTGCGGACTCATCCCCTGTGATTGAAAACTGTGTCATAAACAGCAACAGTGCTGCAAGCCCAGAAGCCTCCACCGGGGAGCAGGATACCCCGTCATCATCCGGGGATAGCCCCTCCGGTTCGGCAGAGGGTGATGCATCCCCCCCATCCATGCCGTCATCCATGTACGGAGGCGGCATATATATAAGGGAGGGCTCGCCGGTTATAAAGGAGAGTGTGATCTGTGACAACAGTGCCCCATACGGGGGAGGCATCCACATGGAATCGTCCCGGGGCTCCATGATCAACACCATCCTCTGCAACAATCTATCCACGGTTGCCGGCGGGGGACTCCACCTGAAAAAATCCATGCCGGTCATTGCAAACAGCACCATCATAAACAATCTCACACACCATGGGGGCGGGGGAATCTATATGGATGGCAGCTCTCCGGTTGTCATAAACAGCATTGTTTACAACAACTACCTCTCCAGGGGGGAGGGCGGGGCCCTGTCCAGTAGTCAGATACATCTCACCTTTGATTCAGCCCCGGAAATAAGCTACTCAAATATAATGGACGGGACCGACCTTGTTTCAGGCACCGGCACTCCTTCCATATACACACAAAACATGGATGCAGACCCCATGTTCGTATCCACGTTCTCCATGGCCGGTCCCGGGGGAACCGGGACCGGGGGTGACTGGTCCCTTAAACCGGACTCTCCATGCATCAACCGGGGCACCCGGGAGGGACGATTTACATCCATTGATATTAAAGGTGTGGAGAGGCCCTTTAACGGGGCCATGGAAGGGATATATGCCTATGATGAAATTGCCGTGGATATGGGGGCCCATGAGTTCCCCAACAATCCCCCGTTTATCGGGGATGACGGCAGAAATTTAGTACTTCCCCTGGCCTATGCCACCGAAGGCAGGCCAGTGACCCTGAAACTTGCCGGAGGTTTTGACGTTGACGGAGATGCGGTGAATCTTCTCCATGTGGAGACCCCGCCGGATATTCTCCGGCAGGATGGGGAAATATCCCAGGGCGGGACATCGTCCCCATACCTATCATCCCAGGGCGGGACATCGTCCCCATACCTATCATCCCAGGGCGGGACATCATCCCCATACCTATCATCCCAGGGCGGGACATCATCCCCATCCCTTCCCAGGGGTTCCCTTCACCAGTATGTTGATCCCGGAAAGGACTCCGGCAACTCCGGCAGCCATGCCCCGGCTTCCGGGGAAGAGATAAACCTAAGGGGTGCCGTCACCGATCCCCTGTATCGGGTCAACTATATGCCCCCGGAAATCCGGGAAAGTTTCACAGACACCCTTTTCTTCAGACTCTTTGACGGGGTGAGTCTCTCTCCCAACCACATAATGGTCAATATTTATGTAACTGCCGTTGATAATATTGTAAAAGAGCCTCCCACCGGCATCCAGGAGAACCGGCTGAACCAGTTGGGCCAGGTGGATGGAAACTCTGCTTCCGCTGATCCTGAAACTGTTGTTGCCGCCATTGTTGAAGTGGCAGGCACGGCCATGACACCCTTTCAAAAAAGCAGTTTTTTAAACGGCGTGAGACAGGTGTCTGGTCTTCCCCTGGCTCCATCCCAGAGGCTCTCCCTTCTGGAGGGGTTGGATGCCTTCTGCACCAACAATCCTGACAGCAGCGATGTCCTATCGGAAAAGGAGGCGGCCCAGGTGCTTTTTGCCCTGGAGCAGATGGTGAAAAACGGGGGAATGACCGTTGACGGGATACTGAAAACGGCCCGGATAATGGACGATCTCATCCTCCAGCAGGGGGGCCTGGACAGGCTTCCCTCCACACTTTCGGACACCATGGAGTCCCTGGCCCGTCTCCTGGTATCCCGGGCGGAAAGTGTCGGGATGGATATATATCACCACGAGGTTGGGGGTTCCGGGTTCCAGGCCCTTATCCACTCCATGCTGGACAGTGTTCCCCCGGGGGGTGACGATTTTATAGAGAGGCTTTCCCAAAGATCCCGGATGGATATAACACCGGAACAGGTTACCGGAATCATCCGCGACATCCAGGCCCTGCTCCAGGAGAGCCAGCTCACCCGGGAGCAGTATGGTGAGATAACAGCCGTCCTGGATACCCTGATCAGCCGGAATCAACTGGGAACCCTGGCTCTTACAAAGGAGCAGATCAACCAGATACAGTCCGCGGTACAGACCCAGGTGCTTAAAGCTGCATTCCTGTTTGACCGCTTTTATGTGGAATCTTATTCCAATATCCGATACTGGATTGATGCCCTGGATTTTACAAAACGTCCCGGATACCTGTTTGTGGGCCAAAGTAACCTCAATGCCCCGGGTATCATGGTGCCGGATGGGGCCATGGCCGAACTTGCCGGAAATTTTGGTGCCGGTTACATAAGACTCTGCCTGATATATCAGTCCGTCACCACCGGTGTGGAAAGTGCCCTTGTAAGTGCCTTTTTCATTGACGGTGATTCTGTTCCCGTTGCTGTGAAGGGCCTTGAAAATCCCCTGGGAATAACCATTCCCATCACTCACGAAAAGGGGGTGGTTCCCAAATGGCACGATAAATCCCGGGGAAGCTGGAGTACCGAAGGCATCTCCGGTGTGGATGATTCGGTCAACGGCATCATCTCCTTTGATGTGAACCACCTGACTGACTTTGCTCTTTTTCCCAACAGCGATCCTGCAACGGACTCCGGCGAGGAGAGTGATCGCACCGACAGCAACCTGGGCTCCTCCGGATGCTTCATTGGGACAGTGATTCGCTGATTTATGAAATCTTTGCCGGTAAATTTAGGCATCTTTAGTTATGATCAGAAGAGGTATAGGAACTTGCTTTTCTATTATGGATATGCCATCCGTCTTAAAAATGGTATCCATGAAATCAGCTTTCATCACAGATGTACACCATCTCCCACCCATGAAAAACAACGATCCCCCTTTTCAATGTGACATCACCGTATCGGCCGGTGTGCATGATCTTTTCAAGATTTTCATCGTTTGTATATTTTGTGATCTGAGCTTTACTCTCCTCAATTTTATGTGCCAATATCACATCAAACGCCTTTTTGTTGTTCGTTCTCGGGATGTATTTGAACTCAAAAAGAAACCCGTATTTGATATCCGGGTATTTCAGATAGAAGGGCTTCAAAACGATATCGGCATAGCCTTTGTTCAGCTCCTCTTCGGAAAGAGAGAGGTAGAAGTCGAAGAGTCCGAAATAGGCCATGAAAAATCCCTGAATCACCTTTTCCCCCTCAATATAGTCCCGGATCTTTGTCTGACGCCTGATCTCCGCGGCAAGAAATTCAAACACCGGCTTGAACTCTCCCTGATAGGCCATCTCCCTGAATTTCTTTCGCAAAAGATAGATATCCACGGAAAAGATATCTACATCCTCGTAAGAAGCTTTGATGTATTCATACATCAAGGTCTGAACTGTCTCGTTGGGAATGGTCAACACCGGATCGCCCTGGGGATCGCTCCCTTTGAAGGTCAACAGACCGAAAAAATAGAGAAGGGATATAAAATTGCCCGAATCCACGAGCCGCTCATAGGGAAAACTCTTATTGATAATGGATTCGATGGCTCTCTCTTCAATGATCTCTTTCAATCGGGTGAAGTTGCCGTTGAGCCTGTTTTCCAAACCGTCCTCTGTTTTTTGATGATGGCTCAACGATCTATCGAGTACCATGAGGTGCCTCAATTTCCCGTAATCCATGCGAAGGTTGTCATCAATGAGATCATCGACCATCCCTCGATTATTCATGGCTCTTACCATAAAATAGAGAACGGCATCCGTATTGAAGAGCTTCTGCCGAGCCCTTCTGGAGAAGAGATAATTGCCGTACCACTTCTCCATGATCTCCAGACTCTCTTCCCGATCCAGTTTGAAAACACCGCTTGAGACATAGTAATCGATCAAATCCATGACATCCTGTTTCGTGAATCCAAGGATATCACTAAAGACATCATCGAGTGAGATGTTGTTCCCGATATTGAAACCGCTGGTCACGTCGTCCATGGTCACCGGCGAGACACCGGTGATGAACATCCTGGCAAGCCCAGAATCACTACCTGAAGCCATATCTTTCAGGTTGGTGAAAAACTGTTTGAAATAACCGGTTTTACCGGTCAATTTCCTGTATTCATACGGACCATAGTCTGCGAGCAGAGAGTTGGCAAAATTGTCATATTCATCAATCAGAAGATATATTTTTGCGTCACTCTTCACCAGGCTTCTGGACAGGTGATGAAGTTTTTCATGGGCTGTTTTTTTGCGGGCAACCTTTTCCGTTACAATGGGCGGCAAAAAGTCTCTATACGTATATATAAAGTGATCGATGTTATCGGAACAGTAGGTGTTAAAGTCGCTTTGAATATAATCCCTGTCTTTTGTAATGGCTGAAAAATTGAAATAAAGAATCATATACGCACCACGATCCGAAGTGGGATGGTTCAATATCCAGGTATCGTGAAATAAATCTTCAAAGCGATCTTTTTTCAAAATGTCGTAATAGGAGTGGAGCATGGAGAGAAGAAGGGTTTTGCCGAAGCGTCGAGGCCGAATCAGGAAATTGAATCGATTCATCGCGATTTCTGGAATGTAGCTGGTCTTGTCCACATAGTAATCGTGGGCAAGTTGAACCGATTCGAAATCCCCTGCACCGTAAGGAATTTTTTTGATGGTATCGGACTTGATCATCATTTGGTCCAATCCGTAGGAGCAGATTTCATATCTGCCCCCAAAATCGGGCGGGTATGGTACCCGCCCCTACAATTTTGGTCGAAATGATGATCATGGCCATGGTATCCATTTTGACCTCATTTACTGGGAAGGGATAAGGGATAGGAACTCGCTTTTTACCGTGGAAATGGATACATTATTTCCATGATCGGGGGTGGCTGGCCTCCAGCCATGAAGGTTTACGGACAAAGCAATAGTGGATAACAATCCAGATGTCAACAAAAAAAATTCTTGCCGCCCCTGCCAAAATACTACATGTTGTGTTTTGGCAGGAGCGGCAAGGGCATTGATGTTAAACTGAGGTTAAACTGATAAATGGCAAATAGAAAAACTATTTCGCGGATTTACGAAATCTTTGCCGGTAAT
>JADGBO010000075.1:7831-10612 GCA_015231465.1 Desulfamplus sp.
CCCTGCCAAAATACTACATGTTGTGTTTTGGCAGGAGCGGCAAGGGCATTGATGTTAAACTGAGGTTAAACTGATAAATGGCAAATAGAAAAACTATTTCGCGGATTTACGAAATCTTTGCCGGTAAAATATAAAGGATGCCTGGATTTCTAAAAAATCCATGACACCGAAAATGTTGTAAGGGATGCACTTTCATCATATCCGTCACTGTTTTCAAGGCTCCTCAGCTCCTGTGAGAGATCGATCTGAAAATAGTCCTTACCCTCCTCGGATACATCCCCGAATCCCACTCCGGCTCCAAAGGTTATGCCGGTAACGTCCGGCCAGTTCCATATGGTGCTGTCACCCGAGGCAGTGGATTGATAAAACCCCGCCCTTACAGCAGTTTTTTCAATAAATCCAAATTTTTTAACCACCTCGTACTCAGCTCCCAGGGCGATATTGGTGTAACTGAAATCCTCATCTGCACCTCCGGCTTTGCCCCAGTCCGTCAATCCAAACTGAAAACTTATGCAGATATTCTCTTTGGTGGGAAACCATTTATTGAGTGCAACTCCAAAATCCATGCTTTGGGGTTTATCAAAAAAAACAGCGTCAATGCCCTTGTCATAACTGTTGACCATGGCATTTTTTCCAATATCCGTGGAGGAGTTCAAGCGATAGACCGCCCCTGCCTTGATGTCGTAGGATTTATCCTTATCCTGGATCACAAGGGCCTGGGCACCCATGGAGCCGCTCAAGCCGGCACCGTTGTCGTCCAGGGGCGAGTATCCATCCTCCCAGCCCCAGGGATCCCTGTAGGCAATATCGGAACCTCCAATATCCAGCATGACCCACTCAAGGGTCATTCCCAGCCTGATCCGGCCGTCCATGAAGGGCTTTGCCAGGGGGATGCCAAGTATGCGGTATGTTTCATGGATATGGCCCCATGCCTTCTGTCTTGAGCCGTCATCATGGGCCCAATATTTGGCTGTGTAGGGGGAGTAGAAGAAAAGACCGGTCTCAAGCTCCATGAGTTTAAACCAGTCCAGATTCACGATGGCTCCGAGGAACCATGAAGTCTGATCTGTCTCTATTGATCCTGTCTCCTCATCTATGGTTGGGGCCTGGGACCACTCCATGGTGCATTGAACGCGTTTGGTATTGAAACCCGCGGGGTTGTACCACACAGATGATGTGTCATCGGCCACGGCTGTAAAAGCTCCTGCCATGGCCTTTGCCCTGGCCCCTGGAAAGGTCATGAAAGGGCTGGCCCAGGCTTTATGGCTTGGAGGGATGAGAACCATGGAAAAGAGTAGTATGGCAGTAAAAAAAAGAGGAGCTGCAACGCCTCTAATGTGATGATTGAAAATTTTCATGGAGCAAAAACATATTTGTTGAAGGGTTGAATGGCGCATTGAAGTTAATCCTTGTATCTTTTTTTGGCATCCTTACATATGCATCTAAAATTAAGATCGTGGTTTGGATAATGCATCACAAGATATATCTTTTTTAGTTACGCTGGTTTTTACCTAAGAGCTAACAGAGTTGAAGATGATGAAAAAGACCCTCTTCACCATCCCCGGGCAGGGGGCCGAAAACAAGGGCTCCGGGATTATCCTTGAATCTCACATAGTATGAGCTGTTTTTGTCTATTCTGTTTTTAACTGCCCATGCAGAAAAAGTGTTATCGTTAAACTGAAGCTTGAGACCCTGCATCTGATACTCCAGAACCGTTTTTAAAGGCAGGGAACCGGCAGGGCCTATTCCATGGGCATTTACATCGGATTCCAGGCCCCCGGCAAGAACACCATCCCAGATATCGGCACCTTGGGGTCCCAGTTCAAACCATATCCCATAACCCGGGTTGGCATGGATATCCATGCGATACTCCATGGGAATATTCTTTACCGGGGTGTTGGCCCTGGCAGCGAGCTTTGCTCCCAGGGTTTTTTCTCCCATGGGGATGATCTCTGCCCCTTTCAAGGCAGTGGGCAGCTCTTGGATGCCGGGTTTGGTAGCATTCTCTCCGGCACCATGCTTTTTGGTGTCATCATCTCCGGCACCATGCTTTTTGGTGTCGTCATCTCCGGTACCATGCTTTTGGGTATCATCTTCTCCAGTACCATGCTTTTTAGTATCATTTTCTCCGGTAGCAGGGGCATCCTTGTCCATTACCATTATAATGGGAAAGCCCACCCCTTTTGCATTTTGAACACATAGCGAGAGCAGGGAGAGGCCGTACCGCACAGATAGAGACTCCATGGTACCGGCAGGAGCATGGATGACCCAGACTCCTGTCTCCTTCTTCAAGAGGGAGTTAAGGGGCATCTGCCAGGCCATCTTTTTAAGGTCATCCACCCAGAAATGGCCCTCCGGTGCCAGGCCATATTTTCCTGCAAGGTTGAAAAGTTCCTTGATACCCGAATCCGGGTCCGCTGCCATTTTATTCCCAAGAGAGGTAATCCACACTTTTTTTTGCATGATCAATCCTTGAAATCCATGTTATTGCGAAAATAGGTAATCCACACTTTCCTTTGCATGATTAATCTTTGAAATCCATGTTATTCTGAAAACAGGTAATCCACACTTTCCTTTGCATGATCAATCCTTGAAATCTATTGTAAAGTTGCCGTTTTCGTCCACATCAAGATGGATGCCGCCGGGCATCCCCTGGTCTCCCATGCGGGTCAGAATCTCCCTTGATATCCTGGGAAAGATGTTGGCGTTAAGGATATAGTCGATGTTTCTGGCACCGGTCTCCACCTCGGTGCATCTCTCTGTGATCAGTGAGACCACACC
>JADGBO010000075.1:10712-14308 GCA_015231465.1 Desulfamplus sp.
GGTCTCCCATGCGGGTCAGAATCTCCCTTGATATCCTGGGAAAGATGTTGGCGTTAAGGATATAGTCGATGTTTCTGGCACCGGTCTCCACCTCGGTGCATCTCTCTGTGATCAGTGAGACCACACCGTCAGAGTAGGAGAGGGATATTTTATTGTTGTCCATCAGACTCTTTTTGACCTTGTCCAGCTTCAGGGAAACTATCCCTGCCATGGCATGGGATTTGAGGCTTACATAGGGCAGTACCGTCATCCTTGCCAGCAGTGCGGGCTTGAAATATTGCGAAAGTATGGGCCTTATGGCAGAGGTGACGGCATCAACGGGAACATCATCGTCTCCGGATGTCATCTCCTGTATTATATCCGTTGCAAGGTTGCTGGTGAGTATAAGAACCGTGTTTTTGAAATTTATCTCCTTGCCTTCGCCGTCGGTGAGAACTCCCTTGTCGAAAACCTGGTAAAAGAGATTGGAAACATCGGGGTGGGCCTTTTCCACCTCATCAAGGAGTACCACCGAGTAGGGTTTCCGGCGAACAGCCTCGGTGAGCATTCCACCCTCTCCATAGCCCACATACCCCGGGGGTGAGCCTATGAGACGGCTCACGGTATGGCTCTCCTGGAACTCACTCATGTTTATGGTAACAATGCTCTTTTCGCTGCCGAACAGAATATCTGCAATGGCAAGGCCGGTTTCGGTCTTTCCAACGCCGCTGGGACCCGCAAGCAAAAACACGCCCATGGGCTGATCAGGATTCTTTATTCCTGATTTCGATGCCCGTATCACCTCGGCAATGGCACCGAGGGCATGATCCTGTCCCTTGACCCTCTCTGCCAGTCTCTTTTCCAGATTGATTATGTTTTCAGCCTCGTCCTTGAGCATTTTACCAAGGGGAATTCCTGTCCAGTCCGAAACCACACGGGCGATTACTTCGGGATTGACCTCCAGTTGCATGAGGGGGTTGTTGCCCTGGATATCTGCCAGGGCCCTGTCTGCCTGGTGGAGGCGTTCAATGAGTTCAGCAGTAGGAGTAGTATCCTGCCCGGGCAGGGAAGCAGCACTTATTGAATTGTGGCCTTGCACTGGAGGAGTATCCTGCCCGGGCAGGGAAGTATCCCCGGAGGGCACTTCACAGCCCGGAATATTTTTTTGTGAGGCCTTTGCTTCCTGGATCTCCCTTCGAAGGGCAAGTACAGTCTCTGCGGCAGCTCTCTCTTCATGCCAGTGCTGCTCCATCTCCCGGGCCTGGGCAGTAACGACCTGGATACGGTTAAGGGTCTCCTGGTATTTTTCCTCGTCCACCGGCATATTGTTATCCCTGTCCCTGTCCATGGCATCCTTTATCCGTACAAGGGAGAGGATCATTCTCTCCGTGTCCTCCAGTGCCGGCGGTTTTGTGGAGAGATTTATCTTGACCCGGGCACATCCTGTATCAAGAAGATCAATGGCCTTGTCCGGCAGGAACCGTCCTGTTATGTAACGATCCGAAAGTTCTGCCGCGGCAGTTACGGCAGCATCGGTGATGATCACCTGGTGGGCCTGTTCATATCCTGTTTTGAGGCCCCGGAGTATCAGTTCTGTATCTTTTACGCTGGGCTCTTCCAGCTTGATGGGCTGGAATCGTCTGGATAGGGCAGGATCCTTTTCAAAATATTTTTTATACTCGCTCCAGGTGGTTGCAGCAACGGTTCTCAGCTCCCCCCGGGCCAGGGCAGGCTTAAGTAGATTTGCCGCATCGCCGCCTCCGGCACTGCCCCCGGCACCTATTAATGTATGGGCTTCGTCAATGAAGAGAATCACCGGGGTTTCATGGGCCTTGATCTCATTGATCACTCCTTTCAGGCGGTTTTCAAACTCGCCCTTCATGCCTGCTCCTGCTTCAAGAAGCCCCATGTCCAGCTCCAGCAGGATTACGTTTTTGAGAATATCAGGCACGTCGTTCTCCACAATGCGAAGGGCAAGTCCCTCAACAATGGCGGTTTTTCCCACACCAGGCTCTCCCACGCATATGGGGTTGTTTTTCCTCCTTCTAACCAGCACATCTATGATCTTTCTGATCTCATCGTCCCGTCCGAAAACAGGATCGATCCCACCTTGACGGGCCTTTTCCGTGAAGTTGTTGCAAAATTTTTCAATGAAACCCTCCCCGGGCTTTCCTCCGGAAGGTGCCCCGGCCGAGCCCAGGGCTCCTTCCCTTTTGGAGGGGGCCTCCATGGAGCCCCGGGTTATGGTCCAGAACTGCTCCATGAGGGCTTCTCTCTTTATCTTTTTAAGGAGATCACCGTAATTTCCGGATATGTAGGAGAGGGGTTTGGCAAGAAGGGCGCATAGAATGGCACCTGATCTGATTTTTCCCTCTCCAAGATCAATGGAGGATACCATCCACCCATCCTGGAAAAGTTCCAGAAGACGGGGGGAGAAAACCGGTTTTCCAGGATTGCCGCTTTTGAACTCCTCCAGGGCATACTCCATCTTTTTTTGAAGGGAGCCCGGATCAACGGTGAAGTGCTGGAGTATCAGCGAAAGATCCGAGCGGGGATCGTCAAGGAGTTTGATCAGAAAATGTTCCACCGATACTTCATAATGGGTTCTTGATACGCACAGGCCAGCACCGTTTTGCAGGGTGGATGTGCAAAAATCATTGAGATGCATCAAGAGAGATTTTGTATCTACACTCAGCATGGTATTTCTCCCGTAAGGTTTTGCCGTGAAAAAGCATCACATTTTCATGATATGTGGTTATTGTGGTGCAATCTTGGCTGTTTTATAAAAATGGTTTAAAAATCCCTATACTTCGCGGGTTAGCAATGGTCTCTTCAAATGACGATCAAGGTCACTAAGCGATAGCTTGCTTTTCTTATCGTTCATATTCGGTCTTCCATCTTTAACAAGTTTTAATCTTCTTTTTCATCGGTTAGCTTGCCCAGTCCTCTTTGTTCCTCGCAGAATAGTTCAAACTGACGTTGAGCCAGTTTTGACGGGCTGGTTTTCCCATTCTCCCAGCGGTTGACCGTGGCGAAACTGACGCCGAGAGCATGGGCCAGCTCTTCCTGGCTGAGATTCAGTGCTGAACGCACTGCCTTTACCTGCTCTGAAAATGGTTTAGTTTCCATGCCTTATCACCTCATGTCTTTTACTGGGTCATGTTATCAATCACCACACAATATAACATCTGCTATAGCTTGTGCAAGAGCGTTTTTTGGTTAGAGCTGAAAAAGTAATTCTGCCTCCCGACAGTTGATTCGCGTCGTCCATGACGCTCCCCCTTCGGGCGTGCTGTTCGCACGTCCAAATCCACTGTCCTGCGGATTTGTCTCCGTTTTTCTTGCCGATGCCGACACTTCGGCAAGCCTTCCGGTAAGTAAGGTGCAGAGAAACCAGAACACAGGAGAAACTGATGGATATTATTTGAATTTCAATCCCCATCTGCATGTCATTGCCTACTACTCATCCAAGAACTTGAACTGAATATTGTTTGAATCTGCTGTCATGAGTAACAATGGGAAGGTGTTTTAGAATTGCAGTAGCGATAATAATCCTGTCGGCAGGGTCTTTGTGAATCAGGGGCAGGGAGGATGAAAATAATGCTATTTTACCAGTT
>JADGBO010000076.1 GCA_015231465.1 Desulfamplus sp.
CAAACCAGCGCAGGGGAAAGCATGGCAGCCGCAATATGCTCAATCTTTACGATGCCTACATTCAAAAACAACGATAGAAAGCAGGGGCGATTCATGAATCGCCCCTACGGACGACTTTCATATAACCCCCATGCCCTGGCGGGCACAACGAACGATGAAAGTCCTTTTTCGTGAGAACCAAATGAAATAATGACAGGAGGTTTGATGATGAAAGCCGAACTGTTGGAAAAAATCCAATCGGTGGACCCTTCCATGCGGGATGTGCTTTTGCTGATGATGGAAGAGTTTGACAATCAATCAAAGGTGATGACCATCGGCAGAAGTGATTTTGAAGAGTTAAAGGGCGTGGTCAAAGAGCTTGCTGTGGCTCAATACCGCACGGAGAAGCGTCTGGATGAGCTTACCCAGGCCCAGACCAGAACAGAAAAAAGAATTGATGAGCTTGCCCAGGCCCAGGCCAGAACCGAAAAACGGATTGATGTTCTCGCCGTTCGGATGGATGATCTTACCCAGGCCCAGGCCAGAACGGAAAAGCGTATAGATGTTCTCGCCCTTCGGATGGAAGAGCTTGCCCAGGCCCAGGCCAAAACCGAGATTGCAGTCCGGAAATTATCGGACAGTGTTGTGGATATTCGAAAACAGATGGGGGGGCTGGCCATGGCGGTGGGTTACGGCATTGAAGACAAGCTGATGCCCCATATCCCCAAGTTTGCCGATAAAGTTTTTGGAATCCTGGCGGATATGGTGGATCGACGAAATATTGTCTATCCCGATGGCAACTATGATGAGGCCAATATCTATGTTGAAGGCAAAAAAGATGGGCAACCAATTTATCTCATCGGAGAGTGTAAATCCCAGCCAGGAAAGCGTGATTTCGATAGATTTGCCGGACAGCTCGGTCGTATCCGGGAGTACAAAGGCGGAGATGTCGTGGGTATGATGATCGGCTACCACTATGCACCGGATGTGGAAAATTACGCCAAAGAGAACTATCCCAACATCAAATTTTATAAAACATTTGAGATCCAACGTGAGTGAACACGATGACAGGGCAGAAACGTTCTACGGACGTGCTTCGTACACACGGCTCAACTTGAAAACGTAATCGCACCGTCCTGGGACATCTTTTCCGCTAATTTGTAAATTTAACTATAATAAAAGTTAATTAGCAAATATTAGCATTATTTTCGATTGCCCATTTTTTGACCATCAACGGTAGAGACGCAATGCATTGCGTCTCTACATCATCACGATTTGGGTGTCAAATTGGTTTTTAGACACCCCAAGTTAATATCATTCCTGAAAGTGAGGCAGCCATCTTTTTCATATCATTTGAAATTATTGATAAAATTTTTGATGACGATCCCCGACGACAAAGCTTGAAACAGCCGGAGATTCCCGGAGGTGCCGGAAAAAGGGAGGAGTCTTCCTGGAAGGATGCCCAGGAAGACCATGAGATGCCCATACGGTGCGCCTTCTGCCGTCATCCGGTAACGGACGAGAGTCAGACAATATCGGTTGAGGGGTCCCATAATCACCTGTTTGCCAATCCCCATGGGATGGTATTTGACATCTGCTGTTTCAAGGAGTGTGAAGGAGCAATCCCTGTATCTGAGCCGTCATCCGAGTTTTCATGGTTTCCTGGATACCTCTGGCGGGTGGCTGCATGCAGCTTCTGTTATAAACATCTCGGGTGGCTTTTTTCCGGTGAGTCCAGCTCCTTTTACGGCATGATCCAGAGTCATCTGATCTTTACGTCATAACCCTCATCCTTCAAAGGCATCTATAGATATATGCGGATTAATTGATACTCTGATACCTTATTATTATTTGCTATCAATACATCTGAGAAGAACTATAAAACCACCTTATACTTACAAATGATCGAAAGTTGGAATATATGGAAAATCAACATTTAAAAAATATTACAGAGTGCCCGGCCCAAGGGCGAAAAGCCGGTTTTCCCGGAAGTGAAAAATCAGACTGCCGGGATTTCAGATCCGGCTTCGTTGCCATTGCAGGTCCCCCCAATGCCGGTAAATCGACCCTTCTAAACCTGATCACCGGAGAAAAAATATCGATAACCTCCAGAAAACCCCAGACCACAAGGGACAGAATCCTCGGGATTGTGGAGCGCCCCAAATCCCAACTGATTTTCATGGACACACCTGGAATACACCGGGCAGGGTCACTTTTAAATCGCAAGATCGTGGCCCAGGCCCTGGCGGCAATACAGGATGTGGATGCTGTTTTACTTATGCTGGATGTCTCAAACCGAGATTTGAACTCGGAGCAGATTATCATGGAGCAGCTTGACAAGTTAAATAAACCCGTGGTTCTCGCCCTGAACAAGACAGACCTCATATCCCCTGAAAACCTGCTCCCCATCATGGATGTATGTGCATCACGGCACCCCTTCCGGGCCATGGTCCCCATAAGTGCCGCCAAGGGAATTCAGATTGCCGAGCTTCTTTTGGAAGTTGAGGGGACACTTCCTTTGGGGCCGCGTCTATTTCCCGTAAATACACTCACCGACATGTCGGAGAAATTCATTGCCGGAGAGATGATACGGGAGAAGATATTTCGACTAACCGGCATGGAGATACCCTACTCCAGTGCTGTTGTAGTTGATTCTTTCAAAGTTGAAAAAAAGCTGATTGTAATATATGCAAGCATCCATCTTGACAAAGATTCCCAAAAGGGCATAGTCATTGGAAAGGGTGGCAGAATGTTAAAAAAAATAGGGGAGCAGGCAAGAAAGGATATTGAACGGATGACAGGTTCAAAAGTGCTTTTAAAACTTTTTGTGAAGGTGACGAAAAATTGGAGTGGAAACGAAAAAATTCTGAGGGATTTCGGATACTGAGTCAATTATGGACTATTACTATTTTGATCTGGATGAGAAGAGCCGCAGCAGGGAGAAACAGAAGGCAAGGGAGCTTAAACAGACCGAGTGGTGGAAAAGGAGACGGGCCCGGGGGATATGCCATTACTGCCGGGGAAACTTTCTTCCTGCCGAGCTGACCATGGATCACATCGTCCCCATGGTCAGGGGGGGCAGATCGGTGAAAAACAATGTAGTTCCGTGCTGCAAGGAGTGCAACACTAAAAAGAAACATATGCTGCCCCTTGAATGGGAGGAGTATATGAACTCCTTGGCGGATTCCCAAAACATTTGAACTCCATTTTTAGGGCCATGTTGAAATTCATTTTTAACTCCATTTTGAAACCCATAAGGAGATCGCCGTCATGGATATACAGAAAGGGGAGCAGGATCAATGGCACAAAGATGATTATGATACAGATGCCGCCGGAGATTGCAGTGAGCTGGGCCGGATTGAACGTATATTGGCAGGCACCGGGGATTCACCAGGTGCCCAACCGCTCTTTGAACCACAATATGGTAATTTGACACTTCTCAATGGGTCCAGGGTGATATTAGATGCTGTGGGGGAGTCCCTTCTCTCCGAGATTGTAAGGGACTTCCTTGATCTTGTGGGAACTTCGGCGGCTGTTTACGAAAAAAACGGCGACTATGCCCTGGGAATTTTTTCTTCCGGATGGTGTCGATTCATGGATCAGGCATCAAGGGAGTTGTGTGAAACCCATGACAATCTTGATGCCCTTGATTCAGGCAAATGGCTCTGCCATGAATCATGCTGGAATGGGGCATCAAAAAGGGCAATTGAGACAGGAGAACCGGTGGATTGGCAATGCCATGGAGGCATTGCCATACATGCCGTTCCCATTTATTCCAAGGGAGAGGTGATAGGTGCCGTCAACATGGGATACGGAGAACCCCCTGTTAATGATCCCCATGCCCTGGGGGAGCTTGCCCGCAAATACCGGGTTTCTCCCGGGGAACTCGTGAAACACGGTGCTGAATATGAGCCAAGACCCCCTTTTATCGTAGAGATTGCAAAAAAAAGACTTAGATTTGCCGGACATCTTATAAGCACCATTGTGGAGCGGCATCAGGCTGAACAGAAATATGAGATGCTGTTCCGTGAAATGATTGACGGATTTGCACTCCATGAGATCATATGTGATGCCGGGGGAAAACCCGTGGATTACAGATTCCTCGACATAAACCCTGCATTTGAGAGACTTACCGGTTTAAAAAAAGAGTCCCTGGTGGGAAGACGGGTGCTTGAGGTTCTTCCGAATACTGAACCCCATTGGATTGAAAAATATGGAAATGTGGCCCTGGGTCGGGGCCATGACAGCTTTGAAAACTACTCAAGGGAGCTGGGGAGGTATTTCCAGGTAACCGCCTTCAGCCCGGCTTACGGCCGGTTTGCATGTATATTTGTGGATGTTACGGAAAAAAAACAGATGGAAAATCAGCTCCGCCAGGCCCAGAAAATGGAAGCCATCGGAACCCTTGCCGGAGGCATTGCCCATGACTTTAACAACACCCTTTATCCCATCCTTGGCCACGCTGAAATTCTCAAACAGGAGCTGCCAGGTGAAAGTCCCCTCCAGGACAATGTCGGGAGCATTATTAAGGGTGCATTGAGATCAAAAACACTTATAAGGCAGATTCTAACCTTTACCCGCCAGGTGGAACAGGAGATACGACCCATTGCCATCCAGCCCGTGCTTCAAGAGTCCCTGAAACTGATGCGTGTAACCATCCCCGCCAATATTGTAATGGAGCTGGAAATCAGCCCTGACTGCGGCAAGGTAAATTCCGACCCCGTTTCAATACATCAGATTGTACTCAACCTTGTGACCAATGCCATGCACGCCATGGAGAAAACCGGAGGGACAATAAGGGTAACACTCCAGGAGATGGAAATTCCAGAAGAACAGATGCTTGGCCATGGGCCGGGAATAGTCCATAAAACCCCCAGCCTCCATGAAGAGGATGAGAAAAGTCTATTTGGTTATGCAGAAACGGGCCATGATCATCCCAAGCCTGGTGCAGGAAAGGGCCATGATCACCCCAAGCTTGGTGCAGGAGATAGCCATGATCACCCCAAGCCCGGCAGGTATTTGAAACTCACCGTATCCGACACCGGTCCGGGCATGGAGAGGAAGACCCTGGAAAAAATTTTTGATCCTTATTTCACCACAAAACCGGTGGGCAAAGGTACCGGCATGGGACTTTCCGTGGTCCAGGGCATTGTGAAAGCCTCCGGCGGAGAAATTTTTGTCCAAAGTCGGCCTGGCGTTGGAACCGACTTTTATATCTTCCTTCCCACCGTTTCAACAATAGATAAAAGCCGTCCCCATGCCGGACCTGTTTCAGATGCCATTCCCGGAGGTTCTGAAACGATACTGCTGGTGGATGATGAACCGTCCATTGGGGAGGTGGAAAAAATGATGCTTACCCGCATCGGCTATAAAGTTGTTGACGCTCCAGGAAGCGTGGAGGCCCTGGAACTGTTCAGGAAAGACCCCGGCATGTTTGACGTTGTGCTTACCGATATGACCATGCCCGTTATGACGGGACTTCAGCTTGCCGGGGAGATAAAGACCATAAGAGCAGATATTCCGGTAATTCTCTGCACCGGGTTTAACGATCAGGTAAACGAGGATACCTTTGCAGTGCTGGGCATTGATGCTTATCTGAACAAACCGGTTCCCATGAAGAGACTTGCCATGAAAATAAAAGATGTTCTATTAAACCCTCATGGCCGGAGTCCGGCCAGCCCGGATCATGGAAATAATGTATCCATTTCCACGGTAAAAGGATGATTGAGCAGATTACAACAGCACCTGCCTTCCTGTGTGCAGATACTCAATGGCATCTCCCATAACATCTTTAAGCATGGCATATCCTTTTCTGCCGGTACAGTGGCCTGTATAGACTTTGCCTATACCATATTCCATAACCTTCCCGGCTATCTCCTGGACTTGGCTGCGGGTTTCGGGCATGAAATGTTCAACCGGGATGCCTGCAATCTCCCTCGCCATTCATGGAGAGGGGGTTGGGGGGTAAGTTAAATGGTCAAGTTATTTAAGACCCATTCCTTATTTAGTGCCTGTTCCTAAATATTAAATTGCCATAAACACCTTTCAGCCTGACCGGATAACAATTCTGGTTCTAACGGATTTTGTGGTAGCAAACAGATAGGCACTCCAGAACGGGTGTCCCCATCCTCTCATCCATTGCCCCTCACCAATGCCGTTCACATCTCCCTGTACTGAACGGCTTCTGCAACATGCTGTCTTAAAATTGTGTCGCTGCCTTCAAGGTCTGCAATGGTTCTCGATATCTTAAGAACCCGGCTGTAGGCCCTTGCCGACAGGCCCAGGCGATCCACAGCCATCTCAAGAATTGATGCGGCCTCGTCCTCCAGGCGGCAGAACTTCCGGATATCCCTGGAACCCATGCCTGAATTGCAGAAAAACACTCTTCCCTCAAAACGATCCACCTGTATCCTGCGGGCGGCCATCACACGTTCACGAATCTTGTGGGAAGATTCGGGCTTTTCTGTGCCGGTGAGTTCCCCATAGGATACCGCAGGTACCTGAATATGGATGTCGATTCTGTCCATAAGGGGTCCGGATATCTTTGATCTGTAACGCTGGATCTGGGAATCGGTACAGGTGCAGTCCCTTATACTGTCCCCGAAAAAACCGCAGGGGCAGGGATTCATGGCCGCCACCAGCATGAAAACCGCGGGAAAGCACACCTTGGCCCCGGCCCTTGAAATCCTCACTATGCCATCTTCTATGGGTTGCCGGAGTACCTCCAGAACAGCCCTCTTGAATTCGGGCAACTCGTCAAGGAAAAGAAGACCGTTGTGGGCCAGACTCACCTCTCCAGGCTCGGGTCTGAGTCCTCCCCCCACAAGCCCGGGAGATGAAATTGTATGGTGGGGAGAACGAAAGGGGCGTGAAGTTACAAGGGGCATATCCTCCCGAAGAAGACCTGCCACCGAGTATATTCGCGTTGTTTCAAGGGCTTCTTTAAAGGTCAGGGGAGGAAGAATGGTTACGATACGCTTGGCCAGCATGGTCTTACCTGAACCCGGGGGGCCTGCCATGCAGATGTTGTGCCCTCCGGCAGCGGCAATCTCCAAGGCCCTTTTGGCATGGTTCTGACCGGAGACATCGCTGTAGTCGATGCTGTTCAATAAAGGATTTTCCGCCAATGACCGGTTTATCCCTCCACCGTTTCCGCCGTTGTCCCGGGGGAGTGCCGGAGAACCGCCCAGGGAGGCAGAGGCCAGCAAGGCATCCACATCCGTTTCAAAGGGCTGGATTGTCCGGATTCCTGTAAAAAACTGTACAACATCGTCCAGTGTGTTCACCGGAAGCACATCAATGCCCTTTACCATGGATGCCTCAAATCTGTTCTCAAAGGGAATCAGTACACCCTTTGCACCATTGTCCCGGGCACACATTACACAGGAAAGAACCCCGGATACCGGCTTAACCCTGCCGTCCAGGGAGAGTTCCCCCAGCATGTAGTAACCGGTGAAATGGTCGCTGGAAAGAATCTTTGATGCCGCAAGAATGGCCATGGCCACGGGAAGATCAAAGCCGGTGCCCTCTTTTTTCACATCCGCGGGGGCAAGGTTCACTGTAATGCGATCCATGGGAAAGGCATAGCCGGAATTTTTTATGGCCGTTTTAACCCTGTCCCGGCTCTCCCGGACTGCGATTTCAGGTAATCCCACCATGTTGAATACCGGCAGTCCAAAGGAGATGTCAACCTCAACTTCAACCTTATAGCCTGAAATTCCTGCAACCGCACTACTGTTGACCCTTGCAATCACTCTTGTTCCCCCTAATTTTTCCAATATGACTGGCATGGCGGCATTAACGCCACAATCAAAGCATGACAATATCCTGCTTATTTTTTCAACGCATCCTGATATTTTTACAAATAAAAATGATCAGGATTAACCAAAGTGTGTCAGGAGTGGATATTAAAAATAAGATACAGCATAAAAACCTGATTCAAGTAAAGAAAATTCTCAATTATTTTGATTTCATCCATAAAATCGGGTATTGTCATTAAATCACTTGACTAACAGTACTTCCCTAATGTTCCTCGGATACCGCTCCTAAATAGACACCGGATCTTCAAGGAAAAAATTTGCAGCCCATGTCAAAAGATTTTAAACACAGAAATGCATACCATGAACAGCATCCCAAGCCGGACTGTCACCATGATGATCTGAATCGTGGGAAAAAAATTCAATATCATCTCCAGCACACCCTTACAAAATCGGTATCATGTGCCGGAATTGGGGTACACTCCGGAAAGGAGGCTCGAATATCCATAAAACCTGCACCGGAAAACCACGGCATTCGTTTCAGACGCACCGATCTCCCCATGGGTACGCCGGACATCCCAGCTCTCTTCAAAATGGTTGTGGATACAAGCCTTGCAACGGTGGTGGGCAACCAGGGTGTCATTGTCTCCACCATAGAACATCTCATGGCAGCGTTCACCGGCCTGGCCATTGACAATGCCCTTGTGGAGATAGACGGCTATGAGATGCCCATCATGGACGGCAGTGCCGGGGAGTTTGCCAAAGCCATTGGGGGGGCAGGTATCCGAACCCAGAAAAATTCCAGGTGGTTTTTTGTGGCCACCCGCCCCTTGGACCTTGTGGATGGGGACAAATATGTCAGAATAAAACCCCACCCAAAATTTAAAATCTCCTGTGCCATTGATTTTGACACACCTGTCATAGGCAGCCAGGAACTCACCTTTGATCTCTCCCGGGAAAGTTTCTTAAACGAAATATGCCGTGCAAGAACATTTGGATTTGTCAAGGATCTGCGTTTTCTCAAGATGTTTCAGCTTGGCAGGGGAGGGAGTCTGGACAATGCCGTTGTCATCGACAACGACAAAATTCTCAACCCCTCGGGACTCAGATATCCGGATGAGTTTGTCAGACATAAGATTCTCGACTGCCTTGGGGATTTTGCTCTTCTTGGAATGCCCATTATTGGTCATATTGAAACCTGCAAATCCGGTCACGACCTCAACCACAGATTCATAAAAACCTTTCTTGAGACAAAAGATGCCTGGGAGACCAGGCCGGTGGCCATTATTCCCGATGAATAAAAAACTTATCTCCCATATCTTTTTCCTGACAGCTTTTATTGCAGGTATTGTTATCTTTCCCCATCCGGCCGTCTCAAGGACACGGGATGTGACACTAAAAAATATTGTAATTGCCAACTCCAGGGATAATCTCCTGGCCTACTTCACTGTGGATAAAGCTTTTACTGATAAAATAAATGATGCCCTTCTAAAAGGCGTGCCCATCTCCTTCTCCTTTTTTATCTCCATACACAAAAAACGTGATGCCTGGCTTGACAAAAAGATTGTTGATATGAAGATATCAAATACACTTAAATACAACACCCTCAAGCAGGAGTTTACCATTGTACGCCCATGGGAGGGGGGGCAGCCCTTTGTGACAAAATCCATGGAAGAGGCAAAAACCATGATGTGTGATGTTTACAGCCTCACCATCGCCCCCTTGAATCTCCTGAGAAAGGGTGAACAGTATCGGATCGGGATAAAAGCCGAGACAAACCGCAGCTCCCAGCCCAGATACCTCCAGTATCTCCTCCTGTTTGTATCCATGTGGAAATTTGAAACCAGATGGTATGAAGTAAATATTATCTACTGAATAACCAACATGGCGGCATTACCACCACAATCGAAGCTTGAAAGTAGGGGCGATTCTTTCATATAACCACCATGGCGGTACTCCCGCCACAATCGAAGCATGAAAGTCCAGGGAGCCTTAAAATATGGGGACGTTCATATAGCTTTCCAGATAATAAAATTGGCAATCGTACTGTAGGGGGCAGTCCCTTGCGGCTGCCCTTATAAATGGATATACCGGATACGATATTGGAAAAGGGTATGATACTTGAGAAAGACATGACATTTGAGAAGAACAGACGGAAAAAGGAGGGCCTGCTCATTGGGGCCATCATAATTGCCGTGGTTCTTCTGACCATTGCAGAGATGCGCATAACAGATCTCGGAGATACCATACCCGTATCCAATGCCGTGTTGATGTTTATCCTAATAAACACCAATCTGCTGCTTCTGCTGGCCCTGATCCTTCTTGTTTTCCGCAATCTCGCAAAACTTTATTACGAAAAAAAGAACAAAGTCCTTGGAACTAAATTCAAGACCAAACTCATTGCAGCATTTGTAACCCTGTCCCTGGTACCCACAAGTGTGCTGTTCTTCTTTTCCATCCATTTCATCTCATCCAGCCTTGCGTTCTGGTTCAATGCTCCGGTGGAGCAGACCCTGGAAAATGCATTGCTGGTGGGGCGGCACCTTTACCGCTACATGGAAGAAAAGCATGAATTGTCCGGAAGGGAGGCTGCCGGGCATATTGTGGCAAATAAGTTACTTATTTATCCTCCAAAAACCGGTGAACGTGAACTCCAACCAGGAACGGATGGAAAAAACCTGGAAAACGAGCCCCCTTACCACGCTAAGACAGAGGAGTATCTTGAAACATTCCGGAAAACCTTCCATATTGACGCAGCCGAGGTATATACCCCTGATGCCAGAAGATTTGCCCTTTCCGTCTCCCCTGAAATTACAGCATCACATATTTCTCCCCTGACCAGCGACCAGTTGAAAAATATCTCCATGGAGACTGGTATCCACACCATAACCCCCAATACCCATGCCGGGGAGTTCATAAGGACAATACTGACCATTCCCTTTGGATACAGACCGGAGCAGGCATGGGGCACCCTTGTGCTGACCACCATGATCCCAAGGGAACTATCATCCGGCCTTGCCGCCATTTCCAAAGGGGTTGAAGAGTATCAGCAGCTCACCCTGATAAAGAGACCAGTGGCCGTCTCCAACTACATAGCCCTGTCCATTGTGGCACTTCTTGTGGTATTCTGTGCTGTCTGGTTTGGATTCTACCTGGCACGATCCATAACCATTCCCATTATGAAATTTGCAGAAGGCACCCGGAGGGTAACCGAAGGAGACATCAGTTATACCATAGATTTCCAGGCCGATGACGAGCTTGCCACCCTCATAGAATCATTCAACTCCATGACCCGTGAACTGGCTTCCGGACGGACAAAGCTTGCAAAATCCAAGGAGCTTGTGGAGCAGCAGAACAGGGCCATTGAGGAGAGCCGCAGGTACATGGAAATTGTCCTTGAAAACATATCGGCAGGGGTTATTTCCGTTGACCGTTCCGGTATAATAACCACCATCAACAAGGCAGCAGAGACCTTGCTTGACATCCGGGGTCATGAAATTGTCAACCACCACTACAGGGAAATATTGAAGGGAGAATACCTTAAACTTGCCGAGAAGATTGAACAGGAGCTGCCATCCAGCCTGAACCGTGCAGCCTTCCCCCTGAGCGTATCCATAAACGGAAGCCCAAAATATTTTTCAGCACACTTCAACGCACTGCAAAACGATTCAGGAATCAGAGTTGGCACTGTCATGGTTTTCGACGATATGACCGAGATAGAAAAGGCCCAGCGAATGGCTGCATGGCGGGAGGTGGCCCGGCGCATCGCCCATGAGGTTAAAAATCCCCTGACCCCCATCAAGCTTTCCGCCCAGAGGCTGAAGCGCAAATATTCAAGTACAATAAAGGAAGAGGTATTTGACCAGTGTACAGAGACCATTGTGGAGCATGTGGATCTTATAAGAAATCTGGTCAATGAATTTTCAACCTTTGCCAAATTTCCGGATAAGAACCCCAGACCAAGCCGCATTGAGCAGGTTGCCTTGGAGAGCATAGCCCTTTACAGGGACGGGCTCGAGAACGTTGACATCTGTTTCTCCCAGACCCCGGATATTCCTGTGATGCACCTTGACAGACAGCAGATGAAACAGGCATTTATAAATCTTCTTGATAATGCCGTAACAGCCGTGAACAGAAATGGAATCATAACCGTTGATATAGCCCATGATCCCATACTTAAACTTGTTCGCATAGGAGTTGCCGACAATGGGCGGGGAATATCGGATAGCGAAAAAACCAAACTTTTTGAGCCGTACTTTTCAACCAAAAAATCCGGCATGGGCCTGGGACTTGCAATTGTGAATTCCATCATTACTGATCACAAGGGAATGATAAGGGTAAAGGACAACAAGCCCAGAGGTGCGCAATTCATTATTGAGCTGCCTGTGGAGAGTTAAAAACAGATAACATCATGCCCTGGCGGGCACAACGAAAAATGAAAGTAGGGGCGATTCATGAATCGCCCCTACGGACGGCTTTCATATAATAAGGAGACACCATGTTTCCGGCTATACTTATTGTAGATGATAATGAATCCATAATAGAGTCCCTTGAAGGGATTCTCTCCGATGAGGGTTTTGAAGTGTTCCACGCCTTTAACGGATATGAAGCCCTTAAAACCATTGATGCCCAATCTCCGGACATTGTGCTTCTCGATATATGGATGCCGGGCATGGACGGCATTGAGACCCTCAAGGAGATCAGAAAGGAGTATCCCAACCTTCCGGTGGTAATGATTACAGGTCATGGAACCATTGAAGCTGCTGTGGATGCCACCAGATCAGGGGCCTTTGATTTCCTGGAAAAACCCCTGTCCATAGATAGGGTGATTGTCACCATAAACAATGCCCTTAACTTCCGTAAACTGGAGGAGGAGAATCGCTATCTGAGGAAAAAATCCATTGAAAAACACTCCATCAATGGACAGAGCCGGGCTGTGCAGGCACTGAACATGCAGATCATGAATTCAGCTCCATCGGATGCACCCATTCTCATAACCGGAGAGAACGGCAGCGGCAAGGAACTTGCGGCACGTACCATCCATCAGTTCAGCAAAAGGCCGGAGGGTCCGTTTATAATTGTCAACTGTGCTGCCATACCAGAAACCCACATTGACAGTGAGCTGTTTGGCCACGAGCGGGGGGCATTTCCAGGGGCAGCTGCCAAAAACAGGGGGAAGTTTGAACTTGCATCCGGAGGCACCCTTTTCCTTGACGAAATTGGAGACATGAATCTCAAAACCCAGGCAAAAATAATGAGAACCATTGAATCCAGTACATTTCAACGTATCGGAGGGGGCCGTACCATCCATGTTGACGTAAGGATCATCGCCTCCACCAACAAGGATATGAGCCATGAGATAAAGGCTGGAAATTTCAGGGAAGAACTCTATTTCAGACTCAATGTGATTCCTGTAGTGGTTCCTCCCCTGAGGGAGCGAAGGGAAGATATACCCATGCTGGTTGATATTTTTCTAAACTCCTTTGCAAGGGATAATAAAGGAAGTCAGAAATCCATTGAACCTGATGCCCTGGCAATTCTCATGGAGTATCACTGGCCCGGTAATGTGCGGGAGCTGAAAAATCTTGTGGAGAGGCTCTCCATCATGGTTCAGGGAGAGATCATCAAAAAAGAAGATATTCCTCCTCCCTGCAATCCTTCCATGGCCATGTATGAAAAAGAGCATATTCCAGATCATGAAGAGATTGTCCCGGGAGATGAGATTGCCGGCCGGGGTGCCCCTGGGGCTTACCATGGGACAGTACCTGATAGAGTCCCTGAAAGACGGGCTATTTTCAGATTTGACAAGTTAGATCAAGCAAAAAGAGCCTTTGAAAAGGAATTTTTGAGGCACAAGGTACTCCTTGCAGGCGGAGACATAGAGATTGCTGCCAGGCAGACAGGTGTGGCCCCGTTTTACATTTCAGCCGTTCTTGGCGTTAAACAATTAAATACAGGGGACTCTTAAGGGCATCAGCAAGGGACTGCCCCTACACACAAGGGACTACCTGCTGCCCAAAAGCATAAATGTGTCAGGTTGCCGGGACTGCCCCTACACACAAGGGACTACCTTACGCATGGCAGTAACAGCAAATGCGGTTTTAGACTGCCCCTACACACAAGGGACTACCCCTACGGTACGGTTGCCGATTGCATTTTCTGGGATACCCCCGGGAGGTTTTTATGAAATTTATCTTTTCCTGTCCGGAAAGGGGAACAACATTTTCAACCAACGCTTTTTCCATAATGGATGGCCAAAGGGTGCTGACGGATGCAGCGGGCAGAAAAATATTAAAGGCCACCATTGTACTACACGATCCATGTCCTGTTTGCGGAAAAAGTCATCATTACCGGGCAGATGAGATGATCTGTCCCTTTACACCGAATCATTAAGGATTACCATGGACAACAAAATATCAAAACCCCAAGGTGCGGATCTGGCAGCACAGGAGAAAAATCATCAACCGATTCCAGGACTGACCCGGGGAGTCAAAGGGGC
>JADGBO010000077.1 GCA_015231465.1 Desulfamplus sp.
CATAGTTGGATATAAATTTAAAGGTACCCGTTTCGACTGCGGAGACAAGGCCGGATTTCAGATGGCAAACCTTGCCTTTGCCATGGAGCGGCCGGAACTTAAAGACAAACTCTTTCCATTTATAAAGGAAATCAGTAACCAGTAACCATAGTGTTCCAGATAATGAAATTGGTAATCATACTGTAGGGGCAGCCCCCTGTGGCTGCCCTTGGGAATGGATATTCTGAAAGATTTTTCTGGAAGTCTACAGTAACCAGTTGTCAGTAATCAGCCTTCGGTAGAAAATTATTCACTGGCTGATGGCTGATAACTGACGGCTTATTACTGTAAGCTTCTCCGTATTTTTGCAGCGATGTCATATTTGCTGTAAGGCTTCATGATATACTGACTTATGCCAGCCTTTACAGCGGTTTGTGCAGTTATAAGCTCATTAAAACCCGTGCATAGAATTACAGGTATGCCCGGACGGATTTTCCATATATGCCTTGCCAGCTCACTGCCTGTCATGGAGGGCATGTTCTGATCGGTGATCACAAGATCAAATCGTTGCGGGTAATCCTTGAACAGGGCCAGGGCCCTTGGGCTGGAGGTCTCTCCAATCACCTCATATCCAAGGCTCTGGAGCATCTCCCTTGCCACCTCTACAATATCGGCCTCGTCATCGACATAGAGCAGGGTTTCATTTCCGCCTTTCAGATCACTGGAAAAAACCGCGGTTGAGTCTGCGTCAACGTTATCCGGAGCCCGGGGCAAAAGCAGGTGAAATGTGGTTCCCAGGCCAATTTCACTGTACACATATACCCCCCCTCCCATTTTTGTGACAATACCGTGAACCATCGCAAGCCCCATGCCGGTTCCCTTGCCCCTGGGTTTTGTTGTAAAAAAAGGTTCAAAAATTCGTTTCATGGTCTCTTTGTCCATGCCCTGGCCCGTATCGCTTACGGTGAGGCGGACGTACTCCCCAGGTTCCAGATCAAGATAATTTTCAGCACTCTCCTCATCCAGGACCATAACCTCCGTGGAAACTCCGAGAACCTTTTTTCCTGGAGACTCTGCCCCGGGATTCTCCATGGCATAGGCGGCATTGGTACACAGATTCATCACAATCTGATGGATTTTTGTGGGATCGGCAATGACAATAAATTTTTCCCTTGGAACGGATATCTGAATATCAATGGTGGCAGGAATGGATGCCCTTATCAGTTGCATAACCTCCTTGACCATGGGATTTATGTTTAATGGAATGCTCTCCTGGTGAT
The DNA here is from genome assembly GCA_015231465.1 of Desulfamplus sp. Lineage (GTDB taxonomy): Bacteria > Desulfobacterota > Desulfobacteria > Desulfobacterales > Desulfobacteraceae > Desulfamplus. The sequence goes on from JADGBO010000077.1 coordinate 1,260, forward strand.
CCTGGCGGCTGAAGGTGAGTATCTGGCCCACAAGATCCCTTGCACGGTAGCAGGCATGTATAACCCGGTCCAATCTCTGATATATCCGGGAGCCAGGTTCAGAATCCGAACGGCACATCTCCACATATCCCATAACAGCGGTCAAAATGTTGTTCATGTCATGGGCAATGCCGCCGGCAAGGGTTCCAATGGCCTCCAGTTTATTGGTCTGAACCAGTTGAAGTTCAAGGGCCTTTTTCTCCTCCTCGGACTTTTTCCGCTTTGTGACATCCCTTGTGACCCCCATCATCTCCATGGGATTACCATTGCCGTCCCTTATGAAGGTAAGGGTGGTCTCGGTCCAGATCACCCCGCCGCTTTTGGTGTAAAATTCCACTTCCATGGGTTTTCCCAGGGGATGGACATACTGGGAACCGGTCTTCCCTGGTTCATTTAGGTTCATGTTACTGCTATTTTCTTTATTTTTGTTACTGCTATTTTCTTTATTTGTCTTACCCTCGGCACTTTTTTCTGCATCAAAGGAATTTGACATCTGCCGCCGGCCGGCACCGATTCCCTGACTCACCGAAGCCATTGCCCTGCGGGCCGCCTCGGGAGGAAGCATTTTTTTAAAGGTAAAATCCCTTTTTGCCTCTTCCGGAGTATAGCCTGTCATGGCCTCCACAGAAGGGGTTATATAATTTATTTTAAGAGTATGGATATCCAGGGTCCAGATCACCTCCTTGATACTGTCGGCCAGCATTCTGTACCGCCTCTCGGAATGGGCAAGCTGCTCCAGAGCCCTGAACTTATCCTTCTGGATCATGTTTATTTTATCCACCAAGCCAAATGACAAAAGTATAACAAGCCATACAACACTGAGCTGTACCCCGGAATCCGTCCAGATATTGTTTTCCAGAAAACCATAGGTTTTAAGGGTCATAACCACAACGGCAATGAGAATTCCGGACCAGGCAGCCATATAGAATCTTCCCACCCTCTCCCCCTTTATAAAAAGGATGGTTCCGGAGGTGAGCATTATCAATACACTGACAACGGAAAAAACCACCATGGACTGGGTCGCCATTGAGTAGGGTATGAAAAAAACAGCGAACATAATGCATAGGCCAAGCCCAAGGGATATTTTGATATACCTGTGAATCCGGGGCATACGGGTTGCCGTTGACAAAAATGATGCAGTAAAAAGCAGCCCCCCTGAAAATGCCGTTAAACCGGCAAAGGGATGGCATACATTGGCCCACCATATTGATTCCGGCCAGAGATACTGGAAGGAGAGTCCGGTGTGATTCATGGTAAAAAGGGACGCACCTGCGACAAAAATCATGAGATAGAGATAGGCTCTCTCCCTAACGGAGAGGAATATGAAAAAATTAAAAACAACCGTTGCAAACATGACACCAAAATATATCCAGTTTATCAAAGCATCCCTGTCCATATGGGTATGCATGGCATCTTTTTCCCAAGCAATGAAAGATGTAACAATTGAGCCCTGGGAATGGATGTTGAAATAGTATGTGGTGATTCCGGGCGGGGTATGTACCGGAATAACGGAAGTTCTGTAGTTTAGGGGTCTGACCGAGAATGGATAGTGATCGCCACTCTGGAAAACTTCAAATTCCCGGGGCTGAAAAAAATGGTATGGAGAAGGCTGATAAAAATCAAATCTGTCCACAACAGCATAGGGATACTCAAAATACCACTCCACCGAGTAGTTAAAGGGATTGTTCACTTTGAGCCTGAACCAGAAAGAGTCCTTTGAATATCCAAAGGAGGATTTTTTTATCAGAGGAACAAAGTATTCTTCAAATTCCCGGGATGCTGCCGAATTGATATTCAGGGTACCGTCCCTGTCCCGATGGTATTCCACATAGGGGGCGAGTTCATTTTTTATATTGAGCGAGTCAAGGGAAAAGGGAGCTTGTTCCCTGGCATTGACATTCATGGGTACAGCAAGGGAGATGGCAATAAGTATCGGAAATAGATATGTCATAAAAAATCGTTCAGGGAGAAGCCGGGGATATATTCTCCTTAGGTATTTAAGATGAAGCGATATGAATGCGATTAATGGAGATGATAGAGAGTATATTGGCATGGTTACTCCATCTCTTTTCTTGGCGGTGACTTGCAGATTGATATAGAAAGGGCTTTGCTGAATCCGTATCATCAACAATTTCAGTTTTGTCGCAAGCGAAACCCAGGAACAATATTCCATCATCCCAGGCAAAGCAAAGAATATAGCCATCTGTATTTGAATTGTTTTTTTGTGAATGGTCTCTTTCTATACAATGTGCCTGTTTAAAAATGCAAGGATTTTTATCCTGACAAACATCTTCAAACTTTAATTCCCCAAACAATCATGACGATTCACAACTATACCTTGACATCTATTTATAAAACTTTTAAATATCCCTACATAAGATTTCATTCTTATTGTGCTATGTCCCATTAAATAGACCTGAAAAAATCGCTATTCCATAACATGTAGATGGCTGGGCACCAAATAATGAAGTGTTCTGTACTTGATCCGTCAAAATCACTACTTGTTGTGTGCCACCAAAAAATCAATAAGTAATAGGGTTTAATTAACTTAACCAAACTCCACCTCTCCAGTCATGGAGAGGGGTTTGGTGGGTGAGGTGAATGGGCAAGTTATTAAAAATCAATTCCTAAGGCATCAAATGCTAATTCATGGGCAGGAGCCTGATCAGGCAACAGATCATAATAATGATCAGAAAATTGATCAGAAAATTGATCAGCGCATGGAACAGTTTAAACATGTGTGTAAAAAATCCAAGGTTAAAATAACAGACCAGCGCATGGAAATTTTCAGGGAAGTGGCCCTGAACCTGGAGCATCCGGATGCGGAAACGGTTCTTAAAGGGGTGCGTAAAAGGCTTCCCACAGTATCACTTGATACGGTCTATCGTACCCTCTGGATGCTGAGCGACCTTGGTCTCATCAACACCCTTGGACCCTCCCGTGGGCGTACCCGCTTTGATGCCAATCTATCGGATCATCACCATTTTGTATGTAATCTTTGCGGCCTTACCCGGGATTTCTACGCTCCTGAACTGAGTAATATCAATCTTCCCGGAGAGGTTAAAGATTTTGGTGATCTCGAAAAGGTTCAGGTGGAGGTCCGGGGTATCTGTAATTTTTGCAGGGAGGAGTTGAGAAAAGATGAGACAACAGAGGGCGTCAACTACCCCTACGGCACTTCGTGACCGTAGGGGTTTCCTTGAAACGGTTTTATGAACAAAAAAGGAGATGAACAGGAAAGAGATTAAGGAATGGGCACTGAATAACTTACCCAATTTCCCCCTCTCCATGCATGGAAGGGGGTTAGTAAAAACGCAAATTTTGAAAAATGGAGGTCAGGCAATGACAAAAAAACTTACCAACAATGTGGGTGCACCAATAGCGGACAATCAGAATTCCATGACAGCCGGTCCCCGGGGTCCAATGCTTTTACAGGATGTGTGGTTCCTGGAAAAACTTGCCCATTTTGACCGTGAGGTGATACCGGAGAGGCGTATGCACGCCAAAGGTTCCGGAGCCTACGGCACATTCACGGTGACCCACGACATTACAAAATACACAAAGGCGGATATCTTCTCCGAGGTGGGGAAAAAAACGGATCTTTTTGTCCGTTTCTCAACCGTTGCAGGAGAGCGGGGAGCCGCTGATGCCGAACGTGACATAAGGGGGTTTGCCATAAAGTTTTACACAGAGCAGGGAAACTGGGATCTGGTCGGCAACAACACACCGGTGTTTTTTTTGAAAGATCCCCTGAAATTTCCGGATCTCAACCACGCTGTGAAACGGGACCCCAGGACCAACCTGAGAAGTGCAAAAAACAACTGGGATTTCTGGACATCCCTTCCCGAAGCCTTGCACCAGGTGACCATTACAATGAGTGAGCGGGGAATACCCTTTTCATACCGCCACATGAACGGTTACGGCAGCCATACCTACAGTCTTATAAATGGAAATAACGAACGGTTCTGGGTGAAGTTCCACCTGAAAACAGAGCAGGGGATAAAAAGTCTCACCGACCAGGAAGCCGAGGCCGTGGTGGGAAAATGCCGTGAGAGTCACCAGCGTGATCTCTTTGATAGCATTGAAAAGGGTGATTTTCCAAAATGGGCCGTGAAGATCCAGGTTGTTCCGGAAAAAGAGGCGGCAAACTTCCCGTTCAACCCCTTTGATCTTACCAAGGTATGGCCCCACAAGGACTATCCGCTCATTGATGTCGGCGTTCTGGAGTTGAACAAAAATCCTGAAAACTACTTTGCCGAGGTTGAGCAGGCAGCGTTCAACCCTGCCAACATAGTTCCTGGCATTGGTTTTTCACCGGATAAAATGCTCCAGGGAAGACTCTTCTCCTATGGCGATGCCCAGCGTTATCGACTTGGTGTGAATCACCATCTCATTCCGGTTAACCAGGCCCGCTGCCCGGTGAACACTTTCCACCGTGACGGAGCCATGAGGGTGGACGGCAACTACGGCGGAACCCTGGGCTATGAACCCAACAGTTATGGTGAGTGGCAGGAGCAGCCTGATTTCCGTGAGCCACCCCTCTCCATTGAAGGAGCTGCCGACCACTGGAATCACAGGGAGGACAGTGATGATTACTACTCCCAGCCAGGCAATCTATTCAGGCTTATGAACAAGGATCAGCAGCAGGCCCTTTTTGAAAATACTGCCAGGGCCATGGGGGATGCTCCAAAGGAGATCAAAATCAGGCATATACAAAACTGCATGAAGGCGGACATGGCCTATGGAGAAGGTGTTGCAGCAGCACTGGGTATCTCCATGGAAGATGTCAAAAAATAGAACCTGATCTCTACTAAGGAATCGAAATTAAAGAACCTGCCCATTTGCCTCCCCCCCAACCCCCTCTCCATTCATGGAGAGGGGGTAATGGGTAAGTTATTTAAGATTCATTCCTTAAATATTATTGGGCTCCCAGGCTATGATGCCATCCATATGCTCGGTCATAAAATCGGCCATTTTCCCAAGCACAACCTGACGCTGTTCAAGGTGGGGGGAATGGCCGCATTTTTCAATCATAACCTTCACACCCCCATTAGATACCCCATTTACAATGCCATCCACCTGGGCAGATGTTCCGTAAACATCGTCAACCCCCTGAATTGCCATGACCGGACAATGGATGGAAGGCAGAAGATACTCAATGTTCCAGTACCTGAAATGGGGTGCAAGCCATATCTCCCACCACGCATTGAATATATCCCTTGTCTTGTCACCATGATATTTTGACAGGGGTTCTAAGAGTCGCTCTTCAAATATTTCCACCGCAGCCTTTATTCCCTCTATGGTCACGGGTTCCACAAAAATATGGGCAGCCTCGGTAATGACACCCCTTAGACCGGGGTTTTGCTCGGATGCATAGATCAGTCCTATGGTACCGCCGTCGGAATGGCCAACAATGAAAAAGGGTCTCCCGGCGGGAACGAGCCTCTCAATGATCCCGGGCAGCTCCACCAGGGCATACCCATGTAGGTAGTGGAGGGTCCGCTTCCCTGAAAGGGGAGATGAGAGACCATATCCCTGGCGATCATATATTATGCCGGGCCAGTTGAGTCGGCGGCAGAGGGCCATGGGAAATCCCTTCCACATTGCCATGCTTCCAAGCCCTTCGTGGATAAAAATGATATAAGGCTTCAATGAGTTATCTTTCCATGAACCTTCAACAACAGGAGATATCTTTTCAAATGCAATGCTTTGACCATTGTCTAAAATCAACTTTTCCAAAACTCTTTCACCCATAAACTATTTTTGAATAGAGACTTGAAAGTTTCAAGATTATTATAACCAAATCATGGATTTTTAACATACCCCTTGATTCAGATTTCATAATAGCATAATCTTTTCTCATCAAATTTGGAATAGCCAATGCAGACCTGGAGTTAAATCTCCATGAAAAAAATATTATCACACGTATTGAGTTTAAGAACAGATCACACAGGAGGAAAAGGATATGCTTGACACCATGGCCATATATGAAGAACTCCACGGGGCAATGGATGAAGCTGCTGCACGTAAGATCGCAGGGGTTATCTTCATGGTGTTTGAAGAACTCCAAAAGACAGTCACCAAAGAAGAATTTCGGGAATTGACGGAAACCGTCCGGGGGTTGTCCGGCTCTCAAAAGGAGATGGCTCAAGCCCAGGGAAGAACTGAAAAACGTGTGGAAGAGCTGGCTCAAGCCCAGGGAAAAACTGAAAAACGTGTGGAAGAGCTGGCTCAAGCCCAGGGAAAAACTGAAAAACGTGTGGAAGAGCTGGCAGTGCGTATGGAGCAGGGTTTTAATTCATTGCGTGACCAGATAGCGGCTCTGGGAGGTAGATGGGGCATTTATAATGAAGGAACTTTTCGCAATACAATCCGGACGGTGCTGGGCAAGATTCACGGAGTTCAGGTTCGGGAAGGGTATTACGGGGACCGGCAGGTTGATGTGATAATCCGCAACGGAGAGCATGTGCTTCTGGAGATAACATCAAGAATGCACCCAAGGGATATTGAAAAGATATACCGCAGTGCCGACGATTACAAGGCAAAAGAGGGTATTGAACCTGTGCTGATGGTTGCAACGAGCTACATCTCACCCCGGCTCATGGAAAAAATCATGAATCTTGACCGTACAATTGAAATTTTCTCCTATGAACCCGAGGATTGAAAAGATTTAGGGAGAATATTATGACAGACAGCACAACGGCGGCATGGATCGGTGGGATAGCCGGGGGAGTGATTGGACTGGCCGGCGGCATTGTTGGAACTTACTTCAGCATTAAAAATACGAACGGCCCCCGGGAGCGGACATTCATGATAAGGTCAGCGGCACTCTTTTGGATATTAGGCATTACCTTCATTTGCCTTCTCATATTCCTGCCCAGTCCCTATCGCTGGTTAATGTGGATTCCGTATGGAATCATCATGCCCCTCTGGATCACATTTGGAAACCGCAGACAGCAGGCGATCAGACAAGAGGAGTCCCATACCCAGAGCATCTGAGTTACATGGATTACTAATGGACAATATACCGAAAAAAAAAGAAAAAGACATCTTTCATCCACAAGCCACATGGATATCAACCAGCAACGTTCAGATAATGCCGGCCATGGACCTGTCGGATATGCACAGGTTATCAGGCAATATCAACCCGAATGCATCATATGAGAAACCAGGCTACAAATTGTGTTCCTATGTTGAAAGGTTCATTGAAACCGATGCAGGGCCGGTTCCTGTTGTCAAGTCTGACCTGAATGGAAAAGATATTATCTCCACCGTTTCTGTAAGATGTGGCATCAGGCGCCACCGTTATACGGTCTCCCCAGGATTATACGCTGTGGGATCGCCTGACAGGAGTTCAGAAGTACTGGTAACCGGGAATTTCAAACTCACCTTTGACCATTTGAGAAAGGCCCTGGGCAGTGTCAGTGCATGGATTCTGGTACTGGACACTAAGGGAGTGAATGTCTGGTGTGCCGCCGGAAAGGGCACATTTTCAACCATGGAGCTTGTCAGACTTATACGGGATGGCTCCCTTGAAAAGATCGTGGATCACAGGAGGTTGATTCTGCCCCAGCTTGGAGCCACAGGAGTTACTGCCGGACAGGTCAGGAATGAGTCGGGATTCAGGGTAGTATATGGTCCTGTCAGGGCCCGGGATATCCCCCTATTCCTGCAAAACAAAAGAAAGGCCGATAAAACCATGCGTCAAGTCACCTTCACCTTTTTGGAGAGACTTGTACTCACACCTGTGGAGCTGCACATGGCCATCAAGCCGACTGCCCTGGCAATCCTTGTTCTATTTATGCTTTCGGGTATAGGCCCCGGGCTATTCTCATTTCAAGGGGCATGGGAAAGGGGGATAATATCCATTGGGGCACTCTTTGCAGGACTGGTGTCCGGCACCCTGTTGGCTCCTGTTCTTCTTCCTTTTATTCCGTCAAGAAAATTTGCACTCAAAGGTATCATAATTGGAAGTCTCTTTGCCACAGTCTCAATGCCTTTTGTTCATGGGGGAGCCGACAGCATCTCGGCCATGGCATCCCTGTTCATATTCATTGTTATGGTAAGCTCATACCTGACCATGAATTTCACCGGAGCAACTCCCTTCACATCCCCATCCGGGGTGGAAAAGGAGATGAAACAGTTTCTGCCCGTTCAGATGACAGGGGTTCTTGTATCGGCAATACTTTGGATTTACAGTGCATTTTAACTATAAAGGATCACAATTATGAAATCCCTGAGATATATTGACGATGTAGCGACCCTGGTATTATATGAAGAGAAGTGCATTGGTTGCAGCCTCTGCACCGAGGTCTGTCCCCAAGGGGTCTTTGAGATGCACATGCAAAGGGCTGAGATAGTTGATTTCAATGCATGCATGGAGTGCGGAGCCTGCGTAAAAAACTGCCCTGTCCATGCAATATCCGTCACTCCAGGAGTGGGCTGAGCCGCCTACATTATCCAGGTCTGGATAAAGGGAAAGGAGAATGCCTCATGTGGAGATGGATGCTGCTAAGGCATAAGCAGCAGCTATCACATCCGGATTACAAACTGCTCTCCTCGGTGACAGCCGATTTCAGATATGCCGGAAGCCGGTCATGGACCTCTACAGGTGTCTGGATGCTTCTGAAGCTGTCTGCCTTGAGATTTTGATCAAGCTTTTTATCTCCAAGATCAATGGGTTCCGAAGCCGAGGTCAGAGTAATGCCGGTTCTGTCAGTGAAGGGAAGCACAAGGGGGCCTGAACTCTCAAGTACATAGGCCATCTGGCCGTTCATGAGATATATAATGCTTCCTGTGGGATAGATGCCGATGCTTTTTACAAAGGCATGGAGAATGAACTGGAGCATATGATCCTTTTTGGCATATTTTCGAAAAATATCGGTTACCGCATTGATGGGGTTGTAGGCCTCCTTGTAACACTGCTTGGATATCATTGCATCGTAAATATCTGCAAGCTTGCACATCTTCACATAGAGCGGAATTTCAGAAGGGGGCAGATCACCTGGGTAACACCGTTTCTCTCCGTCAAATAGTGCTGCATGGTGGTACTTGACAATATTTCTCACGACGGAGTTACTGATCCGGTTCTTTTCGATGATTGCCGTACCCATCTGATAAGAGTGTTTTCTTATCATATCAAACTCCATGGCCGTAAGTTTTCCCTTTTTATAAAGAACAGATTCAGGGATCATTACCTTGCCTATGTCATGGAGAAAGAATCCCACGGTTATGTCCTGTATATCATCCTTTAGATAGCATTGGTAGGAACCCTGGCTCTTTTTAGGGGCTGACTGTGGGGCAGGACTTACATTTTCGGGAAAAGCCGTTGCAATGTAACGGTTCACTGAACTGCTGAAGCTCGTGTTGAAGCGGTTTAGCATGGCACTGCCTATGGCACAGACATTGATGCAGTGGCTCACAAGGTAGTCATCATAGCGAAAAAGATCCCTGTTGAGGTATGAAAAGGGATTTTCGGACACCTTGAAGAAATCCACCATTTGGGTCATGTTCTGTTCAACGGCTTCGTAATCAAAATGTCCCCCTGACGATTTTATGTCCTCCAGCACCTTTTGGGCCTGTTTTTTGGACATGGCATATTTTTCCGCTGCCATCCTTTTAAAGGCATCTATCTCTTTGAGCCTCTTCTCAATTCCGCCAATTCGGGTTCCGCCAATTCGGGTTCCGCCGGGCCGGGATGTTCCAGTTTCATCTTTAAGGGAGGACCCACGGTCATTGTCCCCCTGATCCATGGAAGAGGGGGAGGACGAAGGTTTAGCCTTTGGGTCATCAAGTTCATCCAATTGTATATGGTTTCCCTCGGAATCCCAGATGCCGCCGTAATTATCGGAATTCAACGGAAGATAGGCAAACCCCTCATCCTTTATGATCTCAAGGGTTTTGACCCGATTGACAACTATATCCTTTTCAAGGAGCAGCACACCTTTCGAGTTATAGATGTCGATTCCGGTCTTGACCTTTCCACCCTGCCTGACAATATCAATGAGCTTATCAATGCTTGCTCTTGAATTGATCATGAACTGTTTCCCGATTTTGATCAATCTTTTGGATCAATCTAATTGATAATTTAATTGATAATTTAGTTGATAATTTGACAATTAAGTTTCGATATACTTCCGGTTGCATGGAAGGCCTCACATAATTTTTTAAAATCTTCCACACCAAGGGTTTCAGCCCGTCTTGAAGGATCTATTGCCGCCATGGCAAGGGCCTTTTCAGCGGTATCCCTGTCAATTCCAAGCTCATTGCCTGTAAGGGAATTCCTCAAGGTTTTTCTTCTTTTTGAAAAAGCAGCTTTTATGATACGAAACAAGAGCAACTCCTTCTCCCGGGACAAACTCCCTTCATTAAAAAAATCCACCTCCATTACAGAGGATTCCACATCAGGCCTGGGGAAAAAGAGATGGCCGCCCACATCCATCATTATCCTGACCGTTGAGCAGTACTGCATGACCGCAGAGAGTCTTCCATATACCCTGTTTCCTGGAGATGCACAGATCCTCTCGGCAAGCTCCTTTTGAAACATAAGAATCGCCCTGGATATAAACTCCCTGTTCTCAGCCAGTCTGAAAAGCACCTGGGAAGAGATATTGTAGGGAAGATTTCCAATTACAATAAGCTTCTTCCCCGGGTTTTCCCCTGAAGTGTCCCGGGCAATGGACTTAATATCAACCTTGAATATATCCTGGTTGATCAGTTCAACATTGGAATGTCCACTTTCTGCAACTTCATCTGCAAGATGTTTTGTAAGACGGCTGTCCTTCTCTACGGCATAAACCTTTTGTGCCATACGTGCGGCATGGATGGTCAAGGCACCAAGGCCCGCCCCTATTTCCAGGACCACATCATCACCCGTTATTCCGGCAAATTCTGCAATACGCCTGGCAGTATTGGGATCAGTAAGGAAATTCTGTCCCAGCTCCTTTCTTGCAAGAATCTGGAATGTCTTTAAAACAGTACCTGGATATCTCATTTTCCCCTGGTTTTACCCTTTTGTAGCTATAACGGCCATGCCCTGGCGGACACAATGAACAATGAAAGTAGGGGAGTATTGCATACGCCCCTTAAAATATGGGGACTTTCATATAAAACCACCATAAATCCAATCCTCATATCACGACAGTGAAACCGGGGGTATCTCATCCCTGGAGAGCTTGATATTTGCAGCATCCCTTCCCAATGGAACCATATATGGGTAAAGCTGGGACAGAAGCATTCCGGCAAGCATTACGGCACATCCCATAAGTGCCCTGCCGGAGAGTACCTCACTTAACACAAACCAGCCTCCAATGGCGGCAAACACCGATTCAAGACTCAAAATAATGGCTGCATTGGCAGGATGGGTTCCCTTCTGACCGTATATCTGGAGCGAGTAGGCAATGCCAACCGAAAATGCTCCTCCGTAAAATATAGGTACCGCAGCCATCCTTATGCCTTCAAGGGTTATGTTTTCCAGTGCCACTGCCACCGCCAGGCTTGCTGCCGAGCAGACCAAGGACTGAATTATGGAGAGGTTTAGGGTGTTCATCCGGGATGCAAGTTTACCGACAATGATCACATGGGCTGCAAAGCAGAAAGCCCCCATGAGTACAAGAAAATCACCATGGCTAATGGTCATGGATTCTCCCACGCTCAGAAAATAGAGGCCCACCGACGCAAGTCCTGCACCAAGCCAGGTTCCGGCCACTGTTTTCTCCCTCCATAAAAGACCTATGATGGGCACTATGACAACGTATAAACCTGTAATGAAGCCTGCCTTTCCCGCGGTGGTATAAACAAGCCCCACCTGCTGGAACGATGCACCTGCAAAAAGTGCAATTCCTGCAAGGATTCCGCCCTTGAGCTGCTTTGCCATGTCAAGATCGCCGGATACAGGCAGTGCGGCTCCCCTGGCATCGGATTGCTCTCCATGGGCTGCGTCTTTTTTTCTCTTTATTTGGGACAGAATCAGGAATGGCAGAAGCGTCAAGGCTCCAAGGGCAAATCGCAGGCCGTTGAATGTATATGGCCCCACATGATCCATACCCATTCTCTGGGCAACAAAGGCAAATCCCCAGATTGCCGCGGCAAAAAGGAGAATAAGATCAAATTTTAATGTTTTCAAATCTCTTTTCCTCACCAAATCTCAATACTGAAGCACAACAAACATCATGAATTTTATATTTTCGATTGCCCATTTTTTGACCATCAACGGTAGAGACGCAATGCATTGCGTCTCTACATCATCACGATTTGGGCATCAAATTGGTTTTTAGACACCCCCAAGCTTAACCTCTGAAGGAAATGTGTACCAAATATATATGGGGATTGTAAAGATAGAAGTTATTGAATGGCTGGAAAAAAACATTTGATCTTATGCGGTTTTTATATTTTTGTGTTGACGTGATCAATATTTTAATGTGACTTGGTCCGCACCCCTGACATCATGGAAATTCATCGGCATCAATGTCAAACCGTTCAAAAACACTGGATGCTTCTCATCTAACCGACGAGAAAACGCATAAATAATAATGGCCGCAGATAGGAACAACTAATGGCAGAGCCAATAGAAAATAGAGTGACACGATCACTTAAAGCAGCACAAGAGCTATACCACCGTCTTGTGTTGATAGTCGGTAAAGGTGGTTCAGGAAAAACTTCTGTTGTTCAGAATTTGGCAAAACTGCATCACACCGAGCCTATCAATATCAACCTGGGGTGCATTCCCATTTTCCCGGTTAGGCAGCCAACACTGAAAAGTGTGAATTTGCCATTGATTTCATTTGGTTCCATCGCCCTGATTTATAGTATGACCGTAACATAATCATCTTGGCAGCATTTTC
>JADGBO010000078.1:0-9166 GCA_015231465.1 Desulfamplus sp.
ACGCATGTCTATAGTTCACCCCACCCTTTGATGCCTTCGGTATCCAAGGGGATGGTCTCACCGGGCATGGATTGGGAAGTGACGGACACGCTCCTGCTCAACCACTCAAAGAACTGGCTGAAACAGAGTCCCTTGAGTCTCAGGGGAGATCGTCTCGGAGAGAACAGGGAGAGAACCTCCATATCAGCAGATCTGCCTATGCCGATGGGAAAGATCGTCAAACGCCTTTTCTCGACCATATCGGCAACCCTGCGGGATACCTCGGTATGGGTCTCATCTGTGGGACGGCCGTCGGTCATGAGTACGATCCATGGCTGGTAGTAGTCAACTCCGGCTTCCTGGTATTCGTTCTTCCTGGCTTCAAGAAGGGAGAGGGCCAGGGAGACCCCTCCGCCTATGCTGGTTCCGCCCCTCAGCCCATCAATGGTTATGACAGGGGGTTCCATTCCACCTATGGAGTCAAAATCAAGAACCGTCTCCGCAACTCCTGAAAATCTAACCACGGCAACCTCTGCAGAGTAACGGGCAACCTCATCCTCTTTAATGCTTTTGAAAAAGAGTTCTATGCCGCTGTTCAGCTCATCTATGGGCCGGGGTGATGTCTGCTCCACAGCAGCTCCCTTTGCAACTTCACCGCTCATGGAGGGACTGCAATCCAACACCAGGCAGACAGGTACCCTTGGTGTGGGGTTGGTGATCAGGTCTTCTCGCCTTAAAAGTAAATTTTTTCCCATTTTTTATGGTCCTTTTCCGTGGAAATAGATACATTGTTTCCATGATCGGGGGTGGCTGGGCTCCAACCATGAAGGTTTACTGTAAACAGGTCATATTAAAATTATATTTCAGGCCATGATCATCATTTCGGCCAAGATTGCAGGGGCGGGTTCCATACCCGCCCTGTTTTGGGGGCAGTTATGGAATCTCCCAGATTTTGCATTGCTTTTACTCATGTTCTTTTATATCTTTACATAAAGATGATCAACTACATCTTGCAAAACAATAGAGATTCAACAAGCTATAGACTTCCAGAATAATATTTGAGCAAATCAATTCTTAAGGGCAGCCGCAAGGGACTGCCCCTACTATATGGTTGCCAATTTCATTATCTGGAATGCTATAGAAACAATGTGGCATCATTAATATACACCCAAAATTACTTTACACTTTTTAGAGAATAAACCCCGAAAAATGATCATACTCTCCGGAAAAGTGTAAACTGATAAATGAAGGATGCCAACAATTTCAGGCATTCTTTTTTTGCCAGCTGATATGACGGATGATAAATTTTATTGGAACTTATGAGACTTAAACTTTTTGAGCAAAATATTATTGTTAATGCTGTAAAACATGAAGATCCAGATGCGGCCATTTATCTTTTTGGTTCGCGGGCCGATGATGAAGAACTTGGTGGCGATATTGATATTATTGTTATATCATCCATTATAAACTTTGACGGGAAATTACGCATTAAAAAGGAGATATTTAAGTCTCTTGAAGAACAAAAAATTGATCTGATCATTGTTGATGACCCTGCTGAACCTTTTGCCCTTACAGTTCTTGAAAAAGGGATAAAACTTGCATATAGACTTCCACTCAAGAGTTATAATTTCTCATAATCTACACCATATATTGTGGTCTTGTATTATGGGACAATGCTGCCAGTAGTGGTCAGTTGGAAAACTTATCACTCACGAGGACTTCCAGAATAATATTTCAGCAGATCAATTCTTAAGGTCAGCCCTAAGGGACTGCCCCGGAAATATGCCTGTCAGTTTCATTTTTATATGAAAGTTCTCATATTTTAAGCTTCCCGGGACTTTCATCACTTCGATTGTGGCGGTAATGCCGCCATGGCCGTTATCTGAAAAACTATAGAAAGGAGGGCGGCATTCCTCCCCCCAACTTTGCCTATCGGCTCAGGAATGGGTCTCCTGCCGCAAAAAATGATGAGCAAACTCTTTGCCATTCTTGAAAAAGATATAGAGGAACTTCATAAAGCCGCTGATATTCTTGAATATTCCTATAACAAATGCATTTGTGTAGATTTGATGGATGGGCTAAATCAAGATACTCTTGAAAGTTTTGAAGCATTGACAAGTAGATTTGCAAGATTGAGCGATATGCTTATACAAAAAGTTTTAAGAACTATCGACATGATTGAGCTTGAGAGTGCCGGAACAGTCAGGGATAGAATTAATAGAGCTGAAAAGAAAAAACTTATTGATAGTGCAGACTCTTTAATTGAGATCAGGATGTTAAGAAACGAGATTGCACATGAATACAAAGCAGAGACTGTCTATGTTATTTTTGAGAAGGTTCTTCACCTTACCCCCTTGTTGCTTAAAGGAGTTGATTCAACCATTGAATATGCATCAAGGTTGCTATAGTTTTCCAGATAATGAAATTGGCGGACATACTGTAGGGGCAGTCCTTTGCGGCTGCCCCCCTGGGAATGATTTGTTCAGATATTTTTCTGGAAGTCTATACACAGTAAGTTTACCCCCAACGTCGAGACAGAAGAACGTGAAAGTTAAGCCATTTTTTGGCAAATAAGTAATTGGGTTTAATTAACTTACCCAGGCTCCCATGGCAAGCCTGTCATAGGTGGCTGGGGATGAGATGCATGGACAGGTTATTAAAAATCAATTCCTAAAGAATCATGCCAATTGTTCTTTGTGCCTATCCTTTGGCGATCAGTTTCAAATTCGACGTTTACCTGAGCCAAACAATTTTCTGTATAGACGCAATATTATATTTTCTCTCTTTTTAACAACAGGTTGGGCTTGAAACTCTAAATTGCCGTCTTTCAGATTATCACTTGATTGGGTTTTTTTCTTCTCCCGGCAGTTGGGGCACCTTTTTGGGGCATAAAATCCCTTTTTGTGAAAAAACTCTTTCTCATTACCTGAGAAGATAAAGTGTTCTGAACACTCCATGCAGGTCAATGTTTCATCCCCGGGCTTCATTGCTGTCAAATCAAGGGGAGATCGTTTACATGCCATGCATAACTTGACGGCTTTCAGTGCCATATCCGCGGCCGTCTCTCCCTCAAGCTTAAATGTGGTCCCGCAGCTATCGCATTTGAAAGCTATGGTAATAGACGAACCTTCAATATCCTTGTTGTATCTTTTCTGTGAATATTTTGAGAGCTGCTTCAGCCTTCCAGGGAAGAGCTTTTCGCTCTCTCCCCCGGGGTCCAGGTAGTTATTTTCAAGGGCGTACCGGTACTTGTCCATCAACTCCAGCCACTTTGCCGGTGGAACTCTTTTCTGATGCACAAAGCAGTCATAAAATGCCCTTTTAACCTTGTAGGGCAGATGGCTCCAGATGAAACGCCACGGCCCCTCCGGGGTCTTTTTTTTTGAATCTTCACCCACGGGATAGGGGAAATGCATTTTTTTGATGTTATCCAAAGGATTCCCCCCTCCCTGATGGCTGTAAGGGGATTTACCAGGCAGAAGTATCATGAAAAGAAGGGTTGCCACGGCAAAATACTCATGCTCCAATGTTCTCAGGAAGGTTGAGAAGTCCCTGCCCTGAATCTCGGGTGCGGTAAAGTTAACCATACCCACGGGACAGGGAAAATCATCAATCTGGTAGCTGTCCGTATCCACAAAGTAGATATCCTGATCCGATGCGATCAAAAAGTTCAAAGGGTTCACATCTCCCACAAGAATATTGCAACGGTGAAGGGCGGCAATGGTTTCAAGCCATTTGATGGAGAGCCTCACCAGGTTCAAACGTCTCCAGTGCGGGAAATTTTTTTCCAGAAGGGGTTTTACAAACATGCACTTCTGCATGGGTTTTCCATCTGCCGCCGGCATTGCATACCCTGCAAACTCCTTACCTCGGGTAAAGACAAGGCCCAGAGGCCAGCATACACCAGGTATGGATATTTTCTTTTTCACCATAAGTGAAAGTTTTTCATACCGCTTCTCGGTGAGACGCTCTTTTTTGTATATTTTACAGGCAAGACCGCAATCCGTTAAAAAAATCCTCCCCTCCCCTCCTTCACCAATGGGGTGAGAAAGGCGCTGCCGACCATGGCCTTTTACAATAACGACATCGCCTTTATCGGGAAGAGCTGTGCTTTCAGGCTGTTTTTTCATTGAGCCAAACCAGCGCAGCATCCCGCTCCTGGGAAGTTCCGGCTGTGGTGCGAAGGGTGAATTTCGTGGTTGCTCCATGGTGGGCATAGGTTCCATCGATGCAGTCAATGCTATTTTCTCTGTCCCGGCCAAAGGGACGGCTCTTCTCCATGGCCGGGTGGTAATAGTAGGTATATATGCTGTTCACAAAGGGTGCCTGAATAACCCGTTGGAGGAAAGCAGCCAACCCCCTGTGTTTCCCCCGGTTCTCATCCTCATATGTTATTTTACGCTTTTCCAGGGGTGTTGCAGAGTCCGGCGGCAGAAGCTCCCTGGCCCTGGAGGCGAACCTGCTTCTGAAGGTTTCATGGAACAAAAGCCCGGCAGGTGTTAGCTCATAAAGATGCACATCCCCCTCGGATATGGATGTTACAAGAACCTCAAACCGCTGATCCGGCAACGGCCAGGGCCGTTTCTTCTCCATTACGGCTTCCAGTTCACAGAAAATATCGTAGTGGGTCAACCAGAAGCCAAAATCAAAGGATACGGGCTGGGGCGGCAGGGTTATCACCTCGTTGAAACCCTCGAACATGTAGGCCACGGGAATTTCAAGGGCCTGGCCTATCATGCCCGCAAAGGATATCTGGGCCTTGTAACCGCCCGTGGCGTTTATCATGATACGGCCCGCACCATAATCCCGTACCGCCGAAGCTATGTTCCTGACAAGATTCTTCAGCCCCTCATGTTTGAACCGGCTTGTATCCTCGGGTGTGAGCCCTGTTACACTCTCCACCTTTGCGTGGCTGAAACGACTCTGCCCATTGTGGCGGGAGGAGTAGTATTGGGAAAGCACCTGGCCCACAAAGCGTCCATCCTCGGTGTCCGATGTGAGGATAATATGCATGTGACGCTGATCCAGAAGGTTCTGGGATATGATACCGGCAACGGAATTTATCTCGGCCCCGCATATGCGATGGGCATGATCAATGCCGCAGAGGGCCAGGGCCAGATCCTTTGCATTCCGGGATGCAAGGGGATTTTTAAGCACCGCATCTCCATCTCTTCCGATATTGCCAATAAGACTTGTTCCAACCGTACTGACAAGAATATCTCTCATGGTTCTCCTAATTATAATTTGTCGGGCATTTGTTCAATGCTCTGACTACATCTATCTGTCCCCATTTGCTGCTCCAACTTTTTTTGCATGGCTATATTATCAAACAGTCATAGTGTAAAAATTTTGAATCATCAGACATCAAATTCAGTTTGTCAGAAACAGCCTGGGCAATGATCATGCGGTCAAAAGGGTCTTTGTGATGAAAAGGGAGTTGTGCCAAGGTCATTGCGTGAATACCTGAAAAATCCAGTATATCAATACGCATTTCCCGTGCCAGCTCTAAAGGGTCAAAATTGATGTTGAGTTTGCCGATGGAAGATTTTATCACCAGTTCCGCAATACTGATGGCACTTAAAAATACCTCGTTGCTTGGAAATTCAAGTTCATATCGTCTTTTTTTCGTTAGTTTTTCAGGATAGGACAGCATCCACAAAAAGATATGGGTATCCACAAGGATTTTCATCAGACATCACCGTAAAAAAGGGCATTTATTTCTTCATTTTCATCCAGGAAATTGTCAGGAATATGGATCTGGCCTTTGAGCAACCCCATTTTTCTTTTAGCGGCTGGTTTGTATGCAATCAATTCGACTATTGGGAGATTGTTTTTGGCGATGATAATTTGTTCACCATTATGTGCCATGTCAACGAGTTTTGACAACTGGATTTTAGCTTCTGATATATTTATAATCATCTATTTTCTCCCTTGCAGTGTTCTACCCCTCTCCATGACTGGAGAGGTGGAGTTTGGGTAAGTTAATTAAACCCTATTACTAAGTTATTTAAAGTCCATTCCCAAAGGGTTATAATCATCAGACTTTCATAAGTTTTGTCAGCTCATCTTTACGCTTCAACTTGTTTTTTTTGGTTTTTTTATTCCATTTTTTAAAATGGCTTTCCACAAGAAGTGCCAGTTCCATCTCCTTTTCGCCAAGGATTTTCAAACCCTTGAGATGAACATCGTAGGCTTTGATGGCAATATCTTCATTTCCCTCATGACTGAGAAGGAGAATATCCCTGTCAATGCCCTGGGCAGTTTCCAGGGCAGCCTTGTAAGCCTCGGCCTGGGCTGCCTTTTTAATTTCCTCTTGCCTCTTTGCCTCTTCTGCTTCAGCCTTTTTTCTCTCTTCTTCGGCTTTTTCCAGGGCAGCTTTCCTTTCAGCCTCCTCCCTCTCTTTTCTCTCCTTCTCCTCCCTTTCCTGTTGTTTTTTACGCTCTTTTGCCCTCTCCACAATCTCGGGGCTGGTATCCCTTATAGTGTCAAACCGGCCGTAACCAACAGCGGTTTTGGCCCCAAGGCCAAGGAGGGTCAGGGCAGTTTCAAAGGCATCCATGAGTTCACGGCGATACTCTTTTGCACCCTGGGTGATAAAATAGCCCCTGAATTTATACTCCTGCCCCTTTTTTACCACAAGAAACTTTATGGGAACCGGAGATTCGGTCTCAATGGGCCCACGGTTATTCTTATTCTGGTAATAATCACCGTGGTGGGGATTCATGATATCCATCTTAAGCTCCGGAACATCAACCGAGCAGCAATCCATGAAGGCAAATCCCCCCCGGAAACCGTCATTGGTATCCAGGGAGCCGAACAGCTCCTTCAATCCATCCACCCGGGACTCGTCGATACTCCCGTCCATCACCTTGTCGGGATTGTTCCTGGCAAAATTGACGCAGTAGGCATACCTGACAGCTCCTTTGATGGAAGATGCTTTCAAAAAAGGGATGCCCATGTTGCGATGGAACCCCATGCCCACCTCGGTGGGTGATGCTTCACCAATGCCTGTCAAAAGGGGTGTGATGGATCGGGCAGATATCTCCATCACCTCCGAGCCAAGCCCGGCAAAGGATTCAAGGCACCGGCTCTGGCGGTCGTGGAAGCGTTCCAGAAGGGGCTGGGCATTTTTAAGAACTACTGCATGGGTTATCTGGTTATCAAGGAGGGACCATTCATAGTCCATCCTTTCCCTTCCCCTTCTGCCGTTGTTCCAGGAGTCCTGGGTTTTAAGCTCAATTTGGGACATACTCTGTTGATAACGGCAGAATTTCTGGAAATAGAGGCCATAGTTAGCAAGGGAGCCAAAGTGTTTTTGAAGGTACTCCGGAACAGGGAACAACAGATTTTGGGGATCAAATCTTTTTTCCAGTGCCATCACGCTCCCCCCTGAAAGGCCTTTGCATAGCGTTTCAGCCACAGAAGCATTTTCAATGCCTCCTCCTGAACGGTTAAATACTCCTGCTGACCAAGGGCGGCCACGGCCTTGAAAAAATCCATGTGCCCCCCGGGGATAGCCGGGTTGATGACACTGCTCCACCCTGCAATGGCCTTGAAGGTGAAGTAGTGCTTGTTCATGGGGTCTGGCCTTCCATCGCACTTGGCCAGTAGAAAGGCCATGGTCTGGCCGAATCCATTCTGGAGAATCATGGTGGGTGTTCCCACGATAAAGTTAGCCAGCTCCTGGGACACCTTTTCCTGGCTTTTCATAACCAGGTTCAACTGATCGAGTGCAAAGTCCGATCTTTGCTGCTCCTTGCTGATGACACCTTTTCCCTGTTTCATCATCTATCTCCTTGGCATAATATCTATATTTATAATAAAACGGTAGAGACCCAATGCATTGCGTCTCTACATCATAACGATTTGGGCATCAAACTGGTTTTTAGACACCCCGGTTTAGATTCATAAAAACCTCCTCAAGGAAACCCCTACGGTAGGGGTTCCGTTGACTTTCACATCCACTCAATCTCAAACAGACCGTAACCAAGGGTCTCATCTCCGCCCATCTGGATGTGGGATCTGATAACACTCTCTTTCATGTAGGATATGAGGGTGTCGGCCGGGATGGTTGTGCGGGCATCCCGGGTGGGGCCGTAGAAAAGGATGACATACATCAAGGTATCGGAAGGCAGCACCTCTTCATAGCGGAGGGAGCCGTCAACAGTTGTGCCGCTCTTCTCGTCGATCTTTATCTGGGTTCTTATCTCTGTGCAGTGGGAAACACCGTAGTTAAAGGTCTGATCCGAGACCAGCAGCAGATTATCCGCTTTATTGAGTATGGTTTCAACGCTGCCGGGCAGTTTACAGCTCTTCTCCGAGATGATCACCTCATAATCTTCAAGAAGTATCCTGGCCTGGGGTTTCATCAGGGTTCCCCCTTTGATAACCAGGGCTTCATCATCCTTTATATCCGGGATAACCGTGGAGGAATCCCTGGAGTTCAAAGGTTTACCCTGGGAATCCTGGTCCGGGGATTTACCGTCGGCAGTTTTATCTTCACCGGATTTCCCGATCATCTTCAGATCCCTCTCCATCCTTTTAAGAACCGCCGGGCAGGTGATCCATACAAAGGGGCTCTTTGAAGATCGTATGGGAAATGCTGCAATCTTGGCATCGGATACGGCAATGGCCCCGGGAAGGGTTCCCTCACCCCGGAAATCCTCTGTGCCGAATATCATCTCTGTTATCAGGTCAAGCTGGAGATTCTCGCCCCTGTCGGTTATGTTTTCCTTGAATGCCTCAAAATGGTGACGCATTGCCCCCTTGACTCCCGAAGATTGAATGTGGGGCCAGTTGGTGTGTCGCTCCCTTTGAATGGGCAGATCAACAACACCCATTGAAGAACCTGAACCGGCATGTACCGGTGAAACCGCATAAAGTGCCATTACGGCGGAGTTTTCCTGTCTGTACATAGTATCTTTTCCTTATGTTTGATTTTTAGGTATGGGCACAAAATAACTTGCTCGTCCTCCCCCTCTCCATCCATGGAGAGGGGGGAGTGAGGTAAATTAAAAGGGGATACAGCTCTGATCAACGGCACTGTTGAAAACAGAGCCTGCCGGATAGTATCCCTTCATATCCTTGTGAAACTGGCGGGCCAGATCCCACCCTCCCCGGTAGATGATCTTTCCCGATGCCACAAGGGCCGCCGAGGTCTCCTTAGATACTTCAACCGGAGAGAGTG
>JADGBO010000078.1:9263-14017 GCA_015231465.1 Desulfamplus sp.
TCGTAATGGGTGAAGAGGATTGGATTCCCAGTTGCTCCAGAAGGTGGGCGTTCAAGGGCCGGGTCTCCAGAACAGTGATCAGTTTTCCAGATTCTGTCCTGGAATAACCCTGGCCGGCTTCATCCGGAGTGTGGTATTCCATGCCAGACCGGCCGGCTTCATCCGGAGTGTGATATTCAATGCCAGCCTGGCCGGCTTCATCCGGAGTATGGTGTTCCATGCCAGACTGGCCGGCTTCATCCGGAGTGTGGTGTTCCATGCCATGCCCACTCCCATCTTGTTGAGGAATCTCTTCATGCCATGTGTAGGGTGCGGGCATGAAGTACTCCCGGCCCCATCGCAAAAGGGGACCCACCACCTTGAAGGGGGCGTCACCCCCAAACTCTCCTATCATATCTTTAACCTTGTCCCCCTTGCGGTAGGCAGATATGGAGACCCTCTGCTGGGCAAGAACAGCGGTTCTTACAGCTCCGGAAATCACGGAAACCGGAGGGGGAAAGAGCCGGACAGTTTCAAAGCTCGTTCCACTGACCATGGGCTCGGCTCCCCTCAAAAACAGTGTGTCAGAAGGTTCAAATGCGTACCATTTCATATTGATGACCCTCCCCGGCTCAAGTATCGGGCAATGATGGGGGCATCCGCGTTGTAGTGCCATGCTCCCCGGCCCTGGTTTGCTTTTTTATCCCACGCTATGGTCATGCCTGCTATGTGTCGGGCTGCCTCGGTGGCCATGGCTTCCCGCCTGTCACTGTTACTTTTTCCCGGAAACCTTTGGGCAAGATTCCCGGAACGGTATATCTCAGCGGAGAATATTTTGACTATGCGGTCCAGGCCAACCTGGGAAAGGCCGTCCCGGTTCAATACCGAGTGAACCATCACCTTCAGCTCCGGAAGACGGTAGAGCAGGGAGCCGCTCAAAATACCCTCTCCATAGGCATCCTGAACCTTTAAAAAGGAGGTTACCACCCTGGCATCACTACCGGTGGAGGTTTCACTGTCCGGGTTGACAAAGGGATTTCTGGCACCCCATTTCACTGCAAAATCCCGTTGATGGCCCGAACGTTTTTTAAGGCGGATGGCAACGGCATTCCTGCCCGTCCTTTTTTTGGCAACACCATCAAGTAGGGCATGGGACTCCTCCAGGGCACCCCTCAGGGGCTGCTTGTGATGGCACAGGACAATGCCCGCGGATATGGATATGCCCTCTCCCTTTCCGGGCAGAAGCATGATTGGATGTGACCCGTCAAAGGTTTTGGTAACAGGTACAACCTCCCGGTTTATGATGGCTGCAAAGGGCATGTTGTATGCCCGCTGGATGGCCGAGGCTGCCTCCAGTACCCTGGAAAGGGGCAGGACCGCAGCAACATCGTCGCCTCCGGCATAGATCAGTTTTCCCTGGCATTGCCGGATGATATGGGGAACCACATGGAGGGAGAATGTGCCAAGGGATTCCGAAAGTGTGGCGTGGAGGGCCGGGGAGAGTATCCGCTGTTTTGCCAGGTATCCTCCCTGTCCGTTCTTATCGCCCATCCAGAGCTCCTTTTTTGCGACAAGGGTTCCACTTTTATAGCGTTGCACAAGCCCGGGATGGAGTACATCCTCCCACCTTGCGTCAACGGTGGAGCCGTTGACCAGATCCCCCATTTTATCTCCGTCCATCATTAAGATGGCGTAGTAGAGATCGGGCTCGGAGTGGACAATGCCCAGGCGCCGTCCCCTGCTTAAAACCTTTCTCACCCCGGGGGTGTGTCCGGCCCTGGCGTTCCCTGGCGGGTCATGGTCGGGATTCTCCCATTCATCCTGGCTCCCCCCACAGTTTTCTGCCGGGTCATGGTCGGAATTCTCCCATTCATCCTGGCTCCCCCCACAGTTTTCTGCCGGGTCATGGCCGGGATTCTCCGGTTCATCCTGGTTCCCCCCACAGTTTTCTGCCGGGTTATGGCCGGGATTTTTCGATTCATCCTGGTTCCCCCCGGAGAGGGCGCCCCCTGCCGGGGATAACCCCTCATCCCCGGACATGTGCAGCTCATCAATGAGATCCCTTTCAACGAACTCCATGCCTCCGGATGGCGTAAGGGGCGGCAGAACTCCCTTTTCCCTCAGTCTTTCCCGAAACTCCACCGTTGCCATTTCCGTTGTGGATGGAAAAGAACCATCCTTGAACAAGGTACGCAGAATATGATCCCTGGCGTATTTTTCAAGGGCATGGGGAGCCAATCTTTTGATGGCACATATGGCACACAGCTCCTCACCCTCCTTTACCACAACTCCCCCCAGCCGCCTGGAGATGCGATTCCAGAATTTATGGGCATATTTTTTGTACTCCCCTTCCGATGCACCTGCGTTTTTACCTCCATGGAGGATCTCAAACTCGCCGCACACCGGACATTTTATCCCGGGCTCCGGAGTACGTGTTACCGTGGGCACGCTTTTGGATGCCGCCATAACGGTCTGGACAAGGGAGTGGGTGACAGGGTAGGCAAACCTGGCATGGGACCATGAAGCCGAGAAATCTTCCACGGTTTTAAATATCTCCCGAAACTTATCTTTATGGAACAGAACCTCCATGCTCTCCTGGTTCTCCAGGGTTACAAGGTTGGCACTGCTCCAGTTAAACTGCCAGTAGCCATCACTCTGGCGGTGGAAAATGGAGGCTACTCCCCCGCCATCATCACCCTCCAGCCACTCCAGCACCACACCGGAAAGCTCCTTCCATCGGGATCTTATTCCTGCCTCTATCCCCTGGGCAATGGAGGCCTCCCTGCCCCCCGGGGCAAGAAAGAGAAACTTGTTGGGAAAGGATGCCACACCCTCGTCCTTAGAAAGGCTGCTCCAATCCCGGAACTCCTGGAAAAAAGAGCCGAAATCCTTTGAAAGGAGTGCCTCCACCAGGGGCTGATCCTGAAGGGATGGATAGAGCAGGTGATCCGGCCCCAGCATATCCATCACCTGGCAAATACCCTCGAATGTGAGCCAGGAGAGTATCACGGAGGCCACCCAGTGATCCCGGAGCTTCCTGGTTTTGTTGATAAAAGGCTGCACCGGAGTGATGGCGAATACCACCATGGAAGCCCTGTGGTTTTCACTCTCCTTCATTGATGTGTAAAGGGCCGAGACCATGCCTGCATGGTTCCAGATGGAGTGATCCGGTATTCTGGTATCTGCCGGCATTTTGTCCCACAAAAAGCCCAGATTTCCGCAGTTCTCCATCACAATGCGTTTCCGGAGTACAAAAAAGAGATAGTTGAAAAATGTCTTCTTGTCCCACCTGATTGCAGTATCGTCGGTGTCCCTGTGTATTATCTCCACAATTTGGCCCGTGGTCACGGCTGCCGATGAACACTGGCCTGTGAATTCAAGGCAGGACCTTGAAACCGGATGGGTTATTTGGGGAGATGTCATAAAATCAACGGCACCGTTTTTTGATGGATCAAAACTGTATCCGGGCAGGTTGGCACGATCCAGGCCGGCTGCAATGACATCAAACAGCCACACCTCATCCTTGGACGGGGTGGAAATTCCCAGGGCACGGGCCACATCCCGGGCCCTGTTTTCATGGCCCTGGATCATCAGGGCCTTGTCCATGGGATCATGGAGGAAAATCCTCATCTTCTGCTCCCAGTAGTCATCATCTCTTATCTTCATGGATACACCTTTCCATGGGGCTTTTAAGGCTCATGCCCCGTGTCTTTTGATATTTTTTTATATGAAAGTCCCCATATTTTAAGGTTCCCGGGACTTTCATTCTTTGTTGTGCCCGCCAGGGCATGGCCGTTATAGCAAGATTGCCGTGCAGTTTGCGTCAAGCCAGTTGTGGAGACCCTGCCATATGGATAGCTCTGTTCCCAGTCTCGTTTCATCCCATGGTTTGGCTATGGAGTGGGGAAGGTGGAAAAAATAAGATACATACTTCCCGTTTTCCCTTCTCAGGATGATGCGAAGCTGGGAGGGCATGCGGCCGTTAAATCCCCCCCATTGGGGAACAACATGATTTGTCACAGGATAACCGACAAGATGTCTCCTCTCCACTTTTCCAGATTTTTCCTTTGGAAATGGAAGGGTCTGGCGAATATCCATATATTTTTCTGCCGCTGCCTGCATGGCCCCTTTCCAGTCACTGGAAGCGGCAATCCTCCAGATCAGGGGCCTTTTTTTGCCTTCCCTTATGCCCATTCCAAGCCGGAAAGGGTATGCCTTGTCCTGGCGGAGAATCTTCTGGATATCCTCCCCATATTTGCCGTAAAGGTATGGGAGACCCTTTAAATTATCCAAAGTTGTACGGGATGATTCCTTTCCCTGGCCGTCACCTTTTACCGGCGATGAAGGTGTTGCATATGATGAAGGTTTTACCGGTGACGAAGGTGCTACATGGATGCTTCCCCAGCCGTTTCTGGAGCGGGAACCGAGGCAGCCAAAGTGGGAGAACAGGGAGAGGGTATCCACCATCTCCTGGTGCCTGCCCGAGGGCCAGGTCACGGAAAGGGAGAATCTCTCTCCCTGGGATATGGGACTTTTCTCACATTTCCCACTGAAATGAATCGGCCCCATGCCAAGGTAGGCTGATAGACTGACATTTTTGTTGTTTGCCTCCCTGTTGATTTTGCTTCCAACGGAAATGTGACTACCCTTTGGTTCCCTCTTCACATCACCACTGACCACCACATCAACAAGGCTTCGGAGGGGTTCCATACCATTTGATTTGTCATCATGAACACCTCCAAAAAGGGCCTGCTCATCCCGGTGGAGTTCCCCGG
>JADGBO010000079.1:0-11768 GCA_015231465.1 Desulfamplus sp.
AAAATAAGAAGAATAAAAAAAAACCCGCC
The DNA here is from genome assembly GCA_015231465.1 of Desulfamplus sp. GTDB lineage: Bacteria > Desulfobacterota > Desulfobacteria > Desulfobacterales > Desulfobacteraceae > Desulfamplus. Next base: position 30 of record JADGBO010000079.1, read on the forward strand.
ACAGTTGCAGATACTATTTTATCGCGGGGATTTAAATTGTTCATCCTAAAATTTAAATTGTTCATCCTAAAATTTAAATTGCTCATTCTAACTTTATAAAGGTGGTGTAAAACCCCTATCCCTCCTGGGATAAGGGGTTGTTCACCTATGCATGTGCCTTGTCAGGATTGTAGCATGTCCTGCAACAGTTGAGACAGCGGCTGGCCTCCCTCAATGCTTCATCCTCGGGCAGAACCTGATCCACCTCCACAAAGGAGTGGATTCTTTCGTTCACCGGAAGTTCCGGCATCTCTGCCCGTTTTATGGGAGTCACTCCGGGGACGGTTGTGAATACTGACTCTTCAATCTTTTTGCCCTGGAGGGATTTTTTCACCGGTGCAACCTTTTCACCCTTCAGGAAGAGATCAATGGATCTGGCAGCTCTCCTTCCGGCTCCAATGGCATCCACGACCAGGGCAGGACCCGTTGCTGAATCCCCGCCGGTGAAAATATATGGTATGGAGGTGGATTGCAGTGTTGTGGGATCGTTGTCAATGGTACTCCAGCGGGTCAAGGCAAGCTCGGCAATTCTCCTTGAGGTCTCCTCCTTGAAACTTGCGTCCGGGGATTGTCCAATGGCTGTCACAATGGTGTCAACTTCAAGAAGGGTCTCGGAACCCTCCACCGGAACAGGTCGTCTTCGGCCGCTGGCATCGGGCTCACCCAGCTCCATCTTCAGGTACTCAAGATGGGTGACATGGCCCCCTTCGTTACCCACAACCTTTGATGGGGCAGCAAGGAATACAAACTCAATGCCTTCGTGTTCCGAGGCCACAATCTCCACCTCGTTGGCCGGCATCTCCTTTCTGGTTCTTCTATATACCATGTAAACCTTCTCAAGGCCCAGCCGGAGCATGGTTCTGGCACAGTCAACAGCGGTATTGCCTCCTCCGATGACACAGGCCCTTCTTCCCAGGGGTATCTTTTCCCCCAGGGCTGTTCTGGAGAGGAAGTTGATGCCGTTATAGCAACCTTCAAGGTCGTCCCCCGGGATTCCCAGGGAGTAGTCCTTCCAGGCACCAATGCCCATGAATATAGCCTCATAACCTGCCGTTACAAGGGAGCCCAATCCAAAATCCCGTCCAAAGCGAACATTGGTTCTGGTTTCAATGCCCAGGCGGGTTATGCCTTCAATCTCCCAGTCCAGAACCTTTTTGGGAAGGCGATATTCCGGTATTCCATAGCGGATGATTCCGCCAAGTTTGGGCATGGCCTCAAAAATGGTCACCTGATACCCCACACGCCGGAGAAAGTAGGCACAGCTCAAACCGGCGGGACCGCCGCCGATCACAGCCACTTTTCTGCCGTTATCCGGTGCGCAGGTTATGGGAACCCGCACTCCGTTATTCATCTCGTAATCTGCTGCAAAACGCTTGAGCTGATTTATGGATACCGGCTCATCGGCAAGGCCCCGGCGGCAGTCATCTTCACAGGGATGGGGACATACCCGGCCGCAGGAGAGAAGCAGGGGGTTTCTCATGCGTATGGTCTGAACAGCGGCCAGGTAATCTCCCCTTTTGATTTCACTTATGTATTTAGAGATATTGATCTCGGCCGGGCACCTCTGGGAGCAGGGGGCCAGGGCATCATCCTCCTGGTTGAAATCAAAGAGTCTCTCGGACATGGTTTTGACGTGGAGTATCTCCTTGGGACAGGCCTTTTCACAGGCACCGCACCCCACGCACATGGTTTCATCCACAACCGGAAAACCTCCTTTGCCCATGGCAATGGCACTGAAATTACATGCCCGGATGCAGTCCCCAAGACCCAGGCAGCCCACCCCGCACTCCCTCTGACCGCCAAATACAGCGGACATGGCTTTGCAGGAGCTGACTCCAAGATAATGGTATTTATCGGCTGCCCGTTTGCCTCCGTCACAGGTGTTGTCTGCAAGACGGGATTCAGCGGTACCAGGATCCATACCCATGACCTCGGCAACCCTGGCGATACCTTCGGCATTGGAAATCACGCAGACACTGGGCAAAGCTTCGCCCTTGACAACGGCCTGGGCAGCGGCACTGCATCCTGCATAGCCGCAGCCGCCGCAATTTGCACCTGCCAGGTTATTCTCAACCATGGCTATGCGGGGATCTTCATATACATAAAATATTTTGGATGCATAACTGAGTACAAGGCCGCACAGGCCTCCTATACCCAGCATAAACAGTAGTGCTTCCGTCATAGTAACCTCATGATCTGATTGGGTTGTCGCTTAAAACACACCCTTGGTCAAGCCATTCCCTTGAATGCAAAAAAGGAAAGGGCGATCATTCCAGCGGTGACAAGACCGATGGAGGTATCCTGGAGGGGTTTGGGAACCCTTGCGATGTTGGTTCTCTCCCTTATACCGGCAAAAAGAATCAGGGCCAGACCAAAGCCGATTGCATAACTCAAGGATGCCACCAGGGCCTGCATGAAGGAGTACTCCTCATTGATGTTGATGAGACAGACACCCATGACAGCACAGTTGGTTGTGATAAGGGGAAGAAAAATCCCAAGACCCGCATATAGTGTGGGAATACTTTTCTTCAAAAACATCTCCACAAACTGAACCAGGGAGGCGATGACGAGGATAAAGGCAACGGTTCTCAGAAACTCTATGTCAAGGGGTTTAAGGAGGTAGTTGTTGGTTATCCATGTTATCATGCCGGCCATTACCATTACAAAAACAACAGCCATGGACATTCCCGTGGCTGTCTCCATCTTTTTTGAAGTACCAAGGAAGGGGCACTGACCAAGAAACTGCGCAAGAAGAATATTGTTTACAAAAATGCAGCTTATGGCAAGAACGAAATAGTCACCCATTTAAGTTGTCTCCTTTTTATTTCTTACCTATAAGGTTCATCATACACAAAAGCAGACCAAGGCAGACAAATGCTCCCGGGGCCTCCACCATAAAGGTAAAGGGCTGGAAATTAGGTCCGAATACTGGATTGCCAAGGAGGGTGCCGGTGCCCAGTATCTCCCGCACGGCACTTAGTACGGTAAGGGAGAGGGTAAAACCTATGCCCATACCCAGTCCGTCGGCAATGGCCATGTGCGGAGGATTTTTACTTGCAAAGGCTTCGGATCGTCCCAGTACAATGCAGTTTACAACGATCAAGGGAATGAATATACCCAGTTTCAGAAACAGGGGATAGGCAAATGCCTGCATCACAAGCTCGACTATTGTAACAAAAGTGGCTATAATCACGATATAACATGCAATTCTAACCTTGGGCGGTATAACATTTCTCAGCATTGAAACAAGAAGATTGGAGCAAACCAGTACAAATGTGGTTGCTATCCCCATGCCAATACCGTTTTCAACGGTTTTAGTTACAGCAAGGACGGGACAGAGTCCAAGAACAAGTCTGAATGGAGGAACTTCTGCCCAGAGTCCTTTGGTAAACTCTTTTACCATGGATTGTGCCATAATTATATATCTCCTAATTGGCCATCTGTGAGGTCTGTTTTTCAATCTCGGGTTTCAGTCTCCTGTAAATCTCCTGGGCCTTCTGGGCAGCATTGGATACACCTGCAGATGTGATGGTGGCACCTGAAACAATGTCTATGGGGCCCCCGTTATTTTTGATTGCAATGTTCTCATCCACGCCGAGACCGGCAAACTGGGAGGCAAAGGAGGGATCATCCTTGGCCCTTGAACCGAGACCCGGAGTTTCACTGTGGGTTGTAACAGCAATGCCGATTATTTTATCCGATTCAATGTTTATGCCCGTCATGACACCTATATCACCTCCATACCCCTTGCCGAAGGTTTCAAAAATTACAGCATTGGGTTTGTCGCCCATCTTTCCCACAAAAAAGGTAAGCTCGTTGTCACTGTCCATGAGCTTGAATCTGTCCTGGAGAGGATCGTTGGATACCTCCTGGAGAATCTGTTTAATGGCAGGTGCTTTTTGAAATTTAAGCACCTGGTTTTCTATCCTGTCCTTGGTTCCGGTTCTCACCGCTGCAAGCATACCTCCTGAAAAGGCACTGAGTACGGTAAGAACAACAACCATGCTTATCATTTCACGCATTGTTCACACCCCTTCCCAAAGCTTTGGGCCTTATGTTGTCGATCAGCGGATTAATGAGGTTAATCAGCAGAATGGCAAATAGAGTTCCATCCGGATAGGCACCGATATTTCTGATCAGTATTGTCATGATTCCTCCGATGGCCCCATATATGAACATGGGAATCAGGTTCACCGGCGACGACGAGGACTCCGTGGCAAGGAAGAATGCACCCAAAAGCGTGTATCCTGTAAAGAGATGGAACATGGCACCGGCATACTGGTCGGGATTGGATATGTTGAAAAGAGCCGCCGTCACAACTATGCCGGCAATGTAAGATACAGCTATCTCCCATCGGATGAATCCCCTCAGTATGAGATATATGCCGCCAAGTATAAGTCCAGCTCCAAAAACCGACCCTATGGCACCCATCTGTTTTCCCATGATGAGATCGGAATAGGAAAATAAATTCACTGCCGCCACACCCTGGTGATCAAGGGCTGCAAGGGGAGTGAGGGCTGTGAAGGTAAAGTCGTAGTTCACAAGGACAGCATCAAAGTCAAAATGGCCGCCCCAGGACACCATGAGTATTGATATTCCAATGACGGCCGGATTGAAGGGATTGGCTCCGATGCCTCCGAATATCTGCTGACCCACAACCACGGCAATGAAAGTTCCGGTTATAAGCACCCACCAGGGAATGGTGGCCGGCATCATCATCCCCACCATCATGCCTATGACAGCGGCATTGTAGTTATTGATTGCAACGGGTCGTCTGGAAATAAGGTTAAAGAGAGCCTCCCAGGCCATGGCACTGGAGACGGCAAGGCAGAGAACCCCGAGGGCCGGCATACCGAACTGCATCACACCAAAAAGGGCTGCCGGAAGGGCAGCTATCATGATGTTGATATTCATGCATTTTATGCTGCTGCCATCGTGCCAGAACGGGGCATGGGATACTGTAAATTTGTTCTGTTTAGCCATTTTCAGCCTCCGTTTCAGTCTCTTGTTCCACTTTCATGAGTTCGTTTTTTCCAAGGCGTATATACTGGAATATGGGTATGTTCGCACGGCACACAAAACTGCACAGACCACACTCAATACATGAGAAGAGGTCAAAGCTGTCCGCTGCCTCCTGGTAGAGATTGGCCTCCAGGTAACGGACCAGAAGATTGACCGGTACTTTGGCAGGGCAGATCCGGACGCAGTTTCCGCAGTTGATGCAGGGATCTGTAGATATGGGGGGAATGTCGGCTGCGGCCTGGACAATTATGTTGTCCATATCCGGCTGCACAGGATGGTACAGTGTGTATGCCGAAGTACCCCTTAACGGACCTCCGATAATAATTCTGTCTTTTTCGTCGGCTGCAATTCCCAGTTGGGTGAATATCCTGTGAATGGGGGTTCCTATGGTGGCCTTTACCCGGGTCAGCCTGCCGTTTTTATCGGTTATACCTATGATTTTTTCAAACACAGGCTCTTTTCCGGCATAGGCATCCACAAGGGCAAAAACAGCCTCTGCCGAGATAAAGCACACTCCCATATCCTCACAGGTTCTGCCTGGCAAAGGGGTTATCCCGAGATGTTTTTGCATGATCATCTCCGGCAGTGCGTCGGTGTAATCCTGGGAGATTTTCAACAGGGTCATGGGGCCGAAGGCAGCCAGGGAAGCCATGCTTTCCGGCAGGGCAATGACAATGTCGTTTATGCCGGTAAGCCTCTTGAGCAGATCCACCCCCTGGCCCAGGGAGTCACGGGATCTGGTCATCACATACTGCCTTGTGGTGGACATCATATCCTGATCAACGGCACTTACCACAATCTTTTTTACCCGGCATCCAGGATCTGCCAGGCGTTGAAGGGGCGGATTTCCAGGTATTCCCATAAGAAAACGGGCCGCACTCTCAATGTCGGGAGGCTCTGCAAACTCTGCAAATTGAGTGTTGGCACCCTGACCCGGAGCCGTCTCCAATGAAATGGAGACCACTGGCAAGCCGGTGTGACCAACTACAGGGGTAATGGTTGTAATTTTTCCGGAAACCGGTGATGTGACATATTCACTGCTCTCTTTGTAGAGATGAAGTTTGTCACCTTTTCTGACCATATCCCCTTTTTTGACAAGCGACTCCCTGGTGCTGTCCAATGATTCATTCAGCAGAAGAATCATCCTGGGGGGTATGGGAATTGTCTCCGGCTCCTTGGGACCCGACTCTATCAGGTCGCACATGAGCTTTGGTTCAGTTAGTCCGATAAATGATCTCTTAATCATAACAAACCTTTATCTGGTAAAAAAAATGGTGACCCATACCTGCTGCCTGAGTCTGGATGCCCCTTTATGGCCCTTCAAATTTAAAATTCATCCGTCTAATGCATCCGTTTACACATATGGGATAAACGATGGAGAATACCCTGCTTCCGGCGGGAAACAGCCACGCCAGTACATGGGATAAACCTGCATACATCATGGGATAAACCTGCATAAATCATGGGATAAATCTGCATAAATCACAGAAGGTCCCGGACAAAAGGTCCCGGGGTTTTTTAATAACCCCATGAAAGCCCCGGGGCAACAGCAGTAATCAGGAGTTTACATGGCATGGCATGAATTGCAATCCACAGGGCCGGCACCCATATCCTGGTGACAGCCAATACATTGCTGATGGAGTGCATCTGTTCTGCCTGGTACATAATCATCGCCTTCGGCTTCATGGCACTCACTGCAATTGTAGATATCATCATCTTCAATGTTGTGATGACAGTCAAGGCATGAGATGTCATAATCATAGCTATGGACAGTGTGCGTAAAAAGCACCTTTCCTGCAGCGTTCTGAAACATTAGCCGCACAGGCTCATCCGGTGAAGGAGGCGGAAAGGCTGCATAGCATGTGAAACCGGTGATAAAAAGTACAATGGCGAGCAGAGAAGCAATTTTCAAGTCTTTGTTAGAGGTCATCTGTTTGCCCTCATCCTTAAAATGGTAAAACAGTTAATTGGGTTAATACTAACATGCACACACAGTAATGAAGTATGCAAAGGACTTTGAATCCCAACGGTAAACATCCCTCTACTATATCAGAAAATGACAATATTCAAGTGAAAAATCCAGAATTTTTCAAAAATCGGTGTGGATCCGGATTGTGTGTATGGTGGACTGCTGCTTTTTAAAGGGGGTATTCAGGAGGGAGTGCATGTCTCATTTTTGCGTGAAAATCTCTTGAGAAAAGGCTGGAACTCTTTTTTGTCTTTCAATGAGTTGTTGATAAGCCTTATTATAACAAACGCAATGACAAGGGATATACCCCCGGCAATGAGAGCTGTCACAGATGGGTCTGTGTTAATTATTGCAGCCAGTTTATCTCCTGCCGCTGCTCCGGTAATCAGAAGAATGACGGGAAGAATATAGAGCATAAATGTTATCTTTAACAACGGGGCGGTTCTGAATCCTACCACCACATGATCTCCGGCAGATGCATTGAGTGAGTTTTCAATTTTTACGGTCATCTCCTGGAACCCGGATGCTTCGCCGCAGGAATCCTTTGCACTGCATGCATCACATGATTTTGATCTTATGGTTTTTACCAGTACGTCCTTACCAAGTGTTGCGGTTACTACTCCCTCTTTTGTTATCATAATCCATCCCTCAAAAAAATGAAATTAAGGGCATCCCCAAGGGAGTGCCCCTACATTACGGTTGCCAATTTCATTATCTGGAAAACTATAACTTGCCCCTTTACCTCAACCCTACCAACCATCCATGGATGGATGGATGGTGAGGGGGAGAATGGGTAAGTTATTTCGTATTAATTCGGCATCCTTCATAATCCATCAAAAGTAGTTGACACTTTTTTTGAGATAATTCCCGAAAAATGGGAATGTGGCTCCAGAAAGAGTAAACTGGCAAATGAAGGATGCCATTAATTCCTTAATTTTTTTGAGTATAAGCATTTGGGTATTAAAAAGCAATTGGGAATATTTTTTTTGATTTTTTAGCCCTAATAGGCCATAACCTGCTTGGTAATTGGGTTTCATTAACTTACCCAATCTCCCATGGCAAGCCTGTAATAGGTGGCTGGGGATGAGATGAATGGGCAAGTTATTAAAAATCAATTCCTTGACATTAAACGTATGCCCATCGTAACTTTCCATCGTAACGTTCTGGAAAAGCCAATTGTTGAAACGGCAGGATTCCGGATGGAGTTCCTGGGGCATGTGTAAACAAAAGGAGACACCGCTTGAAAACATATCTCAAAGAAAAAATCGGGAACCCGGATATCTTCACAGGCCGGAAAAAAGAGTTGGCCTGGTTTCTGAAATGGATCCACGGCATCAAAAAGGAAATTTCCAAGAGTACGGCCATTGTTTCCCGCCGGAAAACCGGCAAGACAGCTTTCCTGCAACGCCTTTATAACATCACCTTCGAGAAAAACGATGGGGTAATTCCTTTCTATTATGAACTGGGCGAGGGGAGCAAATGGGCGGTGGAATTCTGCCGGCACTTTTTCCTGACATTCATTTATCAGTACATTGCCTTTAAGAGACGAAAACCGGAATACATTCATTATTTACGGAAGGCTGATTTCAGTGCTGCCGTGAATGTGGCCAGGGATGAAGGTTTTGAATATCTGATTGATCTCATCAAGGATGTCGAGTCCTCTTTCCAGGAAAAAAACATCGAGATGTTGTGGAGTACGGTAAGGGAAGCACCCATGAATCTTGCCGCCGGTCAAAACGAATTCATTGTGCAGATCATTGATGAATTTCAGTTTCTCAACAGTGAAATATATTGGGATGAAGGCAAAACAAATCGGGCAAGCGATTTTGCCGCCGGCTACATGCGCACGGCCGAATACAAAAACGCACCGCTCATCGTCTCCGGCAGTTGGGTGGGGTGGCTGCGCCATGATCTCATGATGATGCTGCCGGGACGGTTCATCGAATATGGCTACGACAATATGCCCATGGATGAAACCATCGAGATGGTGTTCAAGTATTCCCAGATTTTTGAAATGCCCGTAACCGAACAAACGGCAATGATGATAGCGGAATTGAGCGAGGGTAACCCGTTTTACGTCAGTGCCTTTTTCACATCGGCCTTTCCGGAGCCGGATCTGGCCACCCCGGACGGTCTGCTTGCACTCATGGAATATGAAACCCGGCACAAAAACGGCAACATCCGTAATACCTGGATGGAATACGTGCATTCGGTGTTTTCCCGGGTGAACGGAGAAAACGCCAAAAAGATAGTCCTGTATCTGTGCAAAAACCGGGAACGCCAGGTGACCCGGAAAGAGCTTCTGGAAAAGTTAGACCTGGGCATGACCGATTACGAGCTTGAAAAAAAGCTCCATGCACTGGTCAAAGGGGACATCATTGAGGAAGGAACCAGCAATTTTCAATACCAGGGAGTGGAGGACAACATTTTCGACAAGGTTTTTCGGGGGGTGTATCAGGAAGAGATTGAAGGCTTTGACGAAAAAGAGATTCGCAACGAATACAAGGCACTCTTCGACGAATACAAGCAAAAATACCACCAACTGCTGGGGCGATTGAACCGCATGAAGGGGGCTTATGCCGAATTTCTCATCATCAACCGGCTCCGTTTCCATGCCTTCCGGGATAACGAGGGCTTCAAAGCCATGACTGCCAACCTGCCGGAAGATTTTCGATTCGCCGATTACGAAAACGTCTGGACCTACCGGTCGTCACCCATCGAAAAACGGGATCTGCTCATTGATATTTTCGCCAGGGCCGGGGCCGGGGAATATGCCGTCATCGGAGAAGTGAAATATCGGGACACCAAAAAATTTTCCAGGGCTGAAGCCGAAGAATTTCTGAAAAAAATCGATCTGCTGAAGATATTGGAACCGGTGCCCAAGTCCGTGAACATCGTGTTCTCTTTGACCGGATTCACCAAAGGGGCACTGGATTTTCTGAAGGCACATGATATGGCCTGGACATCCGATGAGCGGTGGCTGGGGTAAGTCACGGCAGGAGCGCTTAACCTGGGAACTGCCCATCAATCTTCCAACCACCTCTCAACCTCCACCCTTCGATTCATCTGCTTGTTCCGATCACAAGTGTTGGGTTCCAGGGGCAGTGCCTCTCCATATCCCACGGCCTTGAGTAAAGATTCAGGAATTCCGAACTCTTTTTGTATATGATTCTTGACCGTGTATGCCCGTCTCAAGCTCAATTTCCGATTATGGGCCTCGGTGCCATCGGAATCGGTATGGCCCTTGATTATAAACGCGGCTCCTTCAAGTTTATGGCTCTTGAATGCAGTTCCCAGCTCATTCAAAACGGAAAATGCCTCGGGACGCAACCTGTCACTGTTTACATCAAACTCCACTTTCAGCTTTACCCTGGGCATAACCTCTTTAATATTGATTAGAATCTCTTTTTCCTTGTAATTCTCATCAATCCTCTCGGCAACCACAATTGCCCGCATGTCCGAGGCCACGGGCAAATTTCGATAAAGAACAGGCTCCCGGGAGAGCTCTTCAATCATCTCCGAACTTTTATGGTGAAAACGGGGCTCCTCCGCACCCAGGGGTGACAAGGTAACGGCACACACCATAAAAGGTACAAGCCCCACAATAAACAGCTTAAAAAATAAGCTTCTGGTAAATGCACACATTTCCGGTCTCCTATAACATTTACTTTTAAACATAACGATTCCTCCTTAATTCCTGGTGTCAAGAATACTCCAGTACACTCCATCGAAGCGATGGCTGCAGGGAAGCCACTACCCTGTGGGGAAAAACCAGGCAAAAAATTCCCCGGTAAATGAGGTGATGAGGCATTTCACCAGGGAGTCGTGGATTTTGGGATTTTTTTCATGATAATACCTCAATCCTTAATAATACCTCAATCCTTAATAATACCTCAATTCCTGTAAGCATATTTAGACAAACTCCATGAAACAATAAATCCTATTTTGCTCCATATGTCCACAAAAAAACAATGATTTGTCTCTGCAATTTTTCAATGATATGCTGTCATGAATTTTGGGTGCTTCATGATTTCATGGAAGATTCAAGGTAATTCCCTTGCGTCTTTAAATTAACGTGATAAAATTCCACATGAAAAAAACTGAAACCCGCATTAAGCCAAATTCCGGAGGCATCTTGACAGATCCAAACATTGACCATGATCATAAGTTCATCTTCTGTAAGCTCTTTGATTACTCGACAAACAAATTATCATTAAGATCATCAACAATGAAATGGTGGATGTGCCTTTGCATCTCTTAGATGACATGCCTTCATAAATTCCAGGGGTTTCATGAGGTATTCAAACCAAAATATACGGCGAGTGCTTCGCACAACATTTTTATAAAAAATACCCCGGCCCGGACCCGATGCCTCCCCACTCCATCGAAGCGATGGCTGCGGATCGGGTCAGAGGAGGTCTAAAGACCTCCGTCTGCCCACAGAACCGTACGTACGGGTCCGTATACGGCTCCTCATGTTAGTCTTATCCATTCCTTGAGTGGATATGTTCCAGTTGTCTCATTTTTCTTTTCCTGGTTGCATTACCATTTCTACGGCCTGCACGAGATTGCTAAATGTTCTGGCTGGCGTTTACGTTGCCGCCGCAAGCTTCGCTCCTTTATATGGCTGGCCTCATGGTAACAGATCTTAATAAGATTTCTGTAACGCTAACATGTTCCGCCCTTCGCCTCCAGCATCATGCCACTTG
>JADGBO010000079.1:11868-13983 GCA_015231465.1 Desulfamplus sp.
GGCTGGCGTTTACGTTGCCGCCGCAAGCTTCGCTCCTTTATATGGCTGGCCTCATGGTAACAGATCTTAATAAGATTTCTGTAACGCTAACATGTTCCGCCCTTCGCCTCCAGCATCATGCCACTTGTTGTAAGTTTTACCCTCAAATACGTCACCGCATTCTCTTCGGCTTACAACTTTACGACTACTACGGCTTCATCTGCAAACCCCCTACCCATAACGACAACATTGCTGTTTCGCTTAGGACACATTGTCGCAGTTACAATGCCTCCAGCGTAGGCGGCTCTTCACCGGGTAAGATCAATAACTATTTCATTGCCCACCTGCCTCCTATACCCACAGGAAATTACGGAAAGGATATTGGGCTTTAGTAGATCACGGTACCACGCCCTTTCCTGTCAGCCTGCCAGAGGTTCACACCAAGTTCAGGTGGCAATTTTGGCTATGGCTTCCTTCAGATCCGTCATTGGCTTCTATACTTCTGTTGTATCCCGACGTAGGGCTGTGTATAAAAGTTTCTTCAGGCACCCTTGCCTTCGCCTACAAGTTACCTCCTTTCAGGTTCAAGACTGGACTTTCACCAGTTAGTTATTGACCATGCCGGTCACACACGGATTTTTTCAATCCGTGAAATCTTTTAATCCGTGATTCAGACATTGGCACAATTCTGTATTTTCGGGAGAAACACAACAAGAGCCTAAATTTAAAGGACCGAATCTACTTGACGTAAAAACATATTCAGACCGATCTCCATACTCCTGCCCTGAAATTTGTATTCCCCGCGGGTGGGGTTATAGTAAAGAAAATTTTGCCGAACCAGGTAATGTAGCTCTTCCTTTAAAAAGGCTTTGTCTGGGAAGTAGCCCCCATCAAGCATTGGTTTCATCTGAGACTCCTTGGCATACCCCATGATCTGTACATTTTTAAGAATTTCCCTGAGCAATTCTGTTCTTGGTGTATCCAGAGCGGCGTACTCCTCAAAATAGCTCATAGACTGCATGATATACTTGGCAACAACACTCTCCATCTCGTCCCAATCCACTTTACGGTCTTTACAAATCAGTAAGAACTCGCCCAACACGTTAGATATTTCCCATATGCTTCCACCGAAATGCTGCCACACGTATTTGATCTGCTCATTGGTCAAAGTATAATCTGAAATAGAGGACTCTTTTTCCAGATTTTTCAACCAGTAAACGATATCCTCTTTTGGCAGATAGTCCACCTCATAAAGCCTGGATGTCTTTCTGAGCTTGCTGTCGTTGTACAGCCTTTCAATGAAATAGCCGTCCGAGCTGGCAATAAGTACGTGACACAGATGGGACTCCTTGGTCATGGCCACGAAGAAGTTGAACATCTCGTTGAGCAGTTCCCGGCCCCCGTTAAAGTATATCTCGGCCAGGGCCTGCAACTCGTCGATGATAATCAGCGGGCGTTTGCCCTTTTTATTGATCTTCTCCAGCTCCTTTTCCATGACGATGAACGGATCAAGGTTGCGATCCTCCAACCCTTTCAGCGTTTCCACGCTGAGCTTGAATACCTTCAGGTCGTATTGCCGGGTTTCCTTGATCTGTTCGCTGTCCTTGCGCTCGAAAAAGGCCCGCAAAAAGCTTTCGTAGTTGATCAGCAACAGCTTACGCAGGTTGAAATGCTTGATGTCGTACTCCGTCCGGGGCAGGTTCCGCTCGATGAACCGGTAAATCAACGTGGTCTTGCCGCTGGATTTGGGACCGTAAAGGAACAAAATATGCTCAGGACGTTCTTTAATCCAGGAATTGAGATAGGCCAACTCTGACTGTCGATTGATAAATGCCGGCTCTTTTTTGTAGTGCATAATAAATTCCTGTATCGGAGCATAAAAGTTGAATACTGTCTGAATCAGGATACTCAGGATTGAAAGGATTTACAGGATAAAATTCCTGATCATCCTGTAAATTCTGGCCATCCTGGTTCAGACAAATACCCGGATGTCATGGAAAACCAGACTCCATCTAATAAAAAGTGTCATCAATATTGTTGTTAGAAAATTGATGGGCAGTCATTGTAAGATTCCTAAAAATCAATCCTTACTTTATAAGCACATCAACCTGTTGATTTTCTCTACCCCAGTTTATC
>JADGBO010000007.1:0-21949 GCA_015231465.1 Desulfamplus sp.
GTACCATACCCGCCCTGTTTTAGGGGCAGATATGGAATCTGCACCTACGAATTGGACCAAACGATGATCAAGGCCAATATTTTTCTGGAAGTCTATAGGTGCCCCTTAAGAATTGATTTGCTAAAATGTTTTTCTGGAAGTCTATAGTTCCCACATAAAACATGGAAACCGGTTGAAGTAATTAAAGGTTTTACTCAAAACGCAATTTTTATATAAAATTTGAGATTCAAAATCAATGATTATCATAAAATTTGCGATCAGGAAAAAAATTACAATTTTTGACTCCCTGTGAAATTGGCAACCGTGCTGTAGGGGCAGCCCTGTGTGAAGGTACATCATTTGTGCTGCAACAGGGCCAAAAGTTCATCCCCCGATATCCTGGCAGCGGCTTCACTGCCCTCAAGAAGGGTTTCGGCCAGCTCCCGTTTTTCCCGGTGGAGCTTTATGATCTGCTCTTCTATGGAGTCTTTCATCACCAGACGATATATCGTCACCGGCCTTGTCTGTCCGATGCGATGGACACGATCCGATGCCTGATCCTCCACTGCCGGGTTCCACCAGGGATCCATGTGAATCACGTAATCGGCCGCGGTGAGGTTAAGGCCGTACCCGCCAGCCTTGAGGCTGATGAGAAAAATATCCCCCATTCCGCTTTGAAATGCGTTGATTCTCTCCCGTCGATCCTTTTCCGATGTGGAACCATCCAGGTATTGATAGGATATTCCCAGGTCATCGAGAAATTTCCCAATTATGGTTAGATGCCCCACAAACTGACTGAAAACCAGTGCCTTATGATTGCCTTCAATAAGTTCCGTCACCACCTCGCCGAAAAGGGTGAGTTTACTGCTTTTGATACCGGCATCGGGCAGCACCAGGGAAGGGTTGCAGCAGAGCTGGCGAAGACGGGTCAGCTCGGCCAAAATTCGCAAATGTTTCCCGCCTGGACCACCGTTATCCCCCTTATGAATATTTTCAAGGGATTTGAGACGCTGGGCTTCATAGAGCAGGGCCTCTTCCTCACTCATCTCCACCTTGAGGGTGATCTCGGTCTTTTCCGGAAGTTCATGGAGTACATCGCTCTTCATGCGGCGGAGGATAAAGGGACGGATCAATTTTTTCAGCCGCCGGGAAGCTTCCATGTCCTGATCTTTTTCCATGGGAACAGCAAACACCTGACGAAAGCGGTTCAGGGAGCCAAGAAGACCGGGGTTGAGAAAGTTGAAGAGGGTCCACAGCTCTTCCAGGCGGTTTTCCACCGGGGTTCCAGTGGTGATGAGCCGGAAAGGGGCCGTGAGGGTCATGGCTGCTTTGTAGCGTTTGGTTTTGGCATTCTTGATGGCCTGGGCCTCATCCAGGACCACGGTCTGCCACTTAACGGCAGAGAGCTTTTCTGCTTCACTTTGGAGCAGTCCATAGCTGGCTATAACCAGATCAAAGGGGCCTGCCTGGTCCAGAAACTCCTGGCGATCCCCGGGGCCGAAACGCCGGGGCGTGAGGGTGGGGGCAAAATTCCGGCACTCCTCCTCCCAGTTGCCCATCACCGACACCGGAGCCACCACCAGGGTGGGGCCGCCGGCGGCACATCCCAGTATTCCGGCAAGGGCCTGTACCGTCTTCCCAAGCCCCATGTCATCGGCAAGGCATGCCCCCATCTCCCAGTGGGCCATTTGTGCCAGCCATTTGAATCCCGCCACCTGGTACTCCCGGAGTTGTGCCCGCAGGGTTCCTGGTACTTCGGGATCAATGACCTCTTTAAGTTTTTTGCAATGGGCTTTCCATGCGGCATCGCTTTTCAGGGAGCCGACCTGATCCGTAAACTCGGAAATGGCCGGCACAGCAAGAGGATTGAATCGAACCCCTCTGCCGTGGATGGCTCCATAAGCTCTCAGCTCCTCCAGCCTTGCTTTGAGGGAGGCTGTGAGTGCAAGAAAGGTTCCATCATCCAGGGTCACGAAGCGCCCCCGGAGGGGGGATGTTTCCAGAAGGGTCATCAGCTCTTTGATATCCAGGGCCAGCTCATCATCAACGGTGAGGGTTCCCGTGGCTTTGAAGTAATCCATATCCTTTTTGATGCTCATTGAGAAGTGGTTGAAGGAGACCTGGGATCGCACCCGCATCTTCTCTCCCTGGGGCCACTTGAGAATCAATGTCTCCATGTCGCTGCATGTTTTCAACTCCATGAGCAGCTCCAGGGCCTCTTCGGAATCTCCCACAAGATACTCCCCATCCACAGCCTCGAGATTGGCCAGGGTAGGGCAGGCCTTAATCACCCCTCGGAGTTTTTCCTTCTCCTGCCCAATATCCCGGACGGCCTGGGCCTTTTTTCCTTCAATCTCGGCAAAGACATGGCTCCCTCCCCGGCCGGGTCTGTAATAGGAACCGGTTTGGCCAAAGGGTCTCACCAGAAACTGCACTTTGATTCCCTCCTGCCAGGGCATCACATGGGCATGGGGGGTGGGATCCGCACTCAACTCCTTGATGGTCCCGTTCTGGGAGCCAGCCAGGTCCTGATCTGAATTCACCGTGATAAGCGATGCAATGGCCGAAACGGCCCGGGCCGCCATCTCCCTGGATTTTTGGGGCAGCTTTAATCCCTTATTGCCGATGATGTCGGCAATTTTCAAATGATCCGGCATAAAACGGATCACCTTGAAACGGGATGGGGTCTCCTTCACCAGCACCAACCGTTTCTGTCCACTTCCAGGCGAAGGGTGCATGGAGATGCGTGTGCCTGCCCCGTCTTCCCGAAATATAATCTCGGGCTCCCCTTTCACAAGTTCGATGGGGTTTTCCAGATCTTTTTCCAGAAAGACCAGGGGGTGTCCCACCAGGGCAGGAAGGGATATCTCTTCATCTATGCGGTACTCCAGGTCACCGTAATAACTGCCGTAATAGGTCTCGGCCACAACGCCGGCACACACCCGTCGATCCTGATCCGTCAACCCCTCCATGGTTTCATAATTTTCCCGGAGGGTCTTCAGGGCCACGGGCCTGCCTTTGGTCCATGTCCCGTTTTTTGAAAGTTTCTGGAGACGGGGGGTCAAAGAGCAGATGTTGTACTTTTCATTGTAATTCAGCAGCCAGACAAGCCGCTGGCCATGGTGAAGATGGACATCCTCCTTGTCCGGGGGATGGCTTTTAATCTCCTGACCGATCTGCATAAGGGCGTTGAGGCTCTTTTCCCATTTGGGAAGGGGTTGGGCACTCTCCACAAAGGAGATGGTCCCCAGCCCTTCATGGAGGGTATTTGACTGTTTTTTATTCCCCTTGTCCAGGAGTGCAATAAGGCCGTACACTTCAGCTTCAATCCATGGAAATTGTGCCTCAGCCAACCTCTTTTCCACTGTTTTCAGGACGGGAAGGTGCCCTTTGGCTCCCTTGGGATCGCTCCAGCTCATTATGAGCAGAATAAAAAAGGCGTTGATGGGGGTCTTACGTTTTAAAGACGCACCGCTGCATATAGGCCATTCTATATCCGAGTAGATTCCCAGCCGCTCCTGAAACACCGGCCCCATGCCAATGATGGGGTGAAAAAAGAGATACTCTCCCTCCCTTTTAAGTACGGTATCAATATGATCCAGGGCCACAATGTAATTATCTTTTTCGCCGCTTTTGAGAAGTGCGAACAAGAAAAAGATACCCTCATATCCAGGCAAAAATATTTTCCGTTTCCGGGTCTCCTTTTTCATCAAAGCCAGGGCCTGGTTAAAGTGGTCCAGGGCAGAATTCATATTGCCTTTTAAGGTCTCTGCCCAACCCAATTGGGCCGGATGGGTGGGTGTCAACTCAAATTTTTTTCCACTTTGCATCGTCTCCATGAGCTTAATGGCAATATCAACATGGCCGCTTAAAAGAAAAAACTCCGTCAATTTATACTTTTTTGCATCATCCGGTGCCCCGGAGAGATGCTTGACATAGCAGTCCATCAAGTGCCTGACAGGGATCATGTTATCGATCCCCTCTTCCAATAGATAAGGCAGGGCCATCCACAACAGGGATGAATCCAGCTTATCCAAAAGTTTGGCTTTAAAAAGGGTATCCAGCAGGAAAAAGCATGGCCCTCCGGAATGGGGGGAGTTAACAAAGGTACTCCTTCCGGATCCATAGACCTTATCAATATTGGCAACCGAAGCTCCCCCAAGCAGTGCCATCTGAAATGCTCTGAAAAACTCCTCATACTTTTTGAACTGATAGGGTCTATTGTGGGAGTAGTGCCATGACGATGACGGAAGGGGAGCCTGCCCGAGAATTTCCCTGGCTACAGCCGAGAACCGGCCGCTCTCCAGGAGATTTTCCATGGCTTCCCACCAAAGGAATTCAGGACATTTCACACCCTGGGTGCTTCTGATCATCAAACCTTTATCCACCAGTTCCTGAAGATGGGGTCTAATTGTCTGATGGGTAAAATTTTGATTATGGGTATCCTTGTACCCCAATGCATGGAGGCAGTGGATCAGATGGGTCTGCCGTAATTCATAATATTGAACCGCGAGAATCTGCAGGATCATCTGCTGAAGTGAAGGGAGTTCTCTGTAGGCATCTATTTTTTCATCATTTTTGTTGGATTTTTTCACGTTTTCTCCTTAAATTGGATCAGGGATGGACGGCACTGAATCTAATTGCACAAGAATATGCTCCACAAATTGATCTTTGAGCTGCTCAACTGCCTGCATGGTCAGATCTGAAATTGATGCACAGTTCTGGTCTGCCAGAAATTTCTCCTGTAAATCGCCGTTGCCCATATATCTCCAAAGCGTGTCAGTATCTTTGATATGGGCATTTTCAGGATATGACCATTTGCAATCTGTTATATAATGGGCAAAATCACGTTTTTCGGCACTGAAGGGCCTGGTAAACAGGAAATGCCCGGTACTTGAATCAATAATCTGGAGTGAGCCGTTAATGACAATGCCGCTCTCTTTGGTCACCTCTTTATATCTCAATGTTGCCGTTGATTCACCCACTTTTTCCAGTTTTGTGTAATATTTTTTCTTTTTTTCCACATAAACAGGAATCTGGCAGGAATCCCGTCTGTAATTGGTTACAGGCCCGGTCTCCTGGCCTGTGAGCCTGGTGATTTTGCCGGCAAGAATATATTGAAAACCTCTCAGCCGGCCGATTTTTGCAATGGTATTCATATCCATAAGGTTATCTGTTTTTGCCATGCCCTGCTCCTGTAGAATCATATCCAGATTTTGTCTGTCAATGATCTCTAAAAAAGGGCTGCATTTGCCTTGAACCGTTGAAATGATAGAGTCATAAAGTATATCTTCAACACTTATTCCAGCAATACCCGCTCCGGTACGGTTTTCAATGGGAAGGATCACTAAACGCACCATGCCCTTCCTCAGGCAGGTATCTTTGAGTTGTGCCGCATTTTCATAATATGGATCAAGTGCCAGGCATCTTTCAAAGGCTGCATATGCGTTTCTATATCTCTTTTTTTCAAAAAATTTTTTACCGATTGTATAGTAACATTGGGCTGCTGATTTTTTATCCAACATACTCTCTTTTGAAAAACGTGCCGCATTTTCAAAATGTTGAGCAGCATCACGCCATTTTTTGGCCATTAAAAGCTCTTCAGCCATTGACCTGTGGCATAGTGCAATTTTTTCCCGGGTATCTTTATAACCTGAACTCAAATCCAGGGATTTTGAGTAGGATTCGATTGCTTCCCCATAGTTCCTTGACCTTAACTGCCCTTCCCCGGTAATGTACCATTTTTCAGCACCGGCATTGGAGACATTTTCAATCCTTTGGGCAAGTCCCTGGGCCGCAGGTATTCTCACACCATGGCGGTTGCAGTTGAATGCAAATTTTTCAAGTTCACGTAATATATTGATTGCCGGCGGATAGTTGTCTTTGTCGATAAAATTCTGTGCCTCCTGCTCCCGCTGTTTAAATGCGGATTCGGCAATGTTTTTCAGAAGAAGACGGGCTTCATCATAATCTGGTTTTGCTTTAAGGGAATTTAAAGCTGATTTTGCAGCATGGTAATATTGCCCTGATTCCTGAAATCGGACAGCCTCTTTATACGGGGCCACATGGGCACATGCAGAAACAATGAACAAGGTTATCAATGCAAGAGATGCCAACACTCTTCTCTTTAAATTGCGGTTCATGGAAAATCCTCCTAATTTTACGGTTGTAAAAAAAATTCATTTTTTATAAAACAACAGATAAGAAGAGTCATAACATAGTGGATACAAGTTCTATCCGCAAGCACTTTTCAAGGTTGGATAACCGTGAATGTTATCTGCATCATGATTTACATGATTTACATGATTAAAGGATTTACAGGATTAAAGGATTTACAGGATTAAAGGATGGAGCCAGCCTGCTTTTAAAATGATACGGAGAGAAAAATGAAAAAACGCATATTATACGCCGAGGCAAGTTATGAGGCGATTATAGAAAAAAACGGCTATTTTGTGGATAAAACCGACTATATTGAAAAATTGGAGCAAATTGACAATCCAGTTTTTCTGCGTCCCAGAAGATTCGGCAAATCCCTTCTTTGCACCATGCTGGAAGCCTTATTGGTAAAATAGTTGAAGTAGGACTACTTCCATGAAAATGAGTGATATCTTTAGGACAATACGTAAAATTGCAGATGCCGGAGGCATATCAGATACCCATGATCCTGCCATGATGGCCAGTATTTATGCAGGGCAGTGCGAGACCATCAACGGCCGTCTCAATGAGTGCATGGCATACATTGAAAAGGGCATGATCTCCCGGGCCGTTGAAGAGAGCCTAAGGGAACCGCCCCTCATACCCCTTTGCCAGGAGATGGCCGGCATTGAGGCATCACGGTGGAGTGATCTTTGCCGGGAAAAGGGGTGGCAGGTGCCGCCGATTCTCCCCAGGGAATCCATGGATAAACTGAAGGCTCGCCTGGAGGCTGAAAATGCCATAGCTCCGCTTCTTTCGAGACTTCGCCGGGCCAATAACATCGGAGATGCACCGGGCTCCATCGTCATACTTCGGGAGATGGTCAAGGCTGACCCTGGAAATATATCCTGGCAGAAGATGCTCATGGATTTTGAAAAATACAGGCTCGGTCAGATACCGGCGGAGATTGAACGCTTTAAAAAGGAAAACAGCCTCAATGAACTGGCCATGGTGATCATGGAGTTGAAAGGCAAATGGACGGCTCCGGTTGATGCGGCTATTTTGGAGGATGCCGGGACCTTTATGAAAGATGCCCTGGCCCGGGATGTTGTGAAAAGGGCAGGGGATATGCTAAAAGATATGGAAAAAGCCTTTGAAAAAAAGGATTTCAAGGGCCTTTCCATGATCATGCCTGCCTGGGACCGTCTCCGGAAGAGCCCTGGTTTTAAATTGGATCAGGAGATGGGGTCTCTATATGAGGGGATAAGCCTGTGGTTCCATGGGGAGAGAGCCAGGATCCATGATGAAAAGGCCGGGGAAGAGATACTGTCCCAAATACGGGAAAAGCTTGCCCACGGCACGGATCAGGGCCTGGGGGAGCTGCTGGAATCCCTTAAGAGCCGGGGCATGAACCTTCCCCCGGGCATGGCCCGGGAGATTGATGATCTTGCTGCCCGGGCCGGTAAAAAAAGGAGACGTACCGCTCTTCGTAAAAGACGCAGGACTTTGATGGTGGGTGCAACGGCAATGGTCTCTTTGGGGCTTCTGTTTTTACTGTTCCATTTTTATTCGCTTAGAGTCGGTTTCATGGATGCCCTGGATGAGAATTTCCATTCCCGAAACCTTGGGGCCTTTAATTCTGTTTTGGATGAGATGGAGGATGGGTACGGCTTCCTTTTCCGGGGCCATGAGATAGAGAGGGAGCTGAAAAGGGCAGGGGAACTGAAAAAATTTCTGGATGGGGAAAGGGAAAGCTTCCAGTCCCTGATCGTTGTCCTTGAAACCATGGCCATGACCGGCTTCAATGAACCGGTAAGTACTGTGGAGTCCCTTTTGGATGAGGCCAGGGGCAAGGAGAAGGCCCTGGGAGAGGAGGCGTTGGAGCGTCTCAATGTGGTTGACAATCTCTGGAATCTCAAAAAAACAGCTTTGAAGGCTGGTGATGAACTCCTTCTTGTAAAACTTTTAAATGACCTTGAAGTGACCTTCAGGAAAATTAAAGGGATAATGCCTGGCACTTCAAATCTCAATGATGATGAAACAACTCTTTTTAAGCCTATAGAAGATATCCTGGCCCGGACTGACCAGCTTCACATGGACTTGATCAAGCCTGAATTGAAAAACAAACTGGCAAGATTCCTAGAGGAGTTGGATCAGGTGAGGTCCTCCTTTGAAGCAAGAAAGGAACAGATTGAGGGCCTTTTGCTTGAAGATACACTGGAAGGGTATCTGGAAGCCATTAAACGTTTCACCTTAGATTTTCCCCAGGACCCTGTTGCCGTGGAGCTTGCCCCGGTTCTTAAAAGGGCATCTTTATATGGTTATCTCGTCAACAGTGACTCCCGCCATGATCCATCCAACCCTTTCTGGGGAAGACTTTTTGGTGATATGGATGCCCTTGGGCACAATATTGCCCTCCATGCCGGAGGGGTTGTGGATGATCTTAAAAAAATGGAACAGACCCCCCGGTTTGTGGATATTTGGGAGTGTCAGGTGAAACGGCCCAATCATGCACCCCAAAAGTGGTACTTCAGCGGAGAGCCGGCCCGGGAATTCATTGATGGGATACTCTCATACAGGGGGCTTGTCCATGCCCTGTCGCCGGAGGATACCCAGCCCTTTTTCCAGGCAGGCCATGTTATTACAGCCCATGTGGAGGGACTTCAAAAGATGCCCCATTGCCATCATGTCCAGCAGATGGTGGATCATATACGTTATGAAACCGTTCCCGGGACAATTGTCATGGAGATGCAGAGGCTCCATGGACTTCCGGACCTGGTGGTGCCTCCCATATTGAAGCTTCATCTCATGGAATTTCTCCTTCGCAGGCTTCAGATACTGACAGGAAGGGAGAACTCCCTGGAATTTATCCCCATGGCCAGGGATTTCAGTAGTTTCATAGCTGAATCAGAGGTTCACTGGCTCTGCACAGCCCATCGCAAATATAAAATTGAGAGCCGCAGGGCCGGGCAGATACTTGGAAAACATTTTGGTACTTCAGATATCCCGGGCAAGTTTCTGGCACGCCTGAAAATCATGGAGATTACGGCCCGGAGGAGTCCGAGATGGGTGGGATTCACCGATCCCCGGGATAAAGATATTCTCCATATCAAAACATTGCCCACTCCTTCCGAGCTATGGGTTGTCCGCGGGGGGGAAGATGAAAATGGAAGTATCCAGGTTAAAACCTTTGTCACCGAGGAACACAGGGATGGTTCTGTCCACAAGCATCTTGATCACAAGGGTTATATTCCTGGAGAACCCCTTTTTGCACCATATGACAGTAACACAACAAGGGATGTTCTTTTGTCTCTTTTGGGAGATGCCAAAGGGATTGATGTGGGTTACTGGTCCCATGCCCAGGGGATGGGTGTCGATTTCTGGCCAGTTCCATGGCCCTCAAATGTCAGGGGTATCCATGGGCCATAAATATAGTTTGCCAGATAATTAAATTGGCAACCATACTGTAGGGGCAACCATACTGTAGGGGCAACCATACTGTAGGGGCAATCCCTTGCGGCTGCCCTATCTGAAATATTATTCTGGAAGTCTATATTTAATTGATTGAAGGGGGCGGCAGGTGAAAATATGGGTTTCGTAAGGATTCTTCAATGGGAAAAGGGGGATATTGAAGAGCGTCTCGGAGTCTCCGGAGGTAAATATACCGATGTCAACACACTTCTTTCGCTGTTTATGGGGCTCTCTCTTACGGTGATGTTCTATTTGGCTGTTTTTGGATTGAAGGCGGTGATCTCCTGGAACCGGTTCTCCTCTGGAATCTATTCTATCTTCTCTTCCCGTTATATTCAGGCTGCGGCGGATATCTTTACCGAGCGGGGTATCGTCCCTTTTGTGATTGTTTTTTTCTTCTGGTGGTCCCTTGCCGTTCTTTTCATCAAGTGGAGAAAGCTTGTTTTCCAGAAAAGGGCACTCACCTTGATGGTGGTTCCCCAATCCCGGGATTTTGAACTCAATCAGGATAGTGCCAGGGATATTTTGTCCCGCATGTACGGACTTGTGGATGATCCCCGTCATTTTGTGTTGCTCAACAGAATTGAGCGTGCCCTTGCAAATCTTCACAACATCGGCATGATCGCCGATGTCTCGGCGGTACTCCATGCCCAGGCCCGCAATGACGAAGATCAGATGGAGTCAAGTTACGGTCTTGTAAAGGGATTTGTGTGGGCGATTCCGGTCCTGGGCTTCATAGGAACCGTGCTGGGGCTTTCCAGGGCCATAGGAAATTTTGGCACCGTAATTTCCAGCAGTGACGGCCTTGAAACTCTAAGGGTATCCTTGCAGGCGATTACATCGGGTCTGGCCGTTGCCTTTGACACCACACTGATTGCCCTTGCCGGGGCCCTTTGCGTGCAGTTGATCATGGTGGCTCTTAAAAAAAAGGAGGAGGGGTTCCTTGATGAGTGCAATGACTACTGCCATGCCAATATCATAAGTAAATTACGCCTTAGTGACCATTAGCTTCCAGCCCTGGAGACGTATTGGATTATAACTTTCTTGACCTCATCATCCATCATGTTGGTAAGTTGTGCCTTGGAGATCATTAGCTTCCAGCCCTGGAGACGTATTGGATTATAACTTTCTTGACCTCATCATCCACCTCGGTCAGTTGAATTCCATAGATGAGGTGCAACTGCTTTTTTTTCACATTCCTTATAATTCCATTCAGTGTATAGCACTCCTGGTCCCCTGGAAAACAGCATTCGATTTTTACGGTATCGTTGGTCCTTGCAATGTAATTTTTCTCTGACGGTTCATAGGTTACATCCACCCCGCATCCCAGGGGACTTATATCGTTTATGATACACTCCTTGCCTTTCCCCCGGAAAAAGAGAGTTGACGGAATCATACATGAAACCCTGTCACTGCTTCTTATCTCCTTTGTGGTGAGTTTTTCGGGAAAATCCAGGATAACCGCCCTTACAGGCTTTGTAATATGCTCAATTATTCCGGCCTCGAACAGATAGAGCTTGCCCTTGAAAATGGTCTGGAATTCAATGATATTACCCGGGAAGAGTTTTCCTTTTACGGTATTGTAGGGGGAGGGGGGAGTTATCTGTATATACTCATATCTTTCTGTCCCCACAAAAATTGCTGTAACGGGAATGGCAATGCCCTCTATTTTGATATCCAGTTTGGTTCCCGGAGCAACGGCAATATCCACCTCTTTTCCAAAAAGAACCTGCTCCTTGGGTTTCTGGACAATCTGTTTTGGGGGCTGGGATCCGTTGTTATCATCCTTTGGGGACTCTTCGTCCCGGGGGGCTGCACTCTCCTCTTCATCCTCTTCAGGTTCAGGTTCAACATATCTGTTCTCTTTGGCATCTTTAAGGAGTTCTATCTTTTTTTTAACGCTTTTATAGGCTTCGGCACACTCCTTTTCTTCGGGTTTCCATGTTTTTAGCTTTTCTAAGTATTCATCCTTGGATATTACCCCGGCCTCAAGGAGCTTTGCCTCCTCGGCAATATTTTTTTTTATCTCCGTAAATCTCTGGGCAGCCTCTTTTTTACCATTTACATATGAGGATATTCTTTGATCAATCTCATGCCTGACCTGAACCAGTACAGGTTCCTTCTGATTGATAAAGTCGGAATACTGTTTATGGAGAGAGCTGAAACGTTCCTCTGATATTTTATCCTTTGCACTCTCCAATTTTTCAAGCTTTGATTGGACATCCTGTAAGGCATTGAAGAGTTTGCAGTGATTTTTTGCCAGAGTATGGTCATCCATGGAGGAGTCTTTTTTTTCTTCGTCTCTCTGGGAATCATCTCCGCTCTTTTTACCAAAAAGTCCGCTTATTGGTCGGAAAAATGTTTTCATATATGCTCACTTATAAACCATGAAGTGCTTGGGAATTTACTTTTAAGAAAATCAAAGGCGGCCGAAAAATTTGTATCTGTCCGGCAAAACCTTGAGATTCAACTCTTTTTTCAACTCCAGGAGAACATTTTCATTTTTTTCCATGGGTGAATCGGGTTTGAAAAAACGGCAGAACATCTCTCCCCAACTGTTTCTGTAAAC
Organism: Desulfamplus sp.; assembly: GCA_015231465.1. Classification (GTDB taxonomy): domain Bacteria; phylum Desulfobacterota; class Desulfobacteria; order Desulfobacterales; family Desulfobacteraceae; genus Desulfamplus. The sequence goes on from JADGBO010000007.1 coordinate 12,155, forward strand.
AGCAGTGTATTCTACAATTTTTTTATTTGTTTTGGGAACAGTAAAGTTGATGGATATAAAAAGAGATGTGATCCTGCTGCCGTTGAAAAGGGCATCAGGCGTTATCTCATCCCTCATGTCAGGTTCAAAAAATTCATACATATTTTTCAAAAGAGTTTTTATATCGTTGACCCTTGCATGGGTGGGGTTGGGTTCGAGTTTTATGTATGCATCATCCGAGCAGAGACTGTTGTGAATAAGCCATGCTGCAATCTCTTCAATGGTGGGGGCAGTGAGAATCTTTTCAATATGTTCTTGTTTTAAATTATTATCTTTCCACCGGTGCATCAATGTCCATATGTTGTTTTTTTTACTGTCCAGGGAGTGGACCAGGGTCAAACCCTTGGAGAGGCCATCCCTGGATATTAGAAGCACTGTATTGACCTTTGACTGCTGCCTGTTGAACTGGACAAACATCTTTCGTCCAAGAACGGTTCTGTCCCTTGCCGTCAGGAGTGAGTCCTTCCCGGAAGAGAGTCCCAGGGCATTTTTCACATTGTTATATGTTTTGGCCATGAACTTTTCTATTTCCAGACTTTTTGAAGATATCTCTTTGTATGACCACTTTTTAAACCTTCCCGCATGACGAATATGCTTGGAATCTGTTTGAGATAAATAATCCTTATCTTCCCAGCCCCACTCCCACCCCCACTCGACACGGCACATATCTATAAGAATCCCTTTGAGTCCAAAGGCAGTTTTGATATCCGTTTTAGTTGTAATTGACAGCTTTGAAAAAAAACAGAACTGCACCAGTTTGGAGAACTCTTTTTTGTTGATGAACCGATCATAATACTCTAACAGGTTTATAATTAAAATATAATAAGGATCTGATTTTATAAGCCTGAACTGAACTCCAGGATTCATCCAGTGATCCTTGAATTTGTTGCAGATGAGCAATCGGTTCTCTTTTTTTTCGTGGATATATTTTTCCAGAAGTCCCATTTTTAAAACAGATTTAAAAGGGCTTTTCAAGGCTTTGAACATCTGCCACACCGAAGCTCCGAAATACTCTCCGGCAGGTATATCATGGATATCGCCGAAATCAATAAAATCTCCACTGTGAGGTCCCGGAGATGTCATGATAAAGAGATCATGGTAATAATTTTTACTGACCTTGGAAGGGAGTGTTACCCAGAAGGGAAGTTTCCCTGCCACATGGATCATGGTTCTGTAAAACTCCTCTTTCAGAATCCGGCCCTGGGCGGATCCGGAACTTTCACTGTCGGACTCTCCAAAAAATGATTTTCGGGCATCTTCAATATCCACAATGAAAAAATGGATCTCTGTTTTAAACTGCTCCTGGGCCCATATCTCAATGGCCTTAAGTTTTCTGTTGAGTAAAGCGAGTTTTTTATGATCGAAAAATACAGATTGAATACATACCCAGTAATCAATATCCGAGCCATGGGTGTGGGCAATGGAACCTATGCTGCCAATGGTGAAAAGCCCCTCAACGGCACACTCCCTTCGCTCAATGAATATAATTCCGTCAGACTCTATATGGCCGGATGCCTTGTATTTTTTAAATACCTTTTCAGCAGGTCCCGCCGGAAGATAACCTGCAATCCCGTGGGGATATTCTTCGGGATGACGCATTTTGTTTTGCCGATCCCTCCAGACCGGGTCAAAAAAAATTTGGGTCAGGTTGGCTGATCTGGCAGATGGTTTGCAAAGGGCTATGTTCTCATGGAGAAGAAGGGGAATAAGTTCAAAAAGGTCTGCCTGGTGGGGCTGGAACAGGTCAAAGGCCACCGTGACCGCATATCTGTTTTTTTGCAGGAACAGCCGTTTTCCCCGGTGAATCAGCTCTGTGTAGAGCATCATGTTCCATGGGTTTGCAATGGAGTGGTCGGCAAGTGCTGTTTTGAGGTACTCTTCAATATCCCGGGGGGATAGATCAAATATTCTTGCCCCGAGATTTGAGTGTTCGGTTTCAGCTTTGGACAGGCTGTGGGGTGAAAATCTGCAAAATTTTCCAATGGCACCTGCAAAGTCTGTGTTGTCAAGCTTTGCTTCCTCAAAATGAACCTGGGTCAGTGTGGAAGATGCAAAGGTTGCACCCGAAAGGTCTGTGCCTGGTTTTCCGGCATCGGTTCCGGAGCTGTTTTTCAGTCTTGAAAAATGGGTTGCGGCAATATTGCAGCCCGCCATAACGGAATCTGTCATGGAGGCTGAAACAAAACTGCATCTGAAAAAAGAGGAGTCTGTGAAGGAACACCTTTCAAACTGTGCTTCATCTGCAATAATGTCAACGAATATGCACTTTTCAAAGCAGGTGTCCTTGAAATTTGTCCCCACCATCTTTACTCCGTGGAAAAGGGTGTTGCTGAAATCAGAACTCCTGAAGGATGAAAAGGAGATGTCTGTATTTCTTACGATGCAGTTATCCACAAAGGCAGGGGAGTTGAATGTGTTGAATGACATATCCATATTTTCAAAGTACTCATTGGTAAAATGGAAGCCATGGTCGGAATCGGACTGCTTGAGGGATTCAATTTTTTCACCCAGGGTGGTGGAGAATATGGCTTTAAAAAAACCGGTTTTTTCCTGTTTTATTTTTACATCTGATGCATCTTTCAGCATCTGGCCGAACATCTCTTTTATTGATTGTTTTTCATGGTTCAGGCGGCTTGCAATAATTTTTTTCAATTTAATTGCAGCGTTTTTTGATGCCGGGTTGCTTATCTTTAAAGATTGAAGCATTTTTATTACCCTTTCGGGTCTTTTACGAATGGTGCCGCAGATAAGGGCATGGTGGACCATGCTGTTTTGGAGGCATGTGCCCGAGGGATCTTCCGCCATCTCCTGGATAAAGCACATGGCCACCCTGGAGAAACCAGAAAGCTCTGTCTGAATATGTTCCCTTAGAGCCGGGGCCTTTTCAAGTATGCGATGGATAAGCATATCCAGTCCAAAGGTATTTCCCCTTGAAATGACCGCGGCTCGGAAAATATCCATGGCCTGGTCAGTATCCTCTTTGATGTTCACGTCCCGGAGAGCTTCAATAATGCTGTCCGTGAGTTGAAAGTAGGTCCCGGCAGGTGATCTTTCAACTATTTTAAAAGCTGTTTTTTTGAATTCAGGAAGTTTTTTGGAAGTGATAAGTTTCAAAAGCAGGGCAGGGTTCATCTTTTCCGAAATCATGGCAACTGCTTTCAATGCCCTGTTGCGCTCGTCGGTATTTTTTTCATTGTCCCTGAACTCCTCGGTAAGGATTTCAGAAGGATTCCTCAATGCAAGTTTTATATTGTCCAGGAAAGGGTCGTAGGGTATCTCTTTATCGAAGAGATCGGCATAAAAGTATATTACAGCCTGCCTGCTGGAAACTTCCTTGAGTATTTTGAGAAAATCATCCGCGTACTTCCGTTTGACAGATGGCCGGGATGATAGATACTGGGTAACAAGGGCAAGACGGCAATGCTCGGAGACCCAGCCTGGAAGCAGTTTGAGGGGCTGGATCGAAAGCATTTTTCCCTGGCAGAGCTTCCATGCATAAAAAGGTGCCCTTCCCCGGGGATCAAGGAGTATCTCAAAGTATGTTTTCATATCATGGGGAGATACATTTTCAATGACATGGCGGTAAACATGGGCTGCGAGAAGTGTGGAGTCAAGGACTCCCCGGGTTTTATCCTTTTGGTTAAGTGCAAGCTCTATGCGTTCCATATAAAGGTCGAGAATGGTTCTTGCCTTTTTTCTCACAGAAAAATTGGCCGAGAGGAGACCCGCCATAACAGGAACAATCCCCTCTCCCGGGGCTATGCCTGCGGCCCGTTCAAGTATCTCTATCTGGCTGTTTTGATCTGCCTGGCTCCACTCCTGATTGAATGAATTTATTTTCATCTTGTCGTCACTTTTCCAAAATCAGTAAAGCAAATATAGAGTTCGAGAATATATTTCAGCAAATCAATTCTTAAGGGCAGCCGCAAGGGACTGCCCCTACTCTCCTATGGGAAAATCAGTAAAGCACATAGGTGCCGCATCCAAAATGGGTGTACTCTCCTATGTGAATTATGGCACCAAGACCCAGGTAGGGCAGAAGTATATCCGGTATTTTACTGCTGAAGGTCTGGGAGCCCTTTGCCATTCCACCGTAGGGCAGGTCAAAGGCTTTTTTGATGTTATTACGATGGATGGAACACCGCATGGCATGTTTCATGGCATGTTTCCAGGCTTCAAGCTCATCTTTCTCCAAGCTGGATAAAAAATCCTGGGCTGTTGAATACTTTCCCAGGATTACGGAGTTTATTCTTTGGGCCACGGACTCTAGAATAGAGTAGAGTTGGGGAGCGAATATCTGGTTGTCTTTTTGAGAAACAATGTTGTTTTTTGAGAAAGCCTTGATTTTAAAAGGGGATAGCCAATGAAGCTGGTTCATGGGATTGAAGGGGTCTGTTTTGAAATCAATTCCGTGGGCCCATTGAGCCGGGTTTACCCTGCGCCGGAGATCAAGTTTTCCGTTTTTTAAAAGAGGTTTCCATAATCTTCCCTTTGCAGAATAGATGGATCTTATGTCAAAATGGCCCCAGACCGAGTTGCTGTTCCCGGATTCAATGCGGGGAGTTCTGGCCAGATATTCCATTGCCGGCAGTATAAACTCAAGAAAAAATTGATGTTCCGCCGCTTTTCCAAAGAGTTTCAATTCGAAAAGGATCAGCTCTCCCCTGCCGTAACTTTTTTTGGCAGGGTACCAGAATATCACAGCATCTATGGGCCAGGGGCTTGGCTGGTAGGCAAGAAGTTTGCCCTTTGTCATTTTATCGTTTTTTTTGCCGTCCCAGGCGGCAAGGCTCTTTTTCCACGCCCTTGCTTCGGTAATGGGAAGGCGGTCCGAGATGTTTTCCCCCAGGAGAAGGGAGAACTCCATGGCCGGCCATTGGGGAAGCCTTATATAAGGTGAGTTTACCTCAAGGACAAAAAGATAGCGGATAATATCAAGAAGAGGCGTATTCGACATATTCCATCAGTTCATATAGCAGGATAATTTGGTGTTTTGTCCACATTGGAATGTTCCAGGAGTCCAGCATATCCCTTGCTTCCGGTTTCAGGCTTCCTGAAAAACGGCCCCACTGGAAACGTCTCTCATTGGGATTCTCCAAGCTGATCAGCTCCTTGACAAGCTGCTGATCCTCGGGACGCAACAGTGATCGGTAAATAAAGGCCATCTGTAGCAGATCCAGAAACTCCATGATCTCAAAGGTGAGCATTCCGCTCTTTTCCCTTTTATGGGCTGCAAAGAGCTGAAAGGGGCTGGAAAAAAAACGTACCCTGAGCATGTTCATGGGAAATCTTGCATCCTGCTGTATTGCCCTGGCCAGGATGTCGTTCATGTTTCCCCTGTTTGTGCTTCCGCATGTGGGAAATATCTGCAAAAGACCCTTGATGCTGCCTCCATGGTATAAAAGCAGCTCCTGGAGCCAGTCCTTGATTTTGTAACGGTTGAGGACAAGCAGAAAGTGCGATGGCTCAAGAATATATGAACCAAAGACATTTGAAGTGGCATAAAATCCTTTTCTCGAGTTAAGGTTTTTGGGCAGCAGGTTTACATTTGCCCATACCACGGAGGCGTATCTGGATTTTCTTCCCATCTGTCTGGACCTTGCAACTATTTCATGGCAGGTTTTACAGAATATGGAATCTGTACCGCTGTTGTCGCTGCACGGGTATATCCAGCAACGGCTGCAGGGCCTGTTCATGAGAGTTACAGGCCCTGCAATGGCTTTTTCCTCTGGAAATATATCAGGTTTATTTTCTTTGAAGTACTCCAGGGTGGCCATTAATTCCGCACCGTTATCGCTTAAGCGTATCCAGTCAAATATGCTCAACATTAAGAGCCTTCTGGAGGTTTGAGTGATTTTTTATTGCCTGGCGTGCTTTTTGGGTATCCAAATCCAGGGCAATTTTCCAGTTGTCCCCGGGATCAAGGGAGTACCGTTTTGACCAGTCTATGAGATAGCTCTCCGGAAGAATGGAGAGCTTGATGCTTCCAAAGCCGAGGTAGCGGTTGTTTCCCATTTTGTGGGCAAGATCGGGCTCCAGAGCCAGGCACCAGATTAGACGATGCAGCTCCTCCTGCTCCAAATTCCAGAAACGGATTTTGAAGCGGGCACTGCTGCCGGGAAGCATGGCCCTGAAATATCGGGCCTGGACATCATCGGGCTTGAAATCGTCAATTTTACTGGCAATGGGAGCAATGGGTGCATGGGGAAATATTCGCCATGTGTCAGAAATGACACGCATTGATGCATGGCCTCCGGACTTCTGCTGCCACTCTTTTCCGTTGTAGCTCCAGTCTCCATAGGGATAGGGCACTTTGAACCAGGCCAGTTCAGGATTGTCAAACCTGGCAAAATCAAAGACAAGACGTCCCATAATGGCCTGGTTGGGGCCGTTGCCCACCCATCCGAAGAGACTGTCCGCAGGATTTAATCGGCTTATGTCGCTGCTCTCCTGCCTGGCATCACTGGCAATGGTGTAAATGTGCCGGATGGCTCCTTTTATGCTCTTGCCTGGAAGTGCATAGGGTCTCTCGCTTTCCGAGGGTCTTGTTTCAGCCTCCGGCGATGATATGGAGTAGAAATCGTATCCATTGACCGGCTCACCGTTCAGGTCAACGGTAAATGAAGGCTGGCCGCTCTCCTGGATATTCATGGGAGTAAGCACCCTGGCCTCCACCACCAGTTGGCCGCAGCATCCGCCAAAGGCCCTGTGGGATATGAATCCTGTGCCTGGGGCATGGGGGATGTTGTTGGTGAACTGGCCGGATTCGGGCAAGATGGGATCAACGACATTAAGCAGTTCTTCGGCATCTTTTCCTGTTTTCTCCATTACCTGCCATAGGCCTGAAGCATCAAGGGGGTTGCTGCTGAAAAGTTTTTTATGAACTGCGTTATCTTTGGATGTGAGCCACTGGATTTTGTCAATATCGGCCTTGACCCATCCGAAACCGCTGGTTTTCTGGCCGCCAAGGGGGATATCCCCCATTTTGAAATCTTTTAGCAGATGGAAGAGAAGAGAGAGTGCCTGCAAGTTCTTTGTGCCGATGTCCTGTATATCCATCTGGAGGCCGAATATAAGTTTTTTTCCATAGGCAAAGAGGTAGTCTGATTTGGATGTCTCCAGGGGTTTTCCTGTTTTGGGATCCATGGAGACACCGTCCATGGAACACCAGTTGCCTTTGTCATCGGGATCCTTGAGATAGGCATCGGAAAAGAAGACCATGCCGATTTTGCCCTGGGTTCCAAACAGTTCGTCCATGAGAAAAGCGGTCTTTTTTGTCTCCCCCCACAGGGTTTTGAGAAGCTGGGATGCCCTTTTGCGGAAAGCTCCCTTTATGGTGCCTCCGGGTATATATATCTCCCATGCTCCCTGCTCCTTGGATGAAGGTGCCCAGGAGAGCATGCGCATGAATACGGTGTCATAGGGTTTGCCGTACTCCCTGGAGATATGACGGCCGGAGGGTCCCCCGGACCGGAAATCTATATTTTCCGGACGGGCAAATTCAACCCTGGTTTTATCACGGTGGGCCTTGAGAAATTCGATGTGGTTTTTGTCGTTGGTGATACTTTTTTGAAGATTCTGGCTGTTCATCATATGGCGGTAGGCCACACGGCTGTGATCCTTCAAAAACTCCTTCCAGGAGCTGAGCTTGACACCTTCCGGGGCCTTGCGGGAATCGGACCACTGGGCCTCTCCGATCTTGCCGTTCATAAGCATGGTCTTTATCAAAAGGTGCTCTTCGCGGTTCTGCACCTCCAGATCAACCCAACTGTCACTCTGGAGCAGTTTCACCTGTTGATCCATCTGCTGGAAAAGTTTTGCCTCGGCTTTGGCACAGGCAGGGCTAAGTATCTTTGTAAGTTCGGACTCGTCCCGGACAGCCTTTGAAACCTTTGCCTTGAGGGTTTCATCAAGACCCAGGGACCTGGCAATGCTCTTCCAGGCCTTTTCGTTGAGGCTCTGCTGGGTCAGGCGTTCACTGGTGAGTTCTTTCAATATGCGTTTGGTCATATTGGGTGTACTCTTGTCCACAATTTCAGACAGTGTCGTTTCTGCCTCTTCCTTGGATGAAAAGGGTTTGTCCGTAAGGGGTTCGAGTTCCTGGGCAAGTTTCTTTTTTATTGCATATTTGCCCTTGGCCATCTTTTTCAGGGATGTGGAGGGCAGGATCCAGGCATCCACCTCGGCCTCGGACTCCTCTTTGAGCCATATGGCTATGCTTCTCGGGAAAAACTGGGAGAATTTCTCTTTCCACTCATCGGGATTGAGAATTGCACCGCCGATGGACATCTTGAGACGGTCGCGTACAACAGAAGGAATCTCGGTCATATTCTCAATCATCAGACCTGCATCCATGGAGACAAAGGAAGGTGTGTGGGGATCGATTTTTCCCCAGTTCCAACCCACGATGACAGGATTCTCGGAATCAAAGGACAGATCTATTTTCAGGTGATTTGCATCCTTGTGTATCTGGGGAGCCTTTTTTGCCGAAAAGGGGAGTTTTGCCTCAAGGCGTACCCTTCCAAGACCCTTGCTTTTAGCGGCTCCAAACCAGAATCGGCTCTCCATGATCTCCTGGAGAATAAAGTATAGCTTATCACTGTGATCACCCTTTTTCAGCGTGGCATCGTCAATGGTCATGGTGAAATCAAAAACAGAATTTTTAAGCAGGGCCTCCATCTTGTAGTTGGCGTTGGATTCGGCGGCCCACCTGTCCTCATCCAGTTTTATTCCCATGCGAAGATCAAAGAATTTATCCCGGGGATAGCACTCTTCCCTGAGTTTGCACTCCACTTTTCTGATCAGTTGAGGGGGCATATCTTCATTGTAAAGTCGTCTCCAGGAACGCTCCATAAGACCTATGTTCTTGCCGTTGCGTGACTGGCCTATGAAGGCATCCATGAGGGCCTGGGCTGTTCCGGAGATTTCACCTGCCAGGGATACCAGCTTGTACTTTCCATCCCCATCCCTGGTGAACATGGTTTTTCTGGCATTACCCTGGTAGATGGATGTTTCAGCATGAAGTTTACCTTTTACAATCATTAAAATATTCCTCCTTAATAATGTTTTTTAACAATCCATTGCCGCAAAAAAGTGCTTTGACCTGCTTTAAAAAAACACATATACTCTATTTTATTCTATTTTGGAAGTATGAATGTGCATGGGGATTGTTTCCAGTAATTAGTAATTATAGTTTTCCAGATAATGAAATTGGTAATCATACTATAGGGGCAGCCATACTGTAGGGGCAGCCCCCTGTGGCTGCCCTTGGGAATGGATATGCCCAAATCGTGATCATGTAGAGACGCAATACATTGCGTCTCTAACGTTGATGGTCAAAAAATGAGCAATCGAAAATGTCAGATTTTGACACCCCACACCTAAGCGGCTTTCGTTTTTTGTTGTACCCGCCAGGGCATGGGTGTTATTGTCAAAGAAGAAAAAAAGACTTTTCTTTTTGAGAATATTTGATAGCATATTTTCTCTCCTTACCTTAATTTAGGGGGTTAACTGGGAAGGTGTCCCTTATTGAGGGGTTAACTGGGAAGGTGTCCCTTATTGAGGGGTTAACTGGGAAGGTGTCCCTTATTGAGGGGTTAACTGGGAAGGTGTCCCTTATTGAGGGGTTAATCGGGAAGATGCCCCTTTGATTATTTTTGAGATAAAGCTGACCATGTATTCAGAAGGCGATGCGATGATCATAAATTTCTGTTCAACCTGCGGCGGTCCCATGGAGCAGCGTATGCCCGATGCAGA
>JADGBO010000007.1:22048-34394 GCA_015231465.1 Desulfamplus sp.
CGACCACATGAGGGCCGTCTGTACAAGATGCGGGTTTATCCATTATCTGAACCCCAAGGTTGTGGTGGGAACCATACCTGTCTATGGAGATTCTATTCTTTTATGCCGTAGAAATATTGAGCCTCGTAAGGGACATTGGACCCTGCCTGCCGGTTATCTTGAAAACGGTGAAAGCATAACCGATGGAGCCATACGGGAGACCTTTGAGGAGACCATGGCCAGGGTCAGAATAGTCGCTCCATACAGGCTTTTTAATATTGTCCATGTAAATCAGATATATTTTATTTTTCGGGCAGAACTCCTCGCAAAGGAGTTTGGCCCAACATCGGAGAGCATGGATGTCACGCTTTTCCATGAAAAGGATATTCCGTGGGAATCCATGGCTTTCACAGTGATTCACAAGACCCTTGTCCACTATTTTGAGGATTCAAAAAAGGGGGAGTACAAGTTCAGGGTGGGAGATATTGATCCCCATCCATCTGTCCGTCAACCTAATGTAAAATTTTAAGGAGATACAATGAGTAAAACCACGGAAAATCTTAAAGCGGCATTTGCAGGAGAGTCCCAGGCACGTAATAAATACACTTTTTTTGCAGAGGTGGCTCGTAAAGAAGGTTATCACTACATTGCCAAGGTTTTTGAAGAGAGTGCCGATAATGAAAAACGCCATGCCAAGGATCATTTCAAGCTTCTCGGTGGAATAGGCGATACCGTTGCAAACCTTAGGGAGGCCATTGAGGGTGAGGATTATGAAACAGTGACCATGTACCCTGATTTTGCAAAAGATGCTGATGAAGAGGGTAACAAGGAGGCTGCAAACCTTTTCAGGCAGATCGGCAAGATTGAGGCCCTTCACCGGGATCGCTACAAAAGATGTCTGGAAATGGTGGAAAAAGGGACTGTTTTCAGTAGAGAAAATCCCATCAGGTGGAAATGCAGCCTGTGCGGTTATACCCATGAAGGTACGGAACCTCCCCAGAAATGCCCAAGCTGCAAGCATCCCAAAGAGTACTATGAACCGGTTGATATGGATATATAAGCCTTAATTAATATTGGATTGATATGGTGCCTGGGACGAGAATCGAACTCGTACAGTGATCAACACCGAGGGATTTTAAGTCCCTTGCGTCTACCAGTTCCGCCACCCAGGCATCTTTAATCAGCATCCCCAATTTAAGGATTCCCCATTTCTTCAGCATCCCCAATTTAAGGATTCCCCATTTCTTCAGCATCCCCAATTAAGGATTCTCCACTTCTTCAGCATTCCCCAATTAAGCATTTTCTGCCGCAGTTGGCACCTTCCTCCGCAACGGCTATAAGCTGAATCTTCATTATACCATCAAATTGAAAAATGCAACCCTTCTCTTTCTTGCCTTATATTTTAATGAAATTTTTTTCATTGCTCATTTTTTCATTGACCATGGGATTTGATTTTGTTAACCAAGCGTTAAAAATTTAGTTAACCAGTTCTTATGGGTTTTATACGGCAGGAGTAAACGACTCCGCCCATAAGGGGACGGGGTTTCATGTGCATGATTGTTTTATATGAAAGTCCCCATATTTTAAGGGGCGTATGCAATACTCCCCTACTTTCATGCTTCGATTGTGTCGGGAGTGCCGCCATGGTGGTTCTATGAAAACAAAAATTCTCGATATCCTCATAAAGGCCGGGGGTGCTACCGTGTCCGGCCCTGAGATCAGCCTGGCTCTAAACATATCCAGAGTTGCTGTGTGGAAACAGATTAAGCAGCTCAAAGATATGGGATATCCCGTTGCATCAGGTCCCAGGGGTTATCTCCTGGATATGGATTCAGATATTCCCATGCCCTTCTATTTTAAGGGGCGGGAAGATATGATCCATTACTTTCCGGTTCTTGGCAGCACCATGGACAAGGCAAGGGAACTGGCAAGGGAGGGAGCCCCCCACATGACCGTTGTCATTGCAGGGGAGCAGGAGAGCGGCAGGGGTAGATTATGCAGAAAGTGGTTCTCTTCCAGGGGCGGACTATGGTTTACCCTTGTTGTCAGGCCGAATTTGCCGCCCACCATGGCCTGGCAGGTCAATTTCGCGGCATCCACTGCCCTTGCATCAACTATACGCAGGGAGTTCCATATGGATGTCAGGCTTAAGTGGCCCAATGACCTTCTTTTTGATGATAAAAAGCTTGCCGGCCTTTTGTCCGAAATGGAGACCTATGGCGATATGATATCCTTTGTTGCCATAGGCATTGGGCTCAATGTGAACAATTCTCCATCCAGGGACGAGCCCAATGCCGTATCCATGGGTGATATTCTTGGGGAAAAGGTTGACCGGCGTATTCTCCTCTCCGCATTTCTTGATGGGTTCGAGTCCACTCTCTCGGGTCATGGCATACCTGTCCCATGCAGGGGAGTCCCCGGGGATGGGGAATCCTGTAACCGTGGTTCTTGTGTTTACTCGGGAATTGATTACCCGGGCAACGAAGGTTCAACCGGGCCAGGCCTGGGTCATCCTTCCATTGTGGATTCATGGAAGAGGATGACCGGTACCATCGGCAGAGATGTACGCATTGAGACCTATGATGAGACCTTTGAGGGCCTGGCCGTTGATGTGGATGACTCCGGGGCCCTTGTAATACGTCAGGAAGACGGTTTTATAAGAAAAATAAACCATGGTGACTGCTTTCACCGGAATGGGAAGGGAAAACTGTAATGCCCGAGAGAATCATAACTGCAATGCCGGAGAAAAGCATAACTGCAATGCCGGAGAGAATCATAACTGCAATGCCGGAGAAAAGCATAACTGCAATGCCGGAGAAAAGCATAACTGCAATGCCGGAGAAAAGCATAACTGCAATGCCGGAGAAAAGCATAACTGCAATGCCCGAGAGAATCATAACTGCAATGCCGGAGAGATCCAATTCATTAAAAATGAGTGTATATGCCTCACTTTCAGCTTCCCTTATGGCGGCCGGGGCCTACATTGCCATACCTGTGGGGCCTGTGCCCATTGTTCTCCAGAATATGTTTGTCATGACGGCGGGTCTTCTCCTTGGGTTACGCTGGGGAACTGCAGCACTTATGCTTTACCTGTTCATGGGGGCCTGGGGCCTTCCTGTGTTTGCCGGCGGCACCGGGGGCATTGGAAGGCTTTTTGGTCCCACCGGAGGTTATCTTCTCGGTTACATACCAGGCGTTGCTGCAGCGGCTCTCATTTCGGGTCTCCCCCTTTTCGACCGGGGCGGAAGGTTCTGGAAGGATGCAGCAGCAATGACCCTGGGTTTCCTGGTGGTATATGCCGTGGGGGTGCCGTGGCTGAAAATGGTACTGGGACTGGACTGGGGAGGTGCCGTTGCAGCGGGTATGCTGCCCTTTCTTCCTGGAGATGCGGTGAAAGTGTTTGCCGGAAGTTATGTTGCGGGCCGGATTCGGCCTATGATGGGAAAAACAATGTAATATAGTTTTCCAGATAATGAAATTGGCAATCAATTGGCGGCATGAAATTGAAAATGGGATGCAGTACCTTAAAATGCTCGAAAATATTCTTGAAATAAAAAATCTTACCCACATCTATCCGGATACCGGCAGGGGAATCAAAAACATCTCATGCTCCCTGAAAAGGGGTGAATTTGTTATTGTTGCCGGCGGGAACGGCTCTGGGAAAAGCACTTTTTTCCGCCATCTGAACGGTCTAATGAAACCCATATCCGGCCAGGTTCTGCTCCATGGAGAGTCCATCAACAGTTCCGCTTCGGCTCTACGGATGGCCCGGCAGCGGGTGGGCATGATCTTCCAGGATGCCGATTGCCAGATTGTGGGAAGTACGGTTTACGAAGATGCCGCATTTGGTCCGGAAAATCTTAAACTTCCCCTCAGGGTGATACACCAGAGGGTAAAAGATGTTCTTAAGAGACTTGACCTCTGGCATCTCAGGAATCAGAATCCGGCAACCCTTTCCGGGGGTGAAAAGCGGTCTCTGGCCATTGCGGGTGTCCTTGCCATGGAGCCGGAAGTGATTGTCATGGATGAACCCTGCTCCAATCTGGACTATCCGGCTACCCTCAACCTGCTCTCGTGCATAAAAGAGCTTCACAGGTCCGGCCGAACACTGGTTATAGCCACCCATGACATCGAAAAGGTGATCTCCATGGCAACCAGGATGATCATTCTGGAGAGCGGCGAGATAAGGGCCGACGGAAGCCCGGAACATCTTGTGAAGGAGGTTGAGAAGTTCGGAATACGGGAGCCTTGCACCTCAAAACTGGGAATGGTTCCTGCAATTATGCCATGGCACAGTTGACACTCCTCACATACCGCCGGGGGAATACCCCGCTTTTTAACCTTGATGTCAGGTGCAAGGTTATCTGCCTGGGCATGATGACCATTTCCGGGGGTATGGCCGGTTGGCATGGACTGGCCCTTCTTACTGTGATCCTGGGGTCTCTTTTTCATATAACGGGCTTAAGTGCGGGCTCCACTGTCCGGGGGATGGTTTTTTTCTGGATTCTTCTCGGGATAATACTCTTGACACGCTCATTGACGACCCCCGGGGAAGCCCTTGGGGAGTTGGACCTGGGCATGGTGAAAATAACCCTGAGCCGGGAAGGTGTTGCACAAGGAGCTATGATATGCTGGAGATTCATCTGCATCATGCTCCTTGGGATTCTCTTTTCAACCACCACAAATCCCTCTGATCTCAAATTGGCGGTGGAGTGGCTGGTTAAACCGGTTCCTTTTATTCCGGAAAAGAGGGCAGGGATGATGGTGGCCCTCTTTGTGAGATTTCTTCCCCTGATTCTGCACAGGGCAAAAGAGGTGTCCGATGCCCAGGGCTCAAGATGCGGGGCACTTCAAAAAAATCCTGTTAAACGTATTGTCAGGATGGGGGTTCCTTTGATGAACAAGATTTTTCTTTCCGCGGACAGACTTGCAGATGCAATGGAGTCCCGCTGCTATACTGAAGATAGTACCAAAAGGGATTTTAAAAAATCAGGCAGTGAAATTTATTTTTATGGTGCATCTTCTCTTCTCGCTGCAATGATGATTCTGTTATAGGAAGCCGTCAGTATTCGGTAGATACGCAATGCATTGCGTCTCTACATATGGGGACTTTCATATAAAAATGTGAAACGGACATGATTGGCGGATCAATCATGCCCGTCAAGGGTCAAAGGGGAGCTGAAAGGGCAGCTATTATCTCTGCAAGAACCTGGTCTGCCTTTTCAATGGGCACCTGGCATGTTCCCACCTTCTTATGTCCGCCGCCGCCATACTTGAGCATGAGAGAGCCTATATCGGCACTGCAGGTTCTGTTGATAATACTGTAACCGCATGTCAGGACTATGTTCTGACGCTGGAAGCCCCACATGATCTGGATTGATACATTCTGGTCGGGATAGAGGCTGTACAGCAGAAAACGGTTGCCGGTGTATATCTCTTCCTGGTTTCTTAAATCAAGCACAATGACGCTGTCATGCAGGGTTGTATTGGCACGAACCATATCCTTGAAAAGAGCATCCTGTTCAAAATAGCGGCGGGTACGCTCCTTAACGTCTTCTATCTCTAAAATATCCTCCACATTCATTGATCTGCAGTAGTCAATCATGTCGGTCATCAGATTGTAATTGCTGATTCGATAATCTTTGTAACGTCCAAGTCCGGTTCTTGGATCCATAACAAAAGAGAGGAGAACCCATCCCCTGGGGTTGATTATCTCGTCGGCTGTGAAATTGCCTGAATCGGCTTTGTCCACTGCCCGGACAAGATTGTCGATATGGTTGCTGTTGAAGGCTTCGGGACCGCCGTAATAGTCATAAATAACCCTTGCGGCACTGGGAGCGTCTGGATCGCTTTTTCCCTGGAAATCACCATATAATTTACGCTCTATTTCGCTGGAGTGGTGATCAAACCATAAACCGCACCCTTTTACATATGGAATATTGGCAAGAACATCATCGGCATTGACATCAATTATTCCATCCTGGATATCCTTTGGATGGACAAATTTAATATCGTCGATAACTCCTTTCTCTTTAAGCAGTGCAGCACATCCCAGGCCGTCAAAATCGGAACGGGTCAACAGTCTCATGATCATTCTCCTCCTTGTTGATTTTTTTATATGAAAGTCCCCGCCGTTTCAGGACTTTCATCACTTCGATTGTGGCGGTGGTGCCGCCATGGTGGTTTATATGAAAGTCCCCGCCGTTCAAGGACTTTCATGCTTCGATTGTGGCGGTGATGCCGCCATGGTGGTTTATATGAAAGTCCCCATATTTTAAGTAAGGGCGTATTGCAATACGCCCCTACTTCGATTGTGGCGGTAATGCCGCCATGGCCGTTATACATAAATTCGGGGACTTCATAAATACCTGCTCAAGGAAACCCCTAAGTAATTAATCCCTCGCAAGGCAGGCATCGTTTACCGGTTTAATATTTTTCTGTAAGTCTATAATCCCTCGCAAGGCAGGCATCGTTTATCGGTTTAATATTTTTCTGTAAGTCTATATGATCGCTATATGAGTACTTTTTGTCAAGCATCAGATGGCGTTCATGTAAATTTTTTTAAAATTCCACCCCAGGGATTGGGAGTAAAAAAGCCGCAAATCTTACACATGTAAGATTTACGGCTTTTTAAACGGCAAGCATTCACGACTGTGCTATACTTTTGAAAGCAAACATGGCTAAGGTTCAGCCACGGAGAGATATTTTTTACATCTCTTTAATGGCCTCGGTAAGGGCGGGCATGAACTCCAGTATATCCTCCACAATGCCCACATCGGCAACCTGGAAAATCGGAGCCTTGGGGTTCTTGTTCACGGCAACTATATAGGGATTGCCCTTGATGCCGCCCATGTGCTGGAATGATCCGCTGATACCCATTGCCATATATACCTTGGGCTTTACGGTCTGACCGGAAGTTCCCACCTGACGTGATTTTTCCAGCCATTTGGCATCCACGATGGGCCTTGAACATGAGACAACAGCACCCATGGCCTCGGCCAGCTCCTGGGCAATCTCAATGTTATCCTGCTCTTCGATGCCCCGGCCGATGGAGACAAGAACATCAGACTTGGTGATATCCACATCACCAACCTCGGCCTCCACAATTTCCAGGAAACGGCGTTTGGCAGTAAGATCACCTGCATCACCGGATTTGTCAACAACTTTACCGCCTGGGGAACCGCCTTCTGCCCCGGCAAAGACACCGGGACGTATGGTTATGACCGCTCCGTTGGAGATGTCGCAGGTTACATGGGTGCTGACCGCACCCCCCAGCTCCTGGCGAACCAGTTTCAATGACGTACCCTCAATGCCCTCAAAATCCACGGCATCGGCTGCAAAGGCCGAGTCCATCTTGATGGAGAGACCGGGACAGAGATCCATGCCAAAGGTGTCGTGGGGAGCAAGTATAATGGCCGATGGATCAAGGATGTTGCAAAGGGCCTTTCTTACAACCTCGGCATTGGGATAGGCAAGGGCTTCGTTATTGACCTTGATAACCTCCTGGTAGAGGGATGTCATGGAATCGGCAACCTTGTCCAGATCAGCTCCCGAACCGGTTACCACGGCTGTGAGGGATGCACCTGCATCAATCTTTGCCGCTGCCTTTATATACTCCATAGCCACATCATCGGCAACTCCGCCCCTGTGTGTTATATATGCGTAAATAGTAGTCATTATGCCAGTCCTCCCTTGCTTTTTATTCTCTCAATGAGCTGGGTGATGATCTCATCTGTGGAGCCTTCCAGCATTTCGGCACCTTCGCCAAGATCGGGTACAAAGTAGTCAACCCGCTTTGTCTTTGCCGCAGCTTCCCCCACCGTTGCCGGATCCATTCCAAGGTCCGATGCTCCCTTTACGGGGATTTCAACCTGGGCAACCTTTCTGATGCCCCGGATGCCCACGTACCGGGGCTCGTTGATACCGGTCTGGATGGAGAGAACACAGGGAAGGTCAATCTCGTTCATCTCCTGGTTTCCACCCTCTATTTCACGACCCACTTTGATTGTGGATGCACCGTCTTCCACATCAATCTTGTTTACAAGGGAAGCATAGGGCATATCCAGCATGGCAGCGAGCATTCCCCCCACCTGGCCTGCGCCTTCGTCGGCCTGGGCACCGGTGAGGATCAGGTCATACTTCCCCTTCTCCACCTCTGCCTTGAGGATGGAGGCAATGCCCCTGCCGTCGGAGCCACCAAAGGCATCGTCGGACAAGAGAATGCCGTTATTGGCTCCCATGGCCATCTCACGCCGCAAAACCTCTTCGGACTCATCATCTCCCACCGTGACTACAGTGACGTTTCCGCCCACATTATCCACGATCTGAATGGCCTCTTCCACGGCATAGTTGTCCCACTCATTGACCGAATAGACCAGGTCGTCCCGATCCAGGTCATTGCCTTCGCTGTTAAGTTCAAATTCATTCTCCGCAGTATCGGGAACGCGTTTGACACACACCAATATTTCCATTTAATACCTCCAGCTTAAGTTAAAAGCGATTATGATGTCGCACCTTCAAATCTAAAGATTTTGTTTAAAAATCAGGTATTCAGTAATCACCCACGCGGCTTTCATGCTTCGATTGTGGCGGTAGTGCCGCCATGTCCGTTTTTATATGAAAGTCCTCATGATTGAAGGCTTCCGGGACTTTCATACTTCGATTGCGGCGGCGGGCCACCATGTCCCTTATACCAGGCACGTTGTCAAGGTAAAGATCAGGCCAGGTGCTGCTCGATGAGCTGGGTAAAGTCCATGGCAACCATCTCACCCTCCTTGCCTGCAACCTTTATGGCATCCTGGATGTTCACAAGGCAGAAGGGGCATGCGGTGACAATGACAGTGGCTCCGGCCTCGGCAGCCATGTTGACCCTGAGAACCCCCATTCTGGTCTCCTCCTCTGGTTCGTAGAAGAGCATGAGCCCGCCGCCGCCGCAACAGAATGAGCGATCACGGCTTTTTTCAAGCTCCACCCGCCGGAGCCCCTCTATGGCATCCAGGGCCTCCCTGGGATCTTCGTATATGCCGTTATGTCTCCCAAGATAGCAGGGGTCGTGGTAAACATAAACCGCATCCGGATCAAGGGCCGGCTTGAGGGATATAAGACCCTTTTTTATCTTTTCGGCGATAACCTGGCTAACATGCCTTACCCGGGGAAGATCCTTATAGTCATTTTTCAGAACATTATAGGCATGGGGATCGGCGGTCACTATCTCCTTGACCCCGGAATCCTTTATGGCAGCAGTGTTGTGGGATTTCAGATCCTGGAAAAGCATCTCCTCCCCAAAACGGAGAACTTCGCTGCCGCTGTCCTTTTCCATTTTGCCCAGGATACCGAAATTGACTCCTGCTCTGGTCAGGATTTTTGACGTGTTCTGGGCAATGGTCTTGATATTGTCGTCAAAGGAGGTGATGCTGTCCACAAAGAAGAGTGTATCTGCCTCGGTACCTTTCTCAAGCACCGTTACCTGGCACTCCTGTTTGAACTCCTTTTCAGATGCCCAGTCAGCACGCTTCTTCTCCATGATTCCGTAAGGGTTTCCCCTCTTTTCAAGGGCTTTGAGGGGTTTTTGCAGGCTCTGGGGAACCATGCCCTCATCCACCATGCCCCGTCTCATGTCAACCATCTTGTCTATGTACTCAATGCCCAGGGGGCACTCCTCCTCACAGGCACCGCAGGTTGTGCATGACCATATTTCGTCTTCTGTATAAATCCCCCCCACAAGCATCTCACTCTTGTATATTTCACCGGACAGGGGATAGTTTTTAAAGATAAGGTCCCTTGCCTTTATGGTTATGAAACGGGGGGAGAGGGGACGTCCCACGGCATTGGCTGGGCATTGGTCGGAACAGCGGCCGCAGTCTGCACATGAGTAGAAGTCCAGCATGTGCTTCCAGGTGAAATCCTCAAGCTTCTTAACACCAAAGGATTCAAGATCGTCAAGCCCTTCATCGCTTATGCCGTGTTTCACCGGCTTGATGCTGCCATTTTTAACCCGCATGAAAAAGACATTGAAAAGTGATGTGATAACATGGAAATGCTTGCCCAGGGGCAGAAAGCAGAGGAAAAAGAAGAACGCAAGGTCATGGATATAGTACATCACTATGTGAAGACCCTGGAGGGTTCCATGGGAGAACTCCATGACCATGCCCCGGAAAAACCAGACCAGGGAGAGGGGAGCGATGAATTCGGCATGGCCTGTGTGATGCATCTCGGCCGCAAGCTCGGTGGCCTCGAAAAGGCTTTCGGAGATCATGAGGGTTGAAATGACACCAAGTACAAACACCGCTTCCGCTGTGTGATCCGTTCCATATTTTGCAGGCACGGCATAACGTTCCGGTCTCACTATCCCCCGTCTCACAGCAGCCACAATACATGCAACGAGAACCGCGGTTGCAGCATAATCCTTGAAGATATTATAAATGTCTCCAAGGAGTCCCCCAAAGCCCGGGAATACAAAATCCTGGGAAATTCCAATAAAAACAAGGGAGATGGATCTGATGGAGAGGACAAGGAAGCCCGCAAATATAACAATATGCAGAACACCCGCCGTCATGTATCGGGGCTGACGAATCTGGGCAAACCAGATAAAAAAGACATTTTTTATACGCTCGACAATATTGTCAAAACGATTGTCAGGTGCCGCCCTGATAAGGGGAGCAATGCGTCTGGCCATTATATAGGCAAACAGACCCACACCGATCACGGGAATCACAATGGATAAAATGGCCGCGGGAAAAAAACCGAAAAAATTAAAATTCGCTGGTCCAATTAATGGTGACATGATATTCTCCATAATAGATAAAAAATTTATACTAACGTGGCAAGAAAACCACGCAATCACGCTAATGTTGCGTGGATGAATTGCCACAGTTGTGAGAGAGAGAGTTTTTGCAACAGATACATCGAATTCTGTCCGTGAACTCTCCTACTTTTGAGTTTAGATGAAGCATGCCCATTTAAGACACTGAATAGTGATTCACATCTTTAATGAACAATATTTAAAAGGTCAAGGAAAAAGGTTATTTATAAAAATGCTGCAAGGAAATCCCGAATTACCCCGAGCCTCTGGATACAGCAACCTTCAGTTTATGGACAAGTGACGGGCAGGTAAATGTCCCCCAGTCTGTGGATGCTGCTTCAATGGCTTGTCTTCAATGGCTTGTCATTAATGGCTTGTCATTAATGGCTTGTCATTAATGGTTTGTCATTAATGGCTTGTCATTAATGGTTTGTCATTATGGCGGCTTCTTATGCCGTCCATATAGAGATCAACAAGGGGATCCACCATTTGAACCAGATCGTATTTTCCATCGGCAGCCACCCATGTGTTTATTACCCCTTCCACGGCACCAAGCATGAAGCGCTTGACCAGGCCCACAAAAAGATCGTTCCGGATCACGCCCTCCATCTGTCCCTGCTCCAGGATTTCAGAGAGTATCTCAAAGTACATTTTGGAGATATCTTTTATGTGGCTCTCAATTCCTCTTCTATATCTTACCTCGGACTGAAATATCACGGCCATATCAATGTCATTCTGAAATTCAAGCAGATGGCAGCGAATCAGGTTTCTGAGTTTCAATTCTGAGCTTTCGGCGCTTTTTACAGCATCCCTCATTTTTGTGAAAAAGAGAGAGCTTTTAAATTTTAAAAACTGATATAATATATCGTCCTTGTTTTTGAAATAGAGGTATATGGTTCCGTCAGCCACCCCGGACTCTGCTGCAATCTGGGATATGGTGGATTTGTGAAAACCGGACTTTGCAAACACAGCCCCTGCCCCATTTAGAATGGAGTAGTATTTTTCTGTCTTCTCTTTATCTCTCTCTTTCAGCAATAGCTCACCTTAAAATCTCTTTGCCGTGAAACAAGCCCTGATTAATTTTTATAAAAGTGGTGTAAAATCCGATTATAACGCACCCACTGTCGGCAACATACTGCGATTAATTTTTATAAAAGTGGTGTAAAATCCCTGTCCCTCGTAGGGTAGGGTTAGCTCACTATAGACTTCCAGAAAAATATTTTAGCAAATCCATTTTTGAGGGCAGCCACAGGGGGTTGCCCCTACAGTACGATAACCAATTTAATTATCTGGAAAGCTATATTATCCGTATGCTAAGATGATCACAATTTAAAAGACTGTTAATGCTGCTTAATGAATGATCATTCATACAGTATCAGATTTTTTTTCTCCGTGTCAAGATGATAATCAATATTTTTTAAAGCCATCTATATTCAGATAAAAAGTGATTAAAATCAGGATTTTAAATTTGATAATCCAGGATGTTTCACCATTGGATGCCAGGGAGTATGTTTTTGCATCATTATATTGAGGGTGAATTCATTTTGATTCAACTCCTTGATTTTT
>JADGBO010000080.1 GCA_015231465.1 Desulfamplus sp.
GATTCATGAATCGCCCCTACGGACGACTTTCATATAACCACCATGGCGGCATCACCGCCACAATCGAAGTGATGAAAGTCCCGGGAGCCTTAAAATATGGGGACTTTCATATAAAACCCTCATTCCTTCTCCCATGTGCTTTTTTCGTAAATCCTGCCTCAGATAAAATTAAAAGGCATTATGGAACGGGAAAAAAAAATTTCAGTCCGGCCTTTTTTTCCACTCTTTCCAAATCATTCGTAAAAGGGAACACAATAAATATTCCTTTTGTGGTTATGATGCCATATTATACCCAAACATCTGATTTTCATTTTCAAGCATTCTCATGGCATCAATGGACATTGTGGTTGCGGGTATCAAATTGAGACGCTTAATCCCTATGGCCTCTCCTGTAATCATACAGAATCCAAAATAACCCCTTTTAATTCGCAGAATGGCATTTCTGTTCTTATTAAGAAGGGTGTTGTTTCTTTCCAGATTTTTCAGCTCTCTATGAATTGCACTTTCGTGGTTGCTTTGATCAATGATGTCGGGACTTTCGGATTTCAAGGTTTTCAGATTTCTGATGGATCTCTGAATTTTTAATTCCAGCTCCCTCTTCTCTTCCATAAGCCTATTTTCAAAATAACGGAGCTGTCTTTTGTTCATGTACTCTTCTGTTTCAGATGGCACATAGCTGGTGTGGTTTAAATCTGCAGTGGGGATATTTTTCATGGGAATCACCTTGAATTATTTGATTGGAATAAAAAAATCGTGAACCCTGTCATGGTATGTGATACCGGCTTTTAGCCAATGAAAGTTAGACTTTGATTAGTGTTCCATTAAATATTTATTCAAATAAAGACCCATGGCAACAGCTCTCTAAAACCCACAGGGAGAGATGCCTGGGAGGAGATTTTTTCCGGAATTTAAAATTTAAAAAGTGGCTAACAAACATCTAATACTTTACACATTTTTCTCTAATCAAAGCAGTGTAAGTTCCCTTTCAGTTTGATGGAGCCAGGTTGCGTGTCAACAGGCTGTCTTTTGTAATAAACGAAATAATATATGGAGAATAGTAATGAGATCAACATCGTTATCAGCAATTAATTTTGAAATGGATCCCCAGGAGAGTGATATTGATGCAATTCTTGCAAATGCCATCAGGGAGCGGGAGCAACTTCTCTCCCACTCTGAACTTCTGATGGATTTCCAAAGGAGCATTGATGAAAGCATCAACGGCTCACGTTGCTTTAACCAGCGTCTTGAGGGGCTTGCCGAAGCGGCCAGGTTTTTTTCCATAAAACGTAATATTCCTTCAAGGATCGCAAATTTTCTTGGAGAACCCCAAATAGATGAAGGAGTTCAAAGATGAAACTGTCAAAGGAGATCAACCTGCTCATAATCGGCAGCATGATCATTCTGTGGGCTCTATGCAGCGGGGTTTCCATATATACATTGAGGAGCAACAGCATGGCGGAGATGGATCATTTGAAGGAACTCCTCATCACTGAACGGAAAAAAAATCTTCGAGATATGGTTCTTGGGGCATACTCGGTTGTGGCAACGGCAAATTTTTATGAACCGGCTCAAAATGCACTGCATGACATGAGATTTGGAGAAGGCAGGGTAAACTATTTTTTTGTGGTGGATGGAGACGGTATGTTCTGGGTAAATCCTGTGCAACCTGGGTTTGTCGGAAAGGTGAAAATTGATATAACAGATGCCGAGGGCATTCCCTATATCAGGAAAATTATCCAGGATGCCGGAAGTTCCGGGGAGGGTTTTATAAACTATAAAGAAGGTTCAGGTCCGGGTGATATCTACGAAACCAGACTTGTCCATTATAAAATTTTTGAAAAATGGAACTGGATTATCTGTGCTGATATGGGTATCAGCGACATTGACAATGTTCTTGCAGCAAAGGAAAAAGAGATACATGGGGCCATGGTGACACAATTTCTTCAGATATCCGGCCTTCTTGTCGTTGCACTGCTTCTTACAACCTTCATCAGCAGCAGACTTGTATCCAAAAGGGTTGTGAAACCCCTGATGCAGATCAAACATGCCGCCGAGAGGATTGGACAGGGCGATTTCGGCAACAATCTCGAAGTCCGGGGAGGCCTTGAAATGCGCCAGCTTGCCAAGTCCATCAACAGCATGCAGGTAAGTCTCGACATTGCCCTTAAAATGACCAGGAAAATGCAGGAACAGAACAAAATAGTCCCTTTGAAGGGAAATTCATCACAAAATTCACCCAGGCCCCGGAAAAAAGATTTTTCGCCAGGCAGCTTCCCAGCGGATAGAATCTCTAAAGCATCATAATAACCACAAAGCATGGATGAATAGAACAACATATAAAAAACATAGGCCTGCCCCAAAAAACCTTGACAATTAATGTTTTGGGGCAGGTTCATCTGCCATAAGGAGACGGTAATGAGCTATCAAATTTTGAAAAACATTTTTATAATAAGGCTCCTCATAGTCGGGGTGCTGTTTCAATTTATGCAGACATCCCTTTATGCCGGGGAGACCCTGCGTATTCAGGGATCAAATACACTTTATCCCATTGCCGTGGAAGCTGCTGCCGCTTTTATGGATATCCATGAAGATATAGTTATCTCCATTGAAGGAACCGGTTCCGGACATGGCATAAAGGCACTTATTGACGGCTCCACAGACATTGCCAATGCATCCCGCTTCATGAAAGAGAAGGAGCTGCAGATGGCCTATGAAAAGGGAAATATTCCCATCCCCTTCAGGATCGCCTATGACTGCATTATACCCATTACACATAAATCCAACCCAATCCATGACATAACCATGGCCAATATTCAGGGTGTCTATGCCGGAAAAATAACCAACTGGAAGGAGCTGGGCGGTGAAGATGCCCCGATATCAGTGGTATCAAGGGACAGGTCTTCCGGAACATTTGGAGTGTGGCAAAGCATTGTAATGGGAAATGAAGATATGACACCTGCAGCAAAACTCAAGCCCTCCAACGCCGAGATACTGGAAGCAGTGAAGGATAATCCCAACGCAATAGGATATATTGGTATCGGTTATTTGACTCAATCCATAAAACCCCTTGCCGTAAACGGGGTTTTTGGCGGGGAAAGGACGACACTTGACGGAACATATCCCATTTCTCGTCCACTTTTCATGTTCACCCCGGGCTGGCCCAAGGGGATAACAAAAAAATTCATCGACTTTATGCTTGAACCCAGCCAGGGACAGCAGCAGGTGAGGAAGGCCGGATTTATATCCCTCTATCTGCCAATCCAATCCCCGCATACACCTTGTCCCGAAACAAATTGCAAACCATGTCCCGAAATAAAATCAAAACCTTGTCCCCCGTGTCCCCCTTCACCGGAGTGCCCGCCATGTCCCGAGTCTACGGATCAGGAAGTATCTATCCTGGCCCAACCCAATCCATTATCCCGGGCTCAAACTGAACCATCACCCGGTATTGAACCTGGGTCATATCCCAAAATTGAATCCGGACCATCATCACCAAGGCAAAAAACCTCCCATGATACCTTCCTGAAGATGAGCCAGCCCGAGAGAACTCTTTTGATCCAGCAGCATCTGAACCGCCTGGGATACAACGTGGGAAGGGCTGACGGCATATGGGGACCCAGAACCTTGAAGGGCTATACCCGTTTTCAGGTTAAA
This sequence comes from Desulfamplus sp., assembly GCA_015231465.1. Taxonomy (GTDB): domain Bacteria; phylum Desulfobacterota; class Desulfobacteria; order Desulfobacterales; family Desulfobacteraceae; genus Desulfamplus. Next base: position 3,655 of record JADGBO010000080.1, read on the forward strand.
AATGGGATAAAACCCATCTATTCAATCATTGCATATCCTGTCATTGAACTTTTGGAACAAAAATGAAAATATGCCGGAACGCACTCAGCAGAACGAAAACATGGTCTCGTTCTTCATAGTTGCCGGGAATCACTCCGGTGATGTGCGACACAGAGAACATTTCTGATAAATGTAAGGATGCCAAAAAATCCCTTGTTTTTTAACAAAAAAATTGTTTAAATTCAGATAGTTTTATTTGTTTTCTGTTTTTTTGTCTTTTTATGGAAAACCCAAGAGTTGTAAGTGCTCATACTCCACACTAATTGGAAAAAAGCAAAAGGAAAGCAGTACCTTTTCCGTTCCCGGGGAGGGTATGGTGCAGGGAAGAGTCTGGGCCCAAGGTCACCGGAAACAGAACACATTTATCAAAAATTTCATCAGAATGGCACTGCAGCCAAAACACAGTTTAAAAACATAAAAAGAAAAATTCTTGAATGTGCCAGGTATTGTAAAGCTGCCAAAATAAACAGGGTTCCTGACATTGTCACCAAAATTCTCCGTGAATTGGACCAGAGAAAGCTGTTGGGTGATCATCTGCTTATTTTGGGGACAAATGCACTTTATGCGTATGAAGCTGCTGCAGGAGTGCGGTTTGATTCAGGCCTCATTGCCACCATGGATGTGGATATTCTCTGGGATGTCAGGAAAAGATTGATGCTGGCGATTAAAGAAGATGGTGATCCCGGAGATTTTATTGATGTATTGTGCAAGGCCGATAAAACGTTCCGGATATTCCAGAAGCAGCGATTTTGTGTGGTGAATAAAGATGGCTATATGGTTGATCTTCTGAAAGCCATGCCTTCAAAAATGACAGTCAAGGAAAGAGACAGGATAGGGGGGGAGGATGATCTTATGGCGGTGGAGGTCATGAATTTGTCCTGGCTTCTCTCTTCTCCGAAATTTGAACAGGTTGTGATAGGAAATGATGGGATCCCTGCCAGAATGGTTGTTCCCGACCCCCGGGCCTTTGCACTGCATAAATTCTGGGTAAGCCGGAGAGATGACAGGGAGCCTGCAAAAAAAAACAGAGATGCTATACAGGCTTTGGCTGTCGCAAAACTGGTAATTGATCGACTGCCGCAATTAAAATTCAATGAAGATCAGCTCAGGATGTTTCCGCCAGGCCTTGTCACCAAGTTTACTGATTCCCTGGAATGGGATGATGGTATGTCTATGCAATTTTGATATGCTTCAAAAAATCAGCCCATCATCCAGCAACCCTTGAAAAATCAGCCCATCATCCAGCAACCCTTGGCGGCCAATGACGTTGGCAGTAAATTGTGTATTTGAGTTAATAAAATCGGGCTTGATCATCTACGAGAAAGGAATATAAAACAGGAATTCAGTTCCCTTGCCGGGCCGGCTTTTAACTTTAACATTCCCATTGAGTTTCTCCAGCTCTTGTTTCACAGCAGCCATGCCCATTCCTCTGCCAGACATTTTTGTGACTTCATTTCTTGTACTGAAATCACTCATAAAAATTAACTGCATTAACTCATCTTCATTCATCGATTGGATTTTTTCTTCTGAAAATAACTTTTTTTGGAGGGCTTTTTTTCGAAGTTGCTCAGGATTGATGCCCCTGCCGTCATCGGTAATTGTTATTACTATTTTATTCGTGGAATATTTTATGGTTGGGGGCGGAATAGTGGTGATATCATCAATCAGATTACCTGCGGCAGCATCAATCAGAGTGCCGGCGGTAGTTCAACCGGAGTACCGGCGGTAGCATCAACCGGAGTACCGGCGGTAGCATCAACCGGAGTACCGGCGGTAGCATCAACCGGAGTGCCGGCGGCAGCATCAATTTGTTGGAGTTTAACCCGGCAGTCAATGGTTGCATATTCACTTTTATTGCAATCAATCCGTTCTTCTGCCGTCTCAATGCCATGGTCAACGGCGTTGCGGAACACATTGACCAGCGATCGGGTAAAGGGTGAAAAGGTATCTGGATGTACCAGAATATCGTCTCCCTCAATATCAAAGGGAGTAATCTCTTTTCCAAGACGTTTTGCAAGCTGCATTGTACCTTCCACATGTGGCTTTAGCAGGGATTTAATATTGACATATCGAAGCCGGCGGGCTTTTTCAAGTATATCAACAATCTCTTTGTCAATTTGATTACACATGGATTCAAGAAGAGCATTTGCCATATATTCAAGTTTTAATGCAAGCCCTTGACTGATAATTACATTACCCTTCCTGGACATAAACTCGTCTCCAAGAAATTCACTGATAACGGCAATATCCTGTTGAAGTATATTTTCCAAGGTGAACTCTTTGGTAAACTGTTTCATCTCAGATACCGTATTTTCATGATCAGGGGTGGCCGGACTCCGACCATGAAGGTTTAATATCTTATCTTTAATGGATGATATCCTGTTTTCCATTTCGTGGAGAAAATCCGGATAGAGAAGAAACTGCTGTTGGGCAAAAACTCCTTTAAATGTATGTATATAACGATACAATTCAAGGATAATATCTGTTCGGCTGTCTGCCTCTTTTTCATATTTTGATGAAAGAGAGGGAAGAGTCTTTGTCTTAAAGTTTTCAATATCATCAAGTATGGCAAAAAAGTCCCTGGGTTCCCTGACTGCCGCAATCACAAATTTCAGGCGGCTGCGTTCTGTCTGAACATGTTTTTCCAGTTGTTTTTCCCGTGTAATATCAGTGAGAATAAGCATCAGTTTGCTATTATCGGCAATAAAGTGATACCTGGCTTTAATGAATTTTTCACCGATGGAATAGGATGCGGGCAGCAGCGAGAGATATAGTTCCCTTGTATATTCACAGGATTCATTAAAAATGAGTTCTATATTCTTTTTAAAACGCTGTTTTGCATCGGAAGACTCCATGCCAAAAAGCAGGTCACAGATATTGTTCTCATCAATTGTTTCAACATCTTCAATATTTAAAAAATCTGAATTTTTTATATTATTTTCACGCTCTTTTATGTTTTCATCATCGCTTTCGGGTTTAGTGCGGGAAGGATATATGTTTGCCTTGAAGATGGATATACACTCGTGGCTATATTCGGGATCAATACAAAGATTTTTGCCAAAGGAGAGAAAACCTTCGCCGGAATTGTCAAGAAATTGGCTCCTTGCACGGTTGGCAGCCTCGGCAGCAAGGTGTGAGGAGGTTGCATCTGCAATAGCTTTTTCTGCAGCTTCTATTAATTGGTTTACACTTCTTGAAAGCAGGCCTATCTCATCATCCCTGTGCATTGGTGGTATTTTTAAGCGGTAATTATTTCCAGGCTTTACACTTCTCACATCATCAGCCAGAGTTACCACAGGAATTCCCAATACACGCCTTGAAACCAGCATTATGAGTATAGTAGCAATGAAAATCTGTCCCAGCATTATCAACGTAAATGTCTTGGACACTTCTGTTGCGTTTTCCTTGATATGTCTTTCATCCTGGACAACAGTTATAGAACCTATCACTTCTATACCATCAACCGGAGAGAGCAGAGGGTAGGATTGACCACTGGAGAAATCCACATTGTTTTCAGTTGTGAGTTCAAGTTGCATTATATCATTGGATTTGATGCGTGCGGCTTTTAAAAAGGGATTTTTTAGAAGACCGGAAAGGATTTCATGCCCTATCTCTTCATTATTTACAAATGCAGCAATTTCAGCCTGGGATTTAATTGTTGCTATGAGCTGATCCTGAACTTGGTTATTTGAGTTGAGCTGATGTCTGTAAGCATATCTGTAGGTGAAAATAGCAGCAATAATGGAAAAAATCAGCAAGCCAAAAGTAACTTGCAACACAAGTCGGTGTTGAAGGGGACGTTTTACGTTTGTCATATTTTGCTCTTTGGGGCTTATAATATTAAAGGACTAAGGAATGAGGACTAAGGAATGAGTACGAAATAACCTCACCCCCATCCCCCCTCTCCATGAATGGAGAGGTAAATGGACAAGTTTGGGGTGTCTAAAAAACAATTTGATGCACAAATCGTGATTATGTAGAGACGCAATGCATTGCGTCTCTACCGTTCGGTTATTTTTGCCATTGGCAAGATGGTCAAAAAATGAGCAACCGAAAATGTCAGATTTTGACACCCCAATTCATATCCGCCTTATTAGTTCGGATTTGGAGCAAACAACAGATCAGCCGTTAAACCAGTGCCGGGTCCTTTTGCAGAACCCCACCAGCATCAACATCAACGGCACTTCTATCAATACCCCCACCACGGTTGCCAGGGCTGCACCCGAGGAGAGCCCGAAAAGCATCACCGATGTGGCAATGGCCACCTCAAAATGGTTGGAAGCACCAATCATGGCGGCCGGGGCAGCATCTGCATAGTTGAATTTAAAAAAAACTGCCCCGGCATAACCGATGGCAAATATAAGGATGGTCTGGATAAACAACGGAACAGCAATCCACAGGATGGTCAAGGGATTGGCCGTGATGACATCCCCTTTGAAGCTGAACAGCAGGACCAGGGTCACCAGAAGGGCGGTGATGGTCACCGGGGTCAGTACCCCTAAAAATTTTTCCTTGAACCACTCCTCTCCTTTGGCCTTGATAATCCATATTCTGGAAAAGTAGCCGGCCACCAGGGGCAGTGCCACATAGATTCCCACGGAGAGCACCAGGGCCTGCCAGGGGATGGGCAGCTTGCCCACGCCCAGGAGAAATCCCCCCAGAATCCCGTACAGTACCAGCATGGCCAAGGAATTGACGGCCACCATCACCAGGGTCAACCCGTCATTGCCCCGGGACAGATACCCCCACACCAGAACCATGGCGGTACACGGGGCGATGCCCAAAAGTATGCATCCGGCCAGATAGCTTCGCCACAAAGGAATCTCCAGCATCTTGACCCCCTCGTGAAGCACCACCACCCCATCTCCATGGGTGGCCCCCACGGCCAGGTCCAGGCCAAAGGGAATTTTCACCAGATCCATGGCTTCAGCTCCGATGAACCCCTTGAATGCAATCCCCAGAAAAAATATGGAGATGGCATACATGGTAAAAGGCTTGATGCACCAGTTGATGAACAGGGTCCAGAAAACAGGTTTGCCGCTTTTTCCCGCCCGGATCACCGATGCAAAATCAATCTTCACCATGATGGGATACATCATGAAAAAGAGACACACGGCAATGGGAATGGAAACCACTGGGGCACCGTTTACGGTTATAGCCATGCCGTCCAGGGCCTTTGCCAGTCCAGGGGCGATTTTTCCCAGCAGTATGCCTCCAATAATGCACAACCCGACCCAGGCCGTCAGGTATCGTTCAAACAGACTGGTCATTTTCCGATCATTGTCACCAGGGGAACTCATGTTTAATTTTCTCCTTAAATTATGTAATATATATTTTCTTAAATTCCAAAAACCACTATGTATTTTTTTAAATTCCAAAAACCACTACATATTCTCTTAAATTCCAAAAACCACTTTGTTCACCTTGTTGATATTAATTTTAAGTTTGTTCATTTTTTTGTTCCGGACAGCAGATCTCTTTTTGTTGCGGACAGCACATCTCTTCCCGCTGTTGCCGGCAAAGGTCTTCTTTTGACACCGCCATGATCCGGTCAAGTGCCTCAAAATCAGCCTGAATCGGATCCGACCCTTGCAGCCGGGGAAGCAGCCACTCCAGAATGTTATCCACTCCGTCACAGCCCCCATCCAGGGTAAAATAGACCCACCTGGATTCTTTCCGGCTTTTTAAAAGCCCGGCCGTGACCAGAATGCCGAGATGGCGTGAAACCGTGGCCCCCGAGACCTGTAAAAGTTCCCTAATCTGGCAGGCACACAGCTCTTCATACCGGGTCAGTACACTGAATATCCTGAGCCGGTTTCCATCGGCCAGGGCCTTTAGTTTTAAAAGGGTTTTCTCCATCTTACCTCTGGTTTTTCACTTAATTTTTCTAATTAGCCAAACGACTAATTATCTACTCTCTTTTTTCAACACCGTCAAGACAAAATGACTCTCAAAATCGGCATCCTTCATTTATCAGTTTACATTTTTCCGGAGAGTATGATTATTTTTTGGGGTTTATGCTCTAAAAAGTGTAAAGTAACTTTGAGGGCATATGAAGGATGCCTCAAAATCGTGCAGGAGTTTGACAAAAATCCCAATCCCCAAATCCGTTATAACCATCAAAAGACTTGCAAGGGGTTTTAGTATGATATATTTCCATACAAGATTTAAGTAGTTGAGTCATCCAGAAAAATAAATTTTTAATGGAGGAGTTTTCAATGGCGGCAAAAACATTGGCAAAACCGAAAAACATGAGAACAGGCATCACAACAAAGGCGGGTCAGGATGAAGATATGGCAGTAAAGCGGGAATACGCCAAAAAGGCAGCCCAGGAGAAGGCCCGGGCCCGGACCCTGGCCCGGCAACAGTCCATTGCCGAGCGTCTTGCCGCAGCAGTGGAGGAGATGACCTCTTCCCTTGCCCAGGCAGCGGCAGCCTCGGAGCAGCTTGGCCAGAACATGGAGCAGATATCTTCGGCAGCCGAAGAGTCATCGGCAGCCGCGGAAGAGTCCAGGGCGGCAATCAATCAGATACTCAAAGCCGCAGAGATTGCGGATGAAAAGGCAGCCGTGGCACTTAAAAAGGGTGACAACCTCAAGGGGCTTATCCGTGACACAACCGAAGATATTGATGCCCTGATCCAGGGTGTCATGGACAATGCCGAAGCAAACAAGGAGTCCACCCGGCTCATTAAGGAACTTGAGAAAAATTCAGATCAGATAGGTGAAATAGTGGGGGCGGTGGTTCGTATTGCTGACCAGACCAACCTTCTTGCCCTCAATGCAGCCATCGAGGCGGCCAGGGCCGGAGAACACGGCAGGGGTTTTGCCGTTGTGGCCGATGAGGTGAGAAATCTTGCGGAAATATCCGAGAAGAGTGCCCGGGATATAAGAAATGTTGTGGATGATATCCAGACCCAGGTGCAGCAGGTGGTGGAGGATATCGACAGTGCCACCAAAGATGCCCTGGAAGAGGTGGATAAGGCCAGAGTTATAACCACGGATTTGACCCAGATCAGTGACAATATCAACAGTCTGGTTGACGGTTTTAATGAGATTGCCCGGAATTCAAGGGATGTTAATGGAGGTGCCCAGGATTTTTTAAGGGGAGCCGAAGATGTTGCCAGTAACTCAGAGGAGCAGAGCAGTGCAGCCGAGGAGGCCACCAAGGGAGTGGATGAGCAGAACCGGGCCTTTGTGGAGATGCAGAATGCCTCCGAGGATCTGGCGGAACTCACCGATGCCCTGAAGCACTCCACCGACACCCAGAAATCCGCCGAAGAGGTTGCAGCCGCGGCCGAGGAGCTTTCTGCTGCCATTGAGGAGGCAAGGAATTCCGCAACCCAGATCATGACCGCCATTGAGCAGATATCCAAGGGTGCCCAGAACCAGGCTTCTGCTGCCGAAAACAACCGTGAACTGGGCGAACGCCTTGAAAAGGCAGCCTCCAGCATGGCCTCTTTGTCGGAAAATGCCGAGAAATCCATAGAAAATATAAAGGAACTCATAGTCAAGAACAAGGAGAGTGTGGAAACCCTCATAGCCAACATCGACAAGGGTGCAGCTTCCTCCCGTCAGTCCGTGGGCAAGGTGAAAAAGCTTGATGACAGCACCGTACAGATCAACAAGATTGTGGAGAAGATTGTCAACGTGGCCCTCCAGACCAATATGCTGGCGGTGAACGGCTCCATAGAGGCTGCCAGGGCCGGCGAGTTTGGCCGGGGATTTTCCGTGGTTGCCGGGGACATCCGTACCCTGGCCAATGACTCGTCGGAAAATGCCGAAAAGATCCAGGATATGGTCAGGAATATGCAGTTGCAGATCAATGTGGTATCCCGGGACCTTGAATCATCGGCCAATGTGGCTGCCCAGGAGGTTGAAAATTCCAGAAAGACCACCAGAAACCTTGAAATCATAGAGACCGATATTGCCGAAGTCCAGGAGAGTGTGGTGGAGATCAGCCAGGGTGCTGCCGAGACCCTTGCAGCCCTTGAGCAGGCCAACAAGGCAGTTGAGGACATTGCCAACGGCTCGGAAGAGGCATCCAAGGTGAGCCAGGAGGCAGGAAAGGCCGCAGAAGAGGGCAACAAAGGCATGGAGCAGATTGTGGAAGCCATTGAGGATATTGCAAGCCAGGCCGATGAAATGCAGAACATGGGAGGCTGATAATGGCAGATATGGATAGAGCCGGAATCAAGGATAAACACGATGATGCCCGGAGGACATCGGATGAGGGCCAGTGTGTGGTGTTCCAGCTCTCGGAAGAGGAGTTTGCTGTGGATATCAACCGGGTCAAGGAGATTGTAAGGCTCCCTGATATTACTCCGATTCCAAGGAGTCCGGATTTTGTTTCCGGAATATGTAATTTAAGGGGAAGCGTGCTGCCGGTCATCGACACCAGGTGCCGTTTCTCCATGCCGGCAGGGGATGTGACGGATCAGACCCGTCTTCTTGTGGTGGAGAGCGGCGGTGTCCAGACAAGTCTTCTTGTGGACAATGTGCGGGAAGTGCTTAGAATTAAAGAGTCGGCCATTGAACCGCCGCCTGCCGTGTGCCGGGGAATAGATCGGGAGTTCCTCACCGGTGTGGTAAAGATAAACAAGGGGGAGCGTCTGATAATGATGCTCAACCTGGCCGAACTCATTGCCGTGGATGTGAAAAAACAGGAGTCGTCCCAAACACTGCTCCAGGGGAGGGCTGAAAGGGCCATGGAGGGCAAGGATGAGGGAACAGGCACCGAGGAGGAGCAGCTTGTATCATTCAGGGTGGCCCAGGATGAGTACGCCTTTGACATTGCCCGGGTGAGCGAAATCCTCAAGGTGAGTCATATAAGTGCCGTGCCCAATGTGCCGGGATATGTGCTGGGACTTTTCACCATCAGGAACCACCTTCTTCCCATACTGGACATGCGGGGTCTTCTGGGTCTGCCCAGCCTGATTTCCGAGCGTTATGCCATGCTGGATAGGGCCATGGAAGCCGAGGAGAAGTGGGCATCCTCCCTTTTGGGTACCCTGGATTCGGGCAAGAGATATGCGGGTAATCTGGACTCGAGAAAGACGGTTTTCGGCCGCTGGCTCGAGGGCTACAATACCTCCAGTGTGGAGCTGGAACTAATTGCCAAACGCCTGAAACGGGAAAGGGCTGAACTCTACGTCACCGCACTAAAACTCATGGAGAGCAGAGGTGGAGGCGGAGAGGGCAAATCCGTTGATTCCACAAACCATCTCCGGGAGAGGTTCCAGGCCCTGCTGAAGGTTGTCATGGGCACCATTGGAGAGTTGAAGGAGAGTATGGCCGCCCATATACGGGAAGATCAGCGTACCATGGTTGTGGAGTGTGAGACCATGACCATCGGTTTTCTGGTGGATTGGGTGGATGAGGTACTGAGAATTCCAAGATCGGTGATTGACAAGACCCCGGCAATGGCAGCTTCCAGGAAAAAAGAGCTTAAAAGTGTTGCCAAACTTGATGATGGCCGGCGTCTCATCATGATAATGGATGAGTCTGCCCTTGTCTCGGGCGAGACCAGGGAACTTCTATCGGATATGGGTTCCAGGACAGCTGATACTTTAGAGGGAACCGGAAAGACCGGAGGGAGATCCATTGCCCAGCAAAGCATTGATGAGGAGCAGATGGTGACCTTCTCCATCAACGGGGAGGAGTACGGTATCCGGATCATGCAGGTGCAGGAGATCAATCGTATCTCCGAGATCACCCATATTCCCAGGGCCCCCCATTTCATTGACGGTATGACAAACCTTCGGGGTAATGTGATTCCCGTTATCAATGTCAGAAGGCTCTTCGATCTTGAGGAGAGGGAGGTGGACGACCGTACCCGCATCATCATAGTGGATATAAACGGAAACCGGACAGGTCTCAGGGTGGATCAGGTCAATGAGGTACTGCGGCTCTCCAGGCAGGACATCG
>JADGBO010000081.1:0-6278 GCA_015231465.1 Desulfamplus sp.
AATCAAGATTTACAAGATTGCAAGGATTTACAGGATAAAGCTGCTAGGCTTCATCATTTCATGGGAAATTTAACAATGTCTCCTTCAAAATTTGTTTCAACACAATATCATCACTGAGGGCTTTGTGATGACCACCCCGTGTCAGGGTGGAACTAAAAGCATACAGACCTCTACACCCCGGGTGCAGCAGTGGGAAAACTGTCTGCATTGTAGATATCCGCTACATACCTCTACACTCCCGGTGCAGCCCCCAGAAGACCCGGCCTGGTGTAAAAGGTTTAACTTGCTATAATAATGGACAATTATTTTTTAAGGATTTTTTTGATCATGCTTGATGTGTTGAAACTGAATGAATGCCGGAAAAAAGGCGGAATCAAGGAGAGATTAAAGGAGATGCTCCATGACGGCAATTTGAGTGCCTGTCTTACCTGTGCCGCCTGTACAAGCGGATGCCCTGCAACCGGTGCCATGGACTCTGAACTTGAGAGACACCCCTGGGCATGGGTCTGTACAATGTGCAGACGCTGTCAGGATGTATGCCCCATGAACATAAACATTCCACAGCTTGTTTTTGAACTGAGAGCCGGATGGCCCAGGGAAGAGAGACCCAAAGGAATTCTGGGTTCCTGCGATCACCATGTAAAATCCGGTGGCGGAGCAATGGGAGTGCCCTTTGAGGATTTTGAATTCACCGTGAACGACCTTGCCGAAGAGTGCAGAGAGCAGGAGGGGTTTGAAAATCTCCAGGCTCCCATTGACAAGGAGGGTGCAATTTATGCCCTGAATCAGAACTCCCGGGAACCGGTGACCGAGCCTGATGAACTGCTTCCCCTGTGGAAAATTCTTCACAAGGCTGATGCGGACTGGACATACTACTCGGATATGTGGGGCGGAGAGAACTACTGCATGTTCCTTGCCGATGATCCATCCTGGGAAAAAATTGTAAGGGCCCAGTCAAAAAAAATTGATGAGCTTGGCTGCAAAACATTCATAAACACCGAATGCGGACACTCGTTTTACGCTGTTTATGCTGCCTTGAAAAAATTCAATATCCCCCACAACTTTGAATTCAGAAGTATTGTGGAGTTTTATGCAAAATGGATACGGGAGGGCAAACTGCCTGTAAATTCAGACTGGAACAAGGATTTGAAGATAAAATTTACTGTCCAGGATCCATGCAATGTGGTGCGTAAATCCCTGGGCGATTACTTTGCGGATGAACTTCGCTTTGTGGTAACAACCGCTGTGGGCGAGGATAACTTTGTGGAGATATATCCCAACAGATCCAATAATTTCTGCTGCGGCGGAGGCGGAGGGGCATTGCAGGCAGGATACACCGAGGAGCGTCAGAACTACGGCAGAATAAAATTTGACCAGATTGCACAGACCGGTGCCGATTATGTTGTAACTCCTTGCCATAACTGCCATGCCCAGATTGAAGATATTAAACACGTCTATGACGGAAAATATAACGTTATCCATCTCTGGACCCTTCTATGTCTCTCAATGGGAATACTTGGCGAAAATGAGAGAACCTATCTTGGCCCTGATCTTGAAGATCATGGTCTTCCCCGGGAGTGATGCTTTTTTTATATGAAAGTCCCCATATTTTAAGGCTTCCGGGACTTTCATGCTTCGATTGTGGCGGTGGGCCGCCATGACCGTTATATGCAAATTCCTTTTTTTAAGACTGTTAAGGACTTTCATGCTTCGTTGTGCCCGCCAGGGCATGGCTGTTATAAGGAGGGATCGAGATGAGCAACAAAAATATTACCGGAGCCGTTCTTGTGGCAGGCGGGGGAATCGCTGGAATCCAGGCTGCCCTTGATCTGGCCGACTCCGGCTATTATGTGTATATGGTGGAAAAGTCACCCTCCATTGGAGGGGTGATGGCCCAGCTTGACAAGACATTTCCCACCAATGACTGTTCAATGTGCATAATGTCGCCAAAACTTGTGGAGGTGGGACGTCATGTCAACATAGAACTTGTAACACTTGCTGAAATAGAGGAGGTAAGGGGCCAGGAGGGTGATTTTGAGGTGCATGTTCGTCAGAAGGCCCGCTATGTGGATATGACAAAATGCATAGCCTGCGGTGCCTGTACTGAAAAATGTCCCAAAAAGATTCAGGATGACTACAATGCCGGCCTTGTGAAGAGAAAGGCCATATATGTTCCCTATCCCCAGGCTGTTCCCCTCAAGTATGCAATTGATGCCGAAAACTGTATCATGCTTTCCAAAGGCAAATGCGGAATCTGCGAAAAAACGTGTCCCGCCGGTGCCATCAACTATGATGACAAGGACAAAAATCTGACCATTAGGGTGGGATCAATTATTCTTGCCCCGGGATTTACTCCCTACAACCCTTCCGGCAAGGCCATCTACAACTATGATAATTCCAAGGATGTTGTCACATCCATTGAGTTTGAGCGTTATCTCTCTGCTTCCGGCCCCAACCAGGGGCACATCCTGAGACCCTCGGACAGTGCCCATCCCCATAAAATAGCATGGCTTCAGTGTGTGGGATCAAGGGATATCAACACCTGCAAAAACGGCTACTGCTCTTCTGTGTGTTGCATGTATGCAATAAAACAGGCAATCATTGCCAAGGAGCATGACCCTTTGCTTGAATGTACCATATTCTACATGGATATGAGAACCCACGGAAAAGGTTTTGAAAACTGTTACAACGAGGCCCGGGAGAAACATGGCATCAGGTTCATACGGTGTAAAATCCATTCGGTTTTCAGCCAGAAAGGTGAGCCCAAAGGGGAGGTTATAAACTATTTTGATGAAGAGACCGGCAAGGTTATAACCGACCTTTACGATATTATTGTGCTTTCTGTGGGAATGGAAATTTCACAGAACATCCGCGAACTTGCAGGAAAAATGGGAATAGACCTCACTTCCGGCGGATTTGTGAAGACATCCTCTTTTGACCCTGTGGCTGCCACAAGGCCCGGCATCTATGTGTGTGGTGCGATTCAGGGGCCCAAGGATATTCCCCAGTCGGTTGTGGAGGCCGGAGGTGCGGCAATGGGTGCCGGCACTGCCCTTGCTTCCATGAGAAACACCCTTACCCGCAAGAGTCCGGTCCGGGACGAGATCAACATAAAAGGTGATCCCCCCAGAGTTGCTGTGTTTGTCTGTTACTGCGGAAGCAACATTGCAGGTGTAATTGATGTGGAGGCGGTAAGGGAGTATGCCGCAACCCTTCCCCATGTTGAATATGCAGCCACCAACATGTACTCATGTTCCCAGGATGCCCAGGACGGCATTGCAAGGATCGTCAAAGAGAAGGGCCTGAACCGTATGATTGTGGCTGCATGCTCTCCAAGAACCCACGAACCTCTTTTCCAGGAGACCCTGCTTTCAGCGGGAATCAACAAATACCTCTTTGAAATGGTCAACATTCGCAACCACGGTTCATGGGTTCATAAAGATGCTCCCTTAAAGGCCACGGAAAAGGCAAAGGATCTCGTGAGAATGGCAGTGGCCAAAAGCGTACTCCTTGAACCCCTTGAAGAGGCTGATCTCAATATTGACCAGAATGTTGTCGTCATAGGCGGCGGCATTTCAGGCATGAGTGCCGCAAAATCACTGGCAGACCAGGGATATATGGTCAATATCATTGAACGAGAAGCATACCTTGGCGGCCAGGCCGTAAATATCCATCAGACTGCGGACGGGTCCATGGTTCAGGAGAGGTTGAAAAATCTCGCAGAACAAATTAACTCCCACGAGAACATAGCTCTCTTTACCGGTGCCGAGATTCAAGATGTTGAAGGTTTTGTGGGAAACTTTAAAACAACCATAAACTCGTCATCTTCGGAGAGAACAACCATTGAACACGGAGTGGCCATAGTGGCCACCGGAGCCTCGGAGCTTAAGCCCGCCGAGTACATGCACGGAAGGGACAGACGTATCGTAACCGGCATGGAGCTTGACAGGATGTTTATAAACGATGATCCCTTGACGGCATCGGCCGGCAGTGCCGTATTTATCCAGTGCGTTGGTTCAAGGGAGCCGGAGCGGCCATACTGCTCAAGGATATGCTGTTCCCACTCCATTGTTTCCGCCCTGCACCTTAAAGAGAAAAATCCTGACATGGATATCTTCATCCTTTACAGGGACATAAGGACCTATGGCGAAAAGGAGTTTCTTTACAGGGAGGCAAGGGAGAAGGGAATAATTTTTATCCGATACAGCCTCGCAGGTAAACCGGAAGTTCTGATGGAAAAAGAGGATATGGAACATAAGGGCCTCGAACATGATGGCCTGGAAAATGAAGGACTTGAAAATGAAGACATAGAAAATGAGGGCCTGGAAAATGAGGGTGGGGGCAAAATCAAAATAAAGGTTTTTGACCATGTTTTAAATATGCCGGTTCTTATTGAAGCCGACCTTCTTGTTCTTGCATCTGCCGTTATTCCATACAGAGATGAAAAGCTTGCCCGTTTTTTCAAGGTACCCATAAACGAAGACGGATTCTTTGTTGAGGCCCATGTAAAACTGGCACCGTCTGATTTTGCCACGGACGGAGTATTTCTATGTGGTCTTGCCCACTATCCAAAACCCATAGATGAATCAATTGCCCAGGCCCGGGCTGCGGCATCGAGTGCATTGAGGCTGCTTTCAAAAAAGACCATTAAAACCCAGGGAACTGTTGCCGAGGTCAATGGGATAATATGCAGCGGCTGTGGTGTCTGCGTTGCAGTGTGTCCATACAATGCCCCCTCTTTGAGGGTTTCCGGCCGGGAAGCCGGCAAAGTAAATGGGGGTAAAGCCGAGATAAATCCTGTTCTTTGCAAGGGGTGCGGTGCATGTGTCTCTTCTTGCCGTTCAGGAGCATTGAAACTCAAGGGTTTTAATGAAGGACAGCTTCTCGCAATGATTGAGAGTGCCATGAATTAGGAGAAAACAATGAGTGAGATGACATTAAAGGACGTTTCTGAAGCCCAAAAGGGTTTTGAATGTAAAACAATAAAAATAAAGGACGATTCTGAACCCCAAAAGGGTTTTGAATGTAAAACAATAAAAATAAAGGAAGTTTCTGACCTCCAAGAGGATTTTGAACCGAAAATAATAACAATATTGTGCAACTGGTGTACCTATGGAGCCGCGGATCTTGCAGGAGTGAGCAGGTTTCAATATCCCCCTAATATAAGGGTTATAAGAATACCATGTTCAGGTCGTGTTTCACCCAAGATGATTCTTTCTGCTCTGCGCAATGGAGCTGACGGAGTCTGGATTTCAGGGTGTCATCCTGGAGACTGCCACTATCTTACGGGAAATTTTTATGCACGGAGAAAATTCATTCTTATGAAAAATTTTTTTGAATATCAAGGAGTTGAACAGGGGAGAATCCATTTTTCCTGGATATCCTCGGCAGAGGGGGTGAAATTTGCCGAAGTTGCCCGGGATGTGGTTGACTCGGTGGCAAAACTTGGACCCGCAAAGCATTTTGTCAGACACTGACTTAAAACCAAATTACTTAGTTAAGCGATATTTAACAACAGCAACATAAACCCAAGGAGTACAAACATGATCACTGTTACACAGCCTGCCCAGGAGCAGGTCAAAGCATATTTCGCAGACAAAGATATACAGCCTGTGCGTATCTTTTTGACCCAGGGATGCGGAGGAGCCCAGCTTGCCATGGCCCTTGATGAAAAGAGAGAGAGCGATGCTGTTTTTGAATTCAGCTGTGTGGAGTATATTATGGACAACAGCCTTCTTGATGAGGCAAAACCCGTTGAAGTAGGGTATTCAGGAGCCGGTTTTCATCTAAGCTCCAATCTTGATCTCTCAAGCGGGTGTTCATCCTGCGGCACCAAAGGTTCCTGCTGCTCTTAGCCCTCAGTTAACGGCTTTCATGCTTCTTTATGCCGGAGGAGACTGCCATGGCCGTTATCTGAAAAGCTATAGGTTCTTTTGATGTAATCAGGACTGTTTAATTTCAATACTGTCTGAATCAGGATAAAAATAATTGAGAATTGAGAATGCTTTTTTTATCCATTATCTATTATCCATCTATCACATAAAATCCAGATTCAGACAGTCAGCAATTTTTTTAAACAAAGGTGGACTATGATAGAAAATGTATATGTACACACCAATGTTGAAAAGAAACTTTCAAGCCTTAAAAATCAGGAGACAACTCCAGCCTTTGCAGCAAAAAAGGCTGAACAGATAATAGATGCCCTTGTGAGCGGAACAAAACCGTCAAGGGCAGGTAAACTGAGCCGTTACGGAGATGCCCGCATAAAAAAGTGTTTT